>NZ_JACYUV010000003.1:0-487408 GCF_014841935.1 Stenotrophomonas sp. CFBP 13725 | reverse complement strand
CCGCCAACGGCCCGCTGCGCTCGCCGACCATGGGTCGGCGCTACCGCTTTTCTTTTCTATTACGCGGCTGGCGGCCACGGAGCCTGTCAGGGGGCCGGGCGGTGGGGCGGGGCGGGGGCGTTGAGTGCCATGGATGGCGCGAAACGAGGCCTGCATGGATGCAGCTTTTGCCGTCCCCCGCCCAGCCCCACCGCCCGGCCCCAAGCAAGCAACCTGCTGTCAGAGCCAACCGCGAGGGGGTCCCACCCGTTCGCCGACCTACTTCAGCTTGGACGCACGCAGCGCCTGCTGCTCCACCAGGGTCAACGCCACGTTGTCGCGCAGGTAGGCCGGTTCCACCCGTTCCGGCGCAACCGCCTCGCCCCGTGCCAGCATCGGCAACGCCAGTGCCAGCACATCCGATGCCTGTGGCAACGCGGTTGCGTCCACGCCGCTCAGCGTACCGCCCAGCAACGTCGGCACCGCGCCATCGGCGGCCGAGAACCCGGTGCCCACGCCAAAGCAGCGCAGGCCGGCAGGCACCGACACGGCCTGCGGCGGACACACGCGCTCGGTGTCCTGCAACTGCGGCAGGACGTCGACGCGGTGGTATCGGGCCACATACACCTCGCCCATGCGGGCGTCGATCGCGGCCAGGATGTGCTGCGCATCCGCCGGCGCACGTAGCGCCAGCGCCTGCAGCGTGGAAACCGGCAGCAGTGGCCGGTCCAGTGCGAGCGCCACGCCCTGTGCTATCGCAATCGCCAGCCGGACACCGGTGAATGCCCCCGGACCGCGCCCCAGCGCGATCGCGTCCAGCTGCGAACGCGCGATGCCGGCCTCCGCCAACAGCGCCTCGGCCCACGGCAGCGCCAGTTCGGCATGCCGTCGTGGTGCGATCTCGAAGCGCTGCAGCACCGCACCGTCCACATGGACGGCAACGGAACAGGCTTCGGTGGACAGTTCAAAAGCGAGCAGTTTCATCGTGGGGTCAGCGGTCAGAACAAAGAGAGGGGCGTGCCCGGGGGATCGTCAGCCTGTGCCGCCGGAGGCGTCCATTGTGGCGCAAAGAAGGCCTGCACATCGGCCAGCGCGCGGGTGCGGCGGAACGGCGGCAGCGAATCCAGGAAGACCCGACCATAGCTCCGGTTGAGCAGGCGCGGATCACACAGCACCAGTACCCCACGGTCGGTTTCACTGCGGATCAAGCGCCCCACGCCCTGCTTCAGTGCGATCACCGCCTGCGGCAGTTGTTCGTCGCGGAACGGGTTGCCGCCCTGCGTACGGATCGCATCCAGGCGCGCCTCAAACACGGGGTCATCCGGTGCGGCGAAAGGCAGTTTGTCGATCACCACCACGCTCAGCGCATCGCCGACCACGTCCACGCCTTCGCGGAAGCTGGCCGATCCCAGCAACACGCCATTGCCCGATTCGCGGAAGCGCTGCAGCAGCGTCGCGCGGGGCGCCTCACCCTGGACGAACAAGGGCCACGGCGCACCGCGCAGCGCTTCGGCCGCTTCGCGCAGCGCACGGTGCGATGCAAACAACAGGAACGCGCGCCCGTGAGAAGCCTCGAGCACCGGCCGAAGCGCAGCGATCAGGGCGGTACCGAAGCCGCGTGCCGCAGGATCCGGCAAGCCCTCGGGCAGATAGCACAGCGCTTGGCGCGGCCAGTCGAAGGGGCTGGCCTGCAGCAGCGTACGCGGATCGTCCAGCCCCAGCCGCTGGATGACATGCTCGAAGCCGCCCCCCACCGTCAACGTGGCCGAGGTGAAAATCCAGGCGGCCATAGTGCGCTCACGGTGTTCACGCAGGGGGCCGGAGACATCCATCGGCGTGCGCTGGCAGCGGAATCCACGCGGGGTCAGCTCATACCAGAGCACGTCCGCCGCAGGCGCGGACGGCGGCTCCGGCTCGGCGTCGAAGTCGAGCAGTGGCGCATCGTCGCCCAGCCACCGGGTCAGGCGGGACACCGCCTCGCGCGCACGCGCATGACAGGCATCGAGGCCAGCGGATGCTTCGCGCAGCGTGTCCAGCACCTGCAACAGCAGATGCAGCGCACTCATCACCGCATCGAATCCATCACGCACCTGCGGCACCGCAAGCGCACGCCACTGCGTGCCACGCGGCGGCAAGCCATCCATCGCCGTGCGCAGATCCTGCAGCGCGTGCTCCAGTGCGCCGGCCGGGGCCTGCAGCGATGCCTGCGCACCTGCCACGCTGCGTGACTCCAGCAGGCAGTCGCGCGCCAGCTCCTGCCACGGCCGCATGCCGAAGCCTTCGCCGAAGAACTGCGCGGCAAGCTCGGGCAACTGGTGCGCCTCGTCGATGACGAACGCCTCCGCTCCCGGCAGCAGTTCACCGAAGCCTTCCTGCTTGAGCGCCAGGTCAGCCAACAGCAGATGATGGTTCACCACGACGACATCGGCAGCCTGCGCCCGCTGCCGTGCCTGCACCACGAAGCAGTCGTCGTAGAACGCGCACTCCGTGCCCAGACAATTGTCGACGGTGGAGGTGACCATCGGCAGCAGCGGCGAGTCATCGGCCAAGGCTTCCAGCTCCGCCATGTCACCGTGGCGGGTACGTCCGGACCAGGCGAGCACGCGCTGGAACTCTGCCGCCTGCTGGGGTGTGGAGAACCGCGGCTCACCACGTGCCTGCTGCAGGCGGTAACGGCACAGATAATTCGAGCGGCCTTTCAGCAACGCGCTGCGATGGCCCACCCCCAGCGCTTGGCGCACGCGCGGCAAGTCGCGGTGGTACAGCTGGTCCTGCAGCGCGCGGGTGCCGGTGGAGATGATGGTTTTCAGGCCCGACAGCAGCACCGGAACCAGATACGCATAGGTCTTGCCGGTACCCGTACCGGCCTCGGCCAACAAGAGGTCACGCTGTTGCAGCGTCTCGGCGATCGCTTCGGTGAGGCGCAGTTGCGCTGGACGCGGCACGAACGCATCCACGTGGGAGGCGAGTGCCCCACCCTCGCTCAGCGCCTCGCGGCTGGCATGGACAAGATCAGGCTTCATCAACCTCCACAGGATACCGGCTGGCGGTTTTTTTCGCCGAGCGGCGCCCGGGTCCACGTCATCGCATTCGCGCTGCCGCTCCCACGCTTTGCTTCGCAAACCGCGGGCCCCGTCCCACCAGCACCCACACCCCGCCGCTTCGCGGCCGCCCCTGACTCAGGGGCTCCTTCCACCAGATAGGTCAATGCGGCCTGCGGTCGCGCAAAGCCGTGCTCGGCAGAATGTTCCCGCCAACGGCCCGCTGCGCTCGCCGACCACGGGTCGGCGCTACCGCTTTTCCTTTTTCTTTATTACGCGGCTGGCGGCCACGGAACCTGTCAGAGGGCCGGGCGGTGGGGCTGGGCGGGGGCGTTGAGCGCCATGGATGGCGCGAAACGAGGCACGCAGGAGCGGCCCTTGCCGTCCCCCGCCCAGCCCCACCGCCCGGCCCAAGCTCAGCTCAAGCTTGAGAGCCACCCGCGAGGGGGTGCCACCCGTTCGCCAACCTCAGTAGCGCATGATGCCCGGCACGGTGCAGCGCTCGATCTGCGCATGCGCCGATACTGCGTTTTCGCTCTCACCACGCGCCAGTCGCGCCTGTTCGATGGTCGCCCAGTGGCGCCGACACAGCGGTCCGGTCTTCGACCCCAGCTGTATGGCCTGCTGTGCGAACTGCTCGGCCGGTGCCCATTGGCCCTGCAGCAACGCGACTTCGGCACGCTCCTGCAGCACCGCCGGATCTTCCGCCACCAATGTCAGCGCCTGGTCCAGGTGGCCAGCCGCCCCTGCCAGGTCGTTCGCCTGACGCGCGGCCTGGGCGCTCTGGCGCAGGTCGTCCACCTGCGGATCGCGCAGCGGTTGTACGGACAGTTCCTTGTCGTCGTGACCGGCGATCTTTTCCACGGCGGCCATGCGCTGTGCAGGGGTCGTAGTGTCCACGGGCGCAACAACCGGCGGCGGCGCGGTCACGCAGGCGGCCAGCGATGCGCACAGCGCCGCGCAGAGCAGGGAAACACGCAGGTTACGGAAGGTCATGACAGTTACCTCGGGGACGTCGTAGGAGCCGGCTGCGCGGCAGGTTGCGGAGTCGCCTCCGGCTTGGGATCCAGACCGAACCAGCTGCGCCAGCCACCGCCCTCGCCCTCGCCGCCTTCTTCCGGCAACGCCGCCGGTGGCGTGCACGGCGCATAGGCCGGTGCATAGCCCACCACGAACGGGAAGCGTCGCGCACCCGGGCAGGTTTCATCGGTGGCGCTGCTGCCGGTGGCATCAACGTACTGCCAGTCCACGCCCTTGCCACTGACCTTCAGCGGCGCCGTCGGCAGGCGCGAGAAGATGCCCGACCAGACCCGCATCGCACCGGTCGCGCCAAACAGGCCGGTCTGCTCGTTCTGGTCGTTGCCCATCCACACCACCGCCAAGTGGTCACCGGTGTAGCCGGCATACCAGCTGTCGCGACCGTCATTGGACGTGCCGGTCTTGCCCGCCGCCTGCAAACGGCCCAGGCCATCGGCATTCAAGCGCTGCGCGGTGCCGCTGGATACCACCTGCTGCAGGCCGATGCTGATCAGGTTGGCGGCAATCGAGTCACCCTCCTGTGCCGGTGCCGGGGTCTTGTCATAACGCTTGAGCAGCTTGCCCTGCGGGTCCAGCACACCACGCACCGCGTGCAGCGGTTGGATCTCGCCGCCGGAGGCCAGAAACTGGTACAGCTGCGCCATCGCGTACGGGCTCTGGTCAGTGGAGCCCAGGATCACCGATGGATTGGAGTCGGCCTTGATGCCGGCGAGTACATGGATCAACTGGGTGACGCGCTCCGGCCCCACCTGCATGCCCACGCGTACCGTCGCCTGGTTGTAGGAATGCGCCAGCGCATCGATCAGCCGTACCGTGCCATGGCTGCGGTTGTCGGCGTTGCCGGGCGACCAGTTGCGGTTGCGGCCGAGGCTCACGGTCACCGGGGAGTCATCCACCCAACTGGCCAGCGAGTACCGATCCGGCTGCGCCAATGCCAGCAGGTACACGAACGGCTTCAGCAGGGAGCCCACCGGCCGCTGCGCTTCGATGGCGCGGTTGAAACCGGGGGCAGCCACGTCGCGGCCGCCGACCACCGCCAGCACGTCGCCGTTGTGCACATCGGTCAGCACCAGTCCCGCCTGGATTTCCGGCCGACGCTTGTTTTCCAGCGACTTGACGGTGCGGGTCACAGCCCCTTCGGCATACGCCTGCGCGGACGGTGCCATGCCGCTCATCACGCTCATGCCGGCGCCCTGCAGTACCGACTCAGGGTAGTCATGCCCCAGTTGGCGGCGCACCAGATCGACGTAGGCCGGGAAACGGTTCGCGGCCACCAGGCCGGGGTTTTCCGGCACGCCGAGCGGTGCCTTGACGGCGCGCTGGTACTCGGCGTCATCGATCAGCGTCGCCTCGTGCAACTTGCCGAGAACGAAGTTGCGTCGGTCGAGGGCGCGTTCCGGGTTACGCCGCGGGTCATAGAAAGACGGTCCTTTGACCAGCCCGATCAGCAGCGCGATGTGCTCGCTTTCCAGCGAGGACAGATCGCGCCCGAACCAGAACTCCGCACCCGACGACATGCCATGGATGGCCTGGCTGCCACGCTGGCCGAGATAGACCTGGTTGAGGTACGCCTCGAAGATCGTGCGCTTGTCGTAGCGCGCTTCCATGATCAGCGCGAACAGTACCTCGTTGAACTTGCGGGTGATGGTCTGCTCTTTGCCGATACCCAGCAGGCCACTGCGCGCCAGCTGTTGGGTCAACGTCGACGCACCCTGCCGACTCTGTCCGCCCGACCGCACGGTTACCCAGACGGCGCGCGCGATGCCGGACAGATCAATGCCGTGATGCCGGTTGAAGTCTTTGTCTTCCACCGCCTGCAGGCCGGTGACCAGCAGGTCGGGCGCCTCTTCCATGCGGATCAGGCGACGCTCCTCCTGCTTCTGGCCGTACAGCGTGGCAATCCGAGCGGGGTCCAGCCGGGCCGCCTTGAGCGCCTTGCGGCTGTCAGGATCGCGGAGCGAGGTGATCGTACCGCCGGAAAGACTCAGCTCGACCCGACGTGGGGCAACGCGACCGTCCACATCGTTGTAGCCGCGGCTGGAGATGGTGAAGCGCGTGCCCTGCACGGTGTAGGTGGCAGGCGCTTTGCCGTTGCCATCGTCACGGTACGCCGAGGCGGCCAACTCCGTCTTCAGTGTCGCCGCGTCCATCGCCTTCCCCGGCAGCAACACCAGCGGTCGGGCATAGACGCGCGTGGGGATCTGCCAGCGCAGCTCGCCAAAGCGTTGGGTGACCTGGTGATTCAGGTAAACCGTGTACGGGATCAGGAAGCCAAGGCCGAGGGCCACGGCGGCCATGGCCCACGTGATCACGCGGCGGCGCCAGGGCGAAGGTCCGGTCTCGTTGTCGTCGTCGAGATCGTCGATGTCGTCGGAATCGTAGCGTCGGGGCACAGGCATGCGACAATATAGGGTTGGGCGAGTCTACCGCAGCGACGCGGGAAGTGGCCGCGAACGTTTTTCGTGCTTAAGCTGGAGTTGCGCCGGAGTGACCATATCGTGGGCCCAGGCCCTTTCAACCCTGCATCGTCTGCTTGGACTGACACGACGGGCCGGCTCAAGCCTGCGTGCACGGGGATGGCGTGCTACATGGCAGCGGGTGACGGTTCACGCGAGGCCTGCGGCTGGGCCGCCCATGCGCGCTCTTTACATGCCACCGAATGCAGCATTTCAGACATTCAGTCTACCGTTCAGCGCGCAGCCTGTCGTCAGCATTGTCATTCCCGTCTACAACCATATCGATCATACGCTCGCCTGCCTGCGTGCGCTGGCCGCACATCCGCCAAGAGTCGCCTGTGAAGTTCTTGTCATCGACGACGGAAGCACAGATGCCACTCCGGAGCAGCTGCCCAACGTTGCTGGCCTCCGCTATGAAAAGCGAGCTGTCAACGGAGGATTCATAGAAGCGTGCAACGACGGCGTCGGACGTTCTCGAGGGCAGTACGTTGCCCTGTTGAATAATGACACGGTGCCTCAACCAGGATGGCTGGACGCACTGCTCGATGTTTTTGAAAAGCTGCCTGACGCAGGACTTGTCTGCGCACAGTTGCTTTACCCGGACGGCCGATTGCAGGAATCTGGTGGCATCATATTCGCCGACGGTAGCGGCTGGAGTTATGGCCGATTCGAATCCGCCGATGACCCTCGTTTTGCCAGCCTGCGCGATACCGACTACGGTTCCGGCGCAGCAATGATGGTGCAGCGGGAGCTGTGGGACCGCATTGGGGGATTCGATCTTCGCTATCGGCCGGCTTACTACGAGGATACGGATCTGGCGTTCCAGGTTCGTGCGATGGGACGCCGGGTCCTGGTTCAACCGCATAGTCGGGTTATCCACGACGAAGGCACCAGCAATGGCACCGACACGCGCGCTGGCGTGAAGTCCTATCAGGTGCGCAACCAACAGCGTTTTTCGGAAAAGTGGACCACCGATCTTCAGAAGCAACTTCCTGTCGGCACAGTCCCATCTCCTGGAGCCCTCCACTCCGGCCAGCGGCAGATATTGATTCTTGACGAGGACGTACCACGACCGGAGCGCGATTCTGCTTCGCTTCGCCAGTTCAATCTGATCAGATTGTTGATCGAAAATGGTGCGCACGTAGTATTCGTACCCACCAGACGGGAGCACGGCGGGCAAGCTACCGAGGCTTTGCAACAAATGGGTGTTGAGGTCTGGTATGCACCCTATCTGCACAGCATCGCTGGTTGGCTACGCGTGCATGGGCCTCGCTTCGCCGTGGTCATGATGGTACGTCACCACCTTGCCAAAGAATGTCTTCCACTGCTTGAGAAGTTCGCGCCTTGTGCCCGCCGCGTGTTCGACACCGTCGATCTTCACTACCTGCGGGAACGCCGTGGCGCCCAGATCGCAGGGGATGTTGCAATGCGGCGAAACGCAGAACGCACACGTCTAAGCGAACTTCAGGTGATGCAGCGCTGCGATGTCACGCTTCTCGTCAGCGTTGCCGAAAGAGACCACCTTCAACAGGACGCACCGGGCGTCCACGTAGAGCTGATATCAAATCTGCATGAGGTGGCGGGGCCAGGGGAGCCATTTGCTCAGCGGGCTGACCTTGTATTCGTGGGAGGCTTCCGTCATCCACCGAATCTGGACGCCATGGAATGGTTTATTTCCGACGTGTTCCCAAGGATTCGCCGTGCCTTACCTACGGTTGAACTTCACTGCATTGGGGCCGGTGCACCGAACGCTCTGCTCGACCTTGCTGGCCAACAGCCGGGGGTGAGAATGCACGGGTTTGTCGAGGACATAGTGCCCTACATGGCGAGCGTGCGCATTGCTGTAGCGCCGCTAAGATTTGGCGCCGGCGTCAAGGGCAAAATCAACCTGAGCATGGCCCACGGCCAACCCGTGGTGGGGACCTCATGTGCGGTGGAGGGGATGCACCTGGTGGATGGAGTAGATGCTCTGGTCGCCGATGACGCGGAGGCATTTGCGGCTGCGGTCGTACGCCTCTATAGCGATCCGGTCCTCTGGCAGCGTCTGGCGGAAGGTGGGCTCGCGAATGTTACAGAGCACTTTTCGATGGAGGCCGCACGGGAAGGAATCCGTCGCACTTTCTTCGATTGACCTCAACGCCCTCCAGCAGCCTGCTGCACCCGTGCCTCGAAGGCCGTCAGCTCCGACAGTGAAGGCTGCAGCTGCCGTGCCTGGGCGGCGGCATGTTCGGCGAAGGCAAGGTCGCCCCGCCCCAAGCGCTCGCTGCCAACCGCGAGCCAGCGCTGGGCGAGTCGGTTCCTGGCCGTGGCAATGCCGGCCCCCCCGGGGGCCAACGCCTGCCATGCCTGCAGGCACGCCCCTGCGGCCTCCACCCGGTTCTGCATCAATGCCTGCTCGAAGCACTGACGCCCGGCAGGCAGCAGGCGTGCGGCGGCCGCGGCCACGCGGCGATCACCCGGTGCGAGTGCCTGCGCCTCACGCAGTGCGTCGTAGGCACTGGCGCCCGGCGGAGAGATCAGACGTCCTTCGGATTCTGCCTCGGCCACCTGGGACAGCAGACGGTCCAATCTGCGTTTTCCTGCCACGGTACCGGCCCCGCTTGCCTGTGGCATGGCATGGCGGGCCGCACGAGCGCGTTCGAGGTCCTGCCGGGCGGATGCCAGCTCGCGGGGGGAGCCTCGAAGTACGGCAGCCTGGTCGATCCGCTGCAGGGCGGTGGTGAAGTCATAATCTGCAGCACGCGCGCGGCTGTCCTGCAGCAGCTCGGCAACCATCCGCTCCCGCATTGCGGCGACCAGCGCGTCGTCCGCCGCTGCCTGCAGTGCCGGCGCGAACTGCGTTACCGCCGCATCCAGGCGGCCCCGGCGCAGCGCCGTGGCGGTCGCCCGCACGCGCGTTTCCAGCGCGCGGGACAGCGCCTCCTGGCTGGCAGGCAGATCGGCATGCCCGGGGTCATACCCGCGGGCACGCCGCACCAGATCGGCGGCCTGCACCACCTCGCCCTCCCCACTCGCCTGCCTGGCCTGCAGCAGCAGGTCGCTCAGTGCATCCTCGCGCAGTTCCAGCGCTGCCAGTTCCTGAGGGCGCAGCTCAAGCACCTGCTGGACGATCGGCAACGCACTATCGGCATCCCCATCGAGTCGGTGTGCCGCCAACGCAGTGCGCGCCTGCTGCAGCAATGCGTCCAGCCCGGCCCCTGCCGCCCGCCGCTCACGCAGCTGCAAGGCGATGGCATCGCTGCGTGCCTGCGGCACCTGCAGCTGGCGTGCCAACTGCAGCGCCTCCGCCGCCGTGTCCAGCGCATTGCGCTGCAGTGCGCTGCGTGCGGCCTGCAAGGCCGCATCACCGGTACGCGCCAGTCCGGCGCGGGCGGCACCGCGATCGCTGTCCAGCGCCAGCGCCGCTTGGTAGTACTCACGCGCGCCACTTCCGTCCGGCGCGCTCAGGCGGCCGGCCGCGAGGGCGTGGTCGCCCTGTTCTATCAGTTGTTCGATGCGTGGCTCGGCCCAGAACCAGTCCGCCAGCGGCCGGCGGAACACCGCCAGCAGCACGAACAGCACCACGGCTCCCAGCAGCGCCCAGCGCCAGATGCGACGCGTGTGGCGTGCCTGCAACCACCACCACCGCCCCTCACGGCGCACGCGCGCCAGTGCCTCATGGGCATGCGGATTGTCGGAGCGATGAGGTCGGTGCATGCGCCAAGCGTAGCCGGTGCAGCGTGAAACTCATCCCAGCCGCCGCGCATGCATGACACCCGGCAAGGCATCCATCTTGCCGAGCAGCGCCGACAGCTGGTCGAAGTCAGTGACCTTCAGGCGTAGCCGCAGGTGCGCACGTCCACTGTCGCGGACGTTGTCACTGTGGATATCCAGCACATAGGCCTCTTCCTGCGCGATCAGGTTGGTGATGTCCTTCAACAGCCAACGCCGGTCCACCGCATCGACCACCACATCCACCTCGTAACCGCTGCCTGCACGCCCCCACTCCACCGGCAGGATGCGTTGCGGGCTGGCAGCCGACAGACGCGCCAAGGCAGCGCAGTCGGCACGGTGCACGGTGACGCCGCGGCTGCGGGTCAGGTAACCGACGATCGGCTCGCCTGCCACCGGCTGGCAGCAGCGGGCCAACTGCACCAGCAGGTTGCCTACCCCTTGCACGGTGAAGTTGCTCTTTCCCAGGCCTTCGCGTCGCGCCGTCGGGCGTGGCAACGCCGGCGGGGCGGGCGGTTGGTTGGCGGCCCGCTCGGCTTCCAGCAGGGCGCGGCTGACCTGGTTGGGACCGGTGTCGCCCAATGCCACCTGGATGTACAGGTCATCATTGCTGTCGGCGTGGAACTTTTTCAGCACGCTGGACAGATCGGCCTGACCCAGGCCCAACCGCTTCAGCTCGCGCTCGAGCAATTCGCGCCCCGCCTGCACGTTGCGCGCGCGATCGAGCTTGTGGAACCAGTTGCGCACCTTCTCGCGCGAGCGGTTGCTGGCCAGGTAGCCATTGGCCGGCAACAGCCAGTCACGGCGCGGATCGGCCTCTTTCGCCGTCAGGATCTCGACCCGGTCGCCGCTGCGCAGGCGGTAGGTCAACGGCACGATGCGCCCGTTGACCTTGGCGCCGCGGCAGCGGTGCCCGACCATCGTGTGCACGTGGTAGGCGAAGTCCAGTGGTGTGGCGCCCTGCGGCAGGTCCATGACTTCACCCTTGGGGCTCAGCGCATACACCCGGTCCTCGGTGAGTTCGGCGTCCAACGCGCCCGCCAGCTCGCCGCCCGGTGCGTCCTGGGCCTGCTCCAGCAACTGCCGCATCCAGGTGATCTTGCGGTCGAACGCTTTCTCCGCGCCCTTGCCGCCTTCCTTGTATTTCCAGTGCGCGGCGACGCCCAGCTCGGCCTGCGCATGCATGTCGTGGGTACGGATCTGTACTTCGATGGTGCGTCCTTCCGGTCCGACCACGGCCGTATGCAACGACCGGTAATCGTTGGCCTTGGGCCGCGCGATGTAGTCGTCGAACTCGCTCGGTACCGGCGCCCACAGCGCGTGCACCACGCCCAACGCGGCGTAGCAGGCGCCCACGTCCTCGACCATCACCCGCACCGCGCGGATGTCATACAGCTGATCGAAGGACAGCCGTTTCTTCTGCATTTTCCGCCAGATGCTGTAGATGTGCTTGGGTCGGCCGCTGACCTCCGCCTTGATGCCATTGGCCGCAAGATCGCGCTGCAGCAGCTTCTTGACGTTCTCGACATAGCGCTCGCGTGCGATGCGTGTTTCATCGACTTCGCGCGCGATACGGCGATAGGTGTCCGGCTCCAGGTAGCGGAACGCCAGATCCTCGAGCTCCCACTTCAACTGCCAGATACCCAGGCGGTTGGCCAGCGGCGCATGGATGTCCCGCGTCAGCTGGGCCAGCGCGCGGCGCTGTTCTTCATCCAGCTTGTCGGCGGCGCGCATGCGCGCCAACTGGCGGGCCAGCAGCACCGGCACCACGCGCAGGTCCTGGATGATCGCCAGCAGCAGGCGACGCAGGCCCTCGCTGTTGCGCCCCGCCTCGCGACCTGCGTGCAGCGCCCATACCTGATCGGCCGCATCGAGGCCATCCAGCAGACCGTGCACGGCCGCGGGGTGGGACAACGGCAGCGCCGTGATACCTGCCCGCAGGCTCGGCAGATCGAACAGCAGCGCAGCCACCAGCGCGCTCTCATCTGCCGAGAGCAGGGCCAGCGCGTCGAAGGTGTCGCCCAGCAAGGACCAGCTGGCCGCGCCCTCACCGTGTGCGTCTGTCGTGCTCGATTGCGCCAACAAGGCCTCGCGCAGGGACGCGGGGACCACGGCGGCGGAAGGGCGGTTCAACAAGGCATCCAGCCCGGGTACGGAAGCACGGTTCACTACGATGAAGATCACGATTGAGACAGGTACGACCTACACTAGCGCCGCACCCGTTCAGGGACAATGACCCCGTACGTAACGGTGCCGCATCTGCTGATGCCGCATCTGGATGACCGCCTGCCCTACAATCCAGCCATCCAACGGAGAAGCCGCATGTCCTTGCCATCCCCCCGCCTGCTCGTCTGTACGCTCGCCCTGCTGGCCGTATCGTCCACCGCGCTGGCGCAACGCGTGGTTGAAGGCGACCTGCAGAACCAGATGAGCGCCACCGAGTTCAAGGCGGCCGGCCTGGACAAATTGAGCCGCGATGAACTGGGCGCGCTCAACCGCTGGCTGCAGGGCAAGGTCGAAGCCGCGTCCGCAGCGGCGGTGGAAGTGGCACGCGAAGAGGGCCGCAAGGAGGTCGTGGAGAAGAACCGCGGCTTCTTCGACTTTGGCAGCCGCGAGCCGATCGTCAGCGTGCTGCCGGGCGAGTTCCGCGGATTCGCCCAAGGGCGCGTCTACGTGCTCGCCAACGGGCAGAGCTGGGAGCAGACCGACGGCGCCACGCTGGCCGGTGTGCGTCGCCAGGATGCTGAGGTGTCCATCGCCCCGTCCGTGAGCGGCGCCTGGTTCCTGCAGATCCCGGGCGTCAACACCCGCGCCAAGGTGAAGCGGGTCAAGTAACACCGCTTCACCTCAGGCAGTACGTGTGCGCCATGGCCGAACGCCCTGGCGTCAGCCCAGCTTCTGCAGTTCGGCCGCGCGCTGCGCCACCTTCTTCGCCGAAATACCGCCGCGCCCGATCAGCTCCTGGGCAAACAGGGAAACGCGCAGTTCTTCGATGTCCCAACGCAGTGCCTGCCACTGCGGCCGGTCCTGCAGCCGCTTTCCGCGACCCTGCTCCAAGGCCTCCAGGAACGGATGCAGCTCCAGCATGCGGGCCTGGTCTCGCGGGGGATCACGCTTGGCCCGCTCGGTGCGCAGCAGCATGGCTTTCAGGTAGCGCGGATACTGCGCGAGCGCGTCGGCCGGCGTTTCACGCAGGAAACCGGCATGCACCAGCCCTGCGAGCTGCCGCTCCATGTCATCGAGGTTGCCGCGCGCCCACCCCATCAACGGTGCTTCCAGCGCCGGCTTCAGTTCCGCCACCAGTCCAAGGATGGATTCGGCCAGCTTCAGGCGCTCCATCGCTTCGCCGAACAGCGTCTTGATGGCACTGTCGCGTCGCTGCGCGAACGCCTGGGGATCGCGGATGTCGGCCAGGCCATCGGCCAGCACCGCGTTCATCGCTGCATCGACAATGTCACCTCGCAGCCGTTCCTGTGATTCGATGGCGGCATACAGCAGGCCGGTCTTGGGGGAGACGGGAAGCTGCTTGCGGGCCTGCTTGGTTTTTTCGCCCAATGCGATCTCCAGCAGGCGCCGCACGCCCTTCGGATGCGCGTCAGCCGCCTGTTGCCGGTCGGCGAAGATGCGCAGCGCGGCGCTGTCCCCCTCGTCCACCAGCGCAGGGTAAGCCGGCACGCCCGCCTCGCCGGGAACCTGCAGGGGAATGGGCGTGGCGGGGAACTCGCGCAGCCCCTCCTCCGCCATGTCACGGCCCGCACGCGCCGCGAACGCCTGCCCGGCCTTTTCGCCAAAGCGGGCGCGCAGACCATCCAGATCGCGTGAGGTGGCCAACACCTTGCCGTGCTCGTCGCGCAGCCGCAGGTTCATGTGCAGGTGCGTGTCCACTGCGTCGAGGTCGAAATCGACGAGCGCCACGGACGCACCGGTTGCACGCGACAGGAAGCGCGCCAGCTCACCGCGGATGTCATCGGCGCTGGGCTGCGGGAATGCTTCGGCGAACGCACGTGCGAAATCAGGTGCGGGCACGTAATTGCGCCGCATCGCCTTGGGCAGGCTGCGGATCAACCCGGTGGCCTTGTCGGCCACGAAACCGGGCGCCAGCCAGCCCAGTTGCACCGGGTCCAACGCATTGAGCAGGTGCAACGGTACGTCCAGCGTCACGCCATCGTCGTCCGCTCCCGGCTCGAACCGGTAGTGCAGCGGCAGCCGTGCATCGCCCAGCGACAAGTACTTCGGGAACCGGTCCTCCTCGCTGCCCTCGCCCGGCAGCAGGTCGATCAGTGACCAGCTCACGCCATGGCGCTGCGCAGGCGACAGACTCTTCCACCATGCATCCAGCCCCGCGGCGGAATGTATTTCCGACGGAATGCGATCCAGATACCAGCGCGCCTGCCAGCCTTCGTCGGCGACGATCCCGGCACGCCGCAGCTTGGCCTCCTCTTCGCGCGCCTGCTCCAGCACTTTCTGGTTGTCGGCGATGACGCTGGCGCGGGTGTTGATTTCGCCGGTCACCAACGCCTGACGGACAAAGATGTCGTGCGCTTCGGACGGCTCGATGCGCCCGTAATGCACCGGCTTCTTCGGGGCCAGCACCAACCCGAACAGGCTGATCTGCTCCGACGCCAGCACCTGACCCTGCGCGCGCGACCAATGCGGATCGAAGTGTCGACGCAGCAGAAGATGGGGCAGCTCGGCGATCACCCAGTCCGGCTCGATCGACGCGTTGGTCAGGCCCCATATTTTCTGGGTGTCCAGCAAGGTGGCGGCGAGCAGCCACGGCGGCGGCCGCTTGGCCAGCGTGGACCCCGGGAACGGCTGGAAGCGCCGCTGTCGTGGGGCCTGGAAGTCGCCTTTCTCCGTGCGGTGGCCGATCTGCGTGGGCAGGCCGGCGATCAGCGCGCGATGCAGGGTCTGGTAGGCAGCGGCACGTGCACGCTCGCTGAATCCGCCGCCCTCTGGCGCCTGGTCTTTGCGGGCACTTGCCGCCACCGGCGCAGGCGCCTGCTCGGCAGGCTTGCCCTCGCGTGCCAGCCGCGCGGCGCGGTGCAACTGGCCGCGCGTCGCCTTGATCGCCGTGGCGTCGTCGGTGCTCGCGGGGGGCGCCTTGCTTCCGGCCAGCAACGGCGCCATCGAGGCCTCGTTGCCTTCCTCCGCCCACCCCAGCTCTTCGCACAGCAGGCGCAGCTGTCGATGCAGCTCCCGCCACTCGCGCATGCGCAGGAAGCCTAGGAAGTTGCGCCCACACCAGTCGCGCAGCTTGGACTGCGTCATGTCTTCGTGGGCTTGCCGGTAGGCATCCCACAATCGCAGGACACCCACGAACTCAGAGCGTCCATCGGCAAACTGCGCATGCGCCGTATCGGCCGCACCGCGCGCCTCGGGCGGACGCTCCCGCGGATCCTGGATCCCGAGGAAGGATGCGATCACCAGCATCGGCTTCAGGCAACCGGCCGCCTGCGCTGCGACCAGCATGCGGGCCAGCTTGACGTCCACCGGCAGCCGCGCCATCTGCCGTCCCACTGCCGTCAGGCGCCGCTCGGTATCGACCGCGCCGAGCTCGGCAAGCTGCTGCCACCCATCGGCCACGGCGCGTTCGTCCGGCGCCTCCAGGAACGGAAAGTCCTCGATGCGACCCAAGCCCAGCTGCAGCATGCGCAGGATCACCCCGGACAGGCTGGAGCGGCGGATTTCCGGATCGGTGAACTCCGGCCGGGCCAGGAAATCAGGCTCGGCATACAGGCGGTAACAGATGCCCTCGGACACGCGCCCGCAGCGCCCTTTACGCTGGTTGGCGCTGGCCTGCGAAATCGGTTCGATGTGCAGGCGATCAAGTTTCTGCCGCGGGCTGTAGCGCTTGACCCGGGCGAACCCCGGATCCACGACGTAGCGGATACGTGGCACGGTCAACGAGGTTTCGGCCACGTTGGTCGCCAGCACGATGCGACGGTTCGGACCCGGATTGAATACCCGGTCCTGGTCCTGGTTGGACAGCCGCGCATACAGCGGCAGCACCTCGGTCTGGCGGTACTTGCGACGCTCCAGCGACTGGTGGGCATCGCGGATCTCGCGCTCGCCGGGCAGGAAGATCAGCACATCGCCCCGCGCGTCCAGCCGGGTGATCTCGTCGATGGCACCGACGATCGCATCGTTGACCGTGCGCTCGCCCTGCGCTTCCCCCTCGCCTTCCAGCGGCCGGTAACGCACGTCCACGGGGAAGGTACGGCCTTCGACGCTGATCACCGGCGCATTGTCGAAGTGCTCGGCGAAGCGACCCGTATCGATGGTGGCCGAGGTCACGATCAGCTTGAGGTCCGGACGCTTCTTCAGCAGCTGCTTCAGATAGCCCAGCAGGAAATCGATGTTGAGGCTGCGCTCGTGCGCCTCATCCACGATGATCGTGTCGTAGCGCGACAACCACCGGTCACTGGCGATTTCCGCCAGCAGGATGCCGTCGGTCATGAACTTGATACGGCTCTCTTCGCTGACCTTGTCATTGAAGCGCACCTGATAGCCGACCAGCTGGCCCAGCTCGCTCTTCAGCTCCTGGGCGACGCGGGTGGCCACCGCCCGTGCGGCGATCCGCCGCGGCTGGGTGCACCCGATCATGCCAGCCTCTCCGCGGCCCGCGGCCAGGCACAGCTTGGGCAGCTGGGTCGTCTTGCCCGAACCGGTCTCACCGGCGATCACGACAACCTGGTGGTCGCGGATCAGCGCCGTGATCGCCTCGGCTTCACGCGCGATAGGCAGTTGCGGGTCCAGAGTGATGGCCGGTTTCTGCCGGGCACGCGCCTGCCGGCGCTGCAACGAGGCCTGCAGCGCCTGTTCGAAGGCCGACTTCAGGCCAGCGTCGCCCGGCTTCGCCTGCCAACGGGACAACAGCGCGAGCAATCGCGAGCGGTCCCGGGTCATGGCGCCGTCGAGGGCGGCCCGCTGATCGCGCAGGCTGGACGCCTGGTTTTTTTCAATAGACTTCATCAATCGATTCGTTTGATTTTTTGAAAGCGACCAGTCATTAGTTCTGGTCTATCGTAGAGATCATCTCACCCACAAGGAGAAACGTCCCCATGGCAAAGACCAAGAGTGTCACCAAGGCCCCGGCGGCCAAGGAAAAAACCGGCAAGCAGAAGCTGGCCGATGCCGCCCCGTCGGCACCTGGCATTGATATCGGGATCAAGGAAGCAGAGCGCAAGAAGATCGCCGATGGCCTCTCGCGCTATCAGGCGGATGCGTTCACCTTGTACCTGAAGACCCACAACTTCCATTGGAACGTGACCGGGTCGATGTTCAACTCGCTGCACACCATGTTCGAAACGCAGTACACCGAACAGTGGGCCGCACTGGACGAAGTCGCCGAGCGCATCCGCGCCCTGGGCTTCAATGCTCCCGGTTCGTACCGCGAGTTCGCCGCGCTGACCTCCATCCCGGAAGAAGCGGGCCTGACCAACAGCGCCGACTGGCGTGAGATGGTACGCCAGTTGGTGGTCGCCAACGAAGCGGTCTGCCGCACCGCCCGCCAGGTACTGGACGTCGCGGACGACGCCGACGACGCCCCCACCGAAGACCTGATGACCCAGCGCCTGCAGACCCACGAGAAGTACGCCTGGATGCTGCGTTCGCTCCTGCAGTAAAACGACGGGGCGAGGCCCCTTTGTTTTACTGCCCGCGCATTCCTCCTATCCCCCCGCCTTCGGCGCGCCCCCTTAGCAGGAGCCGAACGGCTTCGCCGCCCGGCTCCTGCCCGCGCATTCCTCCTATCCCCCCGCCTTCGGCGCGCCCCCTTAACAAAGGGGGCTTGCACGCGGCTGGATGGCGAGGATTGCCGCGGTAGCGCCGAGCCGTGCTCGGCGGAATGTGCCCGCCAACGGCCCGCTGCGCTCGCCGACCATGGGTCGGCGCTACCGGTATCCCGTCGGGTGGAGGGAGCCCCTGAGCCAGGGGCGGCCGGGAGGCGGGGGGGTGTGGGTGCTGGTGAGACGGGGCCCACGGTTTGCGCAGCAAAGCGTGGGAGCGGCAGCGCGAATGCGATGACGTGGACCCCGCCATGGATGGCGCGAAACAAGGCCCGCATGGATGCAGTTTTTGCCGTCCCCCGCCAACCCACCCCGCCCCGCCAACCCAAGGCCCTGCAGCCGTTGCCGTTGCTTTTGGCGTTGCCGTTGCCGTTGCTTTTGCCGTTGCCGTTGCTTTTGCCGTTGCCGTTGCGGTTGCCGTTGCCGTTGCCGTTGCTTTTGCCGTTGCCGTTGCCGTTGCCGTTGCGGTTGCCGTTGCCGTTGCGGTTGCCGTTGCCGTTGCCGTTGCCGTTGCCGGTAAACCTGCAGTCGCCCGACGGGGTAAACTATCGGGATGCCTTCCAGTCCCGCGCACGAGCTGCTCCGCCGCGTCTTTGGTTACGACGACTTCCGCGGCCCGCAACGGGACATCGTCGAGCACGTCGCTGCCGGCCATGACGCCCTTGTCCTGATGCCCACTGGCGGTGGCAAGTCACTCTGCTACCAGGTGCCCGCGCTGCTGCGCGACGGCTGCGGGATCATCATCTCGCCGCTGATCGCCTTGATGCAGGACCAGGTCGAAGCCCTGCGCCAGCTTGGCGTGCGCGCTGAATTCCTCAATTCCACCCTGGATGGCGAAACCGCCGCCCGCGTGGAGCGCGACCTGCTGGCCGGCGACCTCGACATGCTCTATGTCGCCCCCGAACGGCTGCTGACCGGACGCTTCCTGTCCCTGCTCTCGCGCAGCCGCATCGCCCTGTTCGCCATCGATGAAGCCCACTGCGTATCGCAGTGGGGCCACGACTTCCGCCCCGAATACCGCCAGCTCACCGTGCTGCACGAACGCTGGCCGGAGATTCCGCGGCTGGCCCTGACCGCCACCGCCGATCCGCCCACCCAACGCGAGATCGCCGAGCGCCTGGACCTGTCCCAGGCACGCCACTTCGTCAGCTCCTTCGACCGGCCGAACATCCGTTACACCGTCGTGCAGAAGGACAACGCGCGGCAGCAGTTGACCGCTTTCCTGGCCAGCCACCGCAACGAGGCCGGCATCGTCTACTGCATGTCCCGGCGCAAGGTCGAGGAAACCGCCGAGTTCCTGTCCAGCCAAGGCTTCACCTCGCTGCCCTACCACGCCGGTCTGCCCGCAGAGGTGCGCGCCAACAACCAGCGCCGCTTCCTGCGCGAAGACGGCATCGTGATGTGCGCGACCATCGCCTTCGGCATGGGGATCGACAAACCCGACGTGCGCTTCGTCGCCCATACCGACCTGCCCAAGTCGATGGAAGGCTATTATCAGGAAACCGGGCGCGCCGGCCGCGACGGGGAGCCGGCCGAGGCCTGGCTCTGCTACGGACTGGGCGATGTGGTGCTGCTGAAGCAGATGATCGAGCAGTCCGAAGCAGGCGAGGAGCGCAAGCAGCTTGAACGTTCCAAGCTGGACCACCTGCTGGGCTACTGCGAATCCATGCAATGCCGCCGCCAGGTGCTGCTTGCCGGGTTTGGCGAGACCTATCCGCAACCCTGCGGCAACTGCGACAACTGCCTGACCCCGCCTGCCGCATGGGACGCCACCGTCCCCGCGCAGAAGGCGCTTAGCTGCGTGTATCGCAGCGGCCAACGCTACGGCGTGGGCCATCTGATCGACATCCTGCGTGGCAGCGAGAACGAGAAAGTCCGCCAGAGCGGGCACGAAAAACTGAGTACCTACGGCATCGGCAAGGACCTGGACAGCCGCACCTGGCGCAGCGTGTTCCGGCAGTTGGTGGCGACCAGCCTGCTCGAGGTGGATACCGCCGGCCACGGCGGCCTGCGCCTCACCGATGCCAGCCGGGACGTACTCAAAGGCCAGCGGCAGATCAGCATGCGGCGTGACAGCGCGCCCAGCAGCAGCCGCGAACGCAGCACCCCGCGCAGCGGCAGCGGTCTGTCGGTGCTGCCGCAGGACCTGATGCTGTTCAACGCACTGCGCACGCTGCGCGCCGAGCTGGCGCGCGAGCAGAACGTGCCAGCGTTTGTCATCTTCCATGACAGCACGCTGCGCAACATCGCCGAACAACGGCCGACCTCGTTGGACGAGCTGGCCCGCGTGGGCGGCATCGGCGGTACCAAGCTCGCACGCTATGGCCCCAAGCTGATCGACGTGGTGCGCGAAGAAGGGTGATGCCCCAGCAGCACTGACAACGCGCGGCCATCACCGCCCTGGTGCGGGTCCAGCGTTGAACCGACCGTTCAGACCGAGGCTGCAGCCGCCGTCGGTTCCCGCTAAAGTACGCCCATGTCCGTTGCCTCCACCCTGCTGCGCGTAGTGTTGATGCTCAGTCTGCTGTTCAACGGGCTGAACGTCGCCATGGCCAGTGCCCAAGCCATGCCCGCGACGGCTGACACCGCAGCCAGGACGGCGCCGCCGTGCCACACGCACGCCGACATGGCCGCAGAGTCGCGCGCCAGCCAGTTGCAGGCGCCCATCGACGACAGTCACTGCAAGCTGAAGGACTGCCTGCGTGCATGCGCTCAACAGCCTGCGCTGGCGGCTACGGGCGCACTGCTGTTGCCTGTGGCACCTGCCGATGCAGGCCCGTTCCCGCAGCACGCCACGGATATTCCAACGCCCTCGCTGCAGCGCATCCAACGTCCTCCCATCGGTTGAGTCCAACGCGCACGCCCCGAGCGTGATTCGACGCTGGCCCGCTGCCCTTAGGGCACGGCCGGTGACCTCCTGCGTCTGGAGTTTCCAACATGAGTGTTTCTTCTTCTTACAGCGGGCGCCTGCCCGCGATGCCGTCGCGCCGCCTGTTCGTGCAGGGGCTGGCGGCCGGTGGCGTGGTCGCCGGCATCGCCGCGGCGGGTATCACGCCGCGCGCCTTCGCGGCGGCGGGGCCGGGTCTGGCGGGTGCGCCACGGGTGCTCAGCCACTCCCGCATCGACTTGGCCATCGGCGAATCAGCCGCGAACTTCACCGGCCGGACCCGCCCGGCGATCACGGTCAACGGCAGCCTGCCGGCCCCGGTCCTGCGTTGGCGCGAAGGCCAGACCGTCGACATCCACGTGCGCAACACGCTGGCCCACCATCCCACCTCGATCCACTGGCACGGCATCCTGCTGCCCGCCAACATGGACGGCGTGCCGGGCCTGAGTTTCAACGGCATCGCGCCCGGCGAGGCCTACCACTACCGCTTCACCCTGAACCAGTCGGGCACCTACTGGTATCACAGCCATTCGATGTTCCAGGAGCAGGCCGGGTTGTACGGTGCGCTGATCATCGATCCCGCTGCGCCGCCGCCCTACACGTTCGATCGCGAGCATGTCGTCCTGCTCTCCGACTGGACCGACCTGGATCCCGGTGCACTGTTCCGGCGCATGAAGAAGCTGGCCGAGCATGACAACTACTACAAGCGGACGCTGCCCGACTTCGTGCGCGATGTCCGTCGCGACGGCTGGAGCGCGGCGTTGTCTGACCGTGGCATGTGGGGGCGCATGCGCATGACCCCCACCGACATCTCCGATGTCAACGCGCACACGTACACCTACCTGATGAATGGCACAACGCCGGCCGGCAACTGGACCGGGCTGTTCCGCAGTGGCGAGAAAGTACTGCTGCGCTTCATCAACGGCGCGTCCATGACGTACTTCGATGTGCGCATCCCCGGTCTGAAGATGACGGTCGTCGCGGCCGACGGCCAGTACATCCATCCCGTCAGCATCGACGAGTTCCGCATAGCGCCTGCAGAGACGTTCGACGTACTGGTAGAGCCCAGCGGCCAGGATGCCTACACGATCTTCTGCCAGGACATGGGCCGCACCGGCTTCGCCGCCGGTACGCTGGCCGTGCGCCATGGCCTGCAGGCGCCGGTGCCGGAACGCGATCAGCGCCCGCTGTTGACCATGGCCGACATGGGCCACGGCATGGGTCATGGTGCGGCCGCCGGGATGGACCACGACATGGCCGGCATGGACCACGGCGCGCACGCGTCGCACGGCACGACGGCGGCCGCCGTGACACACCCGGCCAGCGAACGCGGCAATCCACTGGTGGACATGCAAAGCAGCGCGACCGACCCGAAGCTCGACGATCCGGGGATCGGCCTGCGCGACAATGGCCGCGAGGTACTGACCTACGGCGCGATGCGCAGCCTGTTCGATGACCCCGATGGTCGCGAGCCGGGCCGCGAGGTCGAGCTGCATCTCACCGGCAACATGGAGAAGTTTGCCTGGTCGTTCGACGGCATCCCCTTCGCCGGTGCCGAGCCCCTGCGGCTCAACTATGGCGAGCGCATGCGCATCGTGCTGGTCAACGACACCATGATGCAGCATCCCATCCACCTGCACGGCGTGTGGAGTGACGTCGAGGACGCGCAGGGTAACTTCCACCTGCGCAAGCACACCGTCGACATGCCACCGGGCACCCGCCGCAGCTACCGCGTGCGGGCCGATGCACTGGGCCGCTGGGCCTTCCATTGCCATCTGCTGTACCACATGGAAGCGGGCATGATGCGCGAAGTGAGGATCGAAGAATGAGCCTGCATACGGCCCTCCAGCGCAGCGCGCTGACGCTCATCGCCTTGGCCCCGTTTGCCGCGATGGCGCAATCGCACTCGCATGACCACCCTGCCGCGCCACCCGCCGCTGCGATGGACCACTCCACGATGGACCATTCCTCGATGGTCCATTCGGACACAGCGCATGAGCAGGGGGGCGACTCGACAGCGGCCGCGCACAGGCAGGCCGCGCCCGCACAACCGCGCGTTCCCATCCCCGCCGTGACCGATGCGGATCGGGCGGCCGCGTTTCCGCCCATCCGCCACGATGCCATGCAGCATGCACCTTCCGTCAACAGCCTGCTGCGCGTGGACCGCCTGGAGCACGGGGAAGGTCGCCACGGCAGCAGCCAAGCGTGGGAGGCCAGTGGCTGGATCGGTGGTGACATCAACCGCCTGTGGCTTCGCAGCGAGGGCGAGCGCAGCGGCGGGCGCACCGGCACGGCGGATGTAGAGCTGCTGTACGGCCGCAGCGTTTCACCGTGGTGGGACGTGGTGGCCGGCATGAAGCAGGACGTCGACACCGGACCCTCACGCAGCTGGGCGGCGCTGGGTATACAGGGCCTGGCACCGTACAAGTTCGAAACGGCGGCAACGCTGTATCTCGGATCAGGTGGACAGGTGATGGCAAAGGCCGAAATGGAGTACGAGGTGCTTCTGACCAACCGCCTCATCCTGCAGCCCATGCTGGAGGCCACCCTGGCTGCGCGCGATGAGCCAGAGCGAGGCATCGGGCGAGGGGTGAACAAAGCGGAGGCAGGACTGCGCCTGCGTTACGAGTTCAGCCGACGCTTCGCCCCTTACATCGGCATCACCCATGAGCGTCGATTCGGCGACAGTGCCGATCATGCCGAGGCCACGGGCGACCACGCGCGTGACACACGCTGGGTTGCCGGCATCAGGATGTGGTTCTGATCCATGCCGCCCCGGTGCGCGCCACGCACCGGGGCAGTAAACTGCGGCCCCGCTGACTGCTGCCCTGCCCCCATGCCCGTCACCCTGCGCCGCGCCGGCGTCGATGATGCCGACGCGCTGTCGACCATCGCCATCGCGACCTACACCGAAACCTTCGGCGACTCGTATCCTGCGCAGGACCTGCAGGACTTCCTGCAGGCGCATTACAGTCCAATGCCGCAACGCGCTGAACTGGCCGATCCCTGCAGCGCCGCGTGGCTGCTGGAGGAGGATGGCATCGCAGTGGGTTATCTGGCGGCCGGCCCCAACAGCCTGCCGCACCCGCTGGCACGGCCGGGCGACATCGAACTGAAACGCCTGTACGTTCAGGCCAGCCACCAGAACGGCGGCCACGGCGCGCGCCTGATGGACGCGTTCCTCGCGTGGCTGGATCAGCCGCGACGGCGCACGCTGTGGGTGGGCGTGTGGTCGGAGAATCACGGTGCGCAGCGCTTCTACGCACGTCATGGCTGCAGCAAAGTCGGCGAGTACGATTTCATCGTGGGCGCGTCGCGCGACCTGGAATTCATCCTGCGCCGCCCCGCTTAGGGCGGCGTGCCTGCTGCTCGATCAGAAGTCGAACAGTTCGGACAGGAACCCTTCCTTCTTTTTCTTCTTGTAGCCGTGCTGGCCCTGCGGGTTGTAAGGGTTCTGGCCAAGATGACGCGTATCGCGGTGCTGCACGGCTACCGGCGGCGGCGGCGGCTGGCTGTAAGCGGGCACTGCCGCCTGGACAGGTGCGGGCGGCGGGACGGCCGGCGCCGATGCCGAACGTTCAATGATCTTGTCCAGCTCACCCCGGTCCAGCCACACACCGCGGCACTGGGGGCAGTAATCGATCTCGATGCCCTGGCGTTCGGACATGGTCAGCGCCTGGGTCTTGCAAACGGGGCACAGCATTGCTGGCGCTCCTGCCGGGAAGGGAATCAGCACTCTACCCGGCGCGTGATGACTGGATGGCAACGGGCATGACCATCGACACATCGACCTCCGGCGCATGTCCTGCTGGGCCGCAACGCGATCGTGGATCCCAGCCCCCGCAGGGACGCCGCGGTGAGCCGTCCTGTCCTGTCCTGTCTGCCTGCCCTGCCGCGCCGGCCGTCGTGGCACGTTGTCGCTTGATGCCCTGCGATGCGTGATCCCCACCCCGCTGTAACACCCGCGTTTCGATTCCTGCACGCAGAACTCACCGGGGCGGACCGCATAATCTGCCCGCCGCCGGGGACCGTGAGCCCTGGACGGAGCTGTTCCACCCGCTGTACGGAGTCATGCGTCATGTTGTTGTCCAAGCAGAATGTCCAGCCGCGCGTGCTGTTGATCGAAGATTCCGAGGAAACCCTCGAACTCAGCCGTCTTACCCTTGAAAGTCAGGCCTGCGAAGTGGTCGGTGTCAGTTCGGCAGAAGCCGCGCTGGGCCTGCTCAATGCCGGCGAACGCTTCGACCTGTTGTTCACCGACGTCTGCCTGGGCGGCATCAGCGGCATTGAAACCGCGAACCGGGTGCGTGACGCGTTCCCGCGCCTGCCCATTCTGGTCACCTCCGGCATGTGCCAGCACGAGGTGCTGCCGTTGCTGCACCAAGGCATCCACTTCCTGCCCAAGCCGTACAACATGAGCGAGCTGCTGGACGCCATCCGGGTGTGCTTCCGCCACACCCATGAAGGCATGGCCCACGACACCCCGCAGGCCGCCTGAGGCCGTCAGACCATGCCCCAGCGGTGGTAGATTCAGCATTCCCTGCCTGCCAACGGATGCGACGCGCATGACCCGACTGACTGCCAAGGATTTCCATCCCGATCTGTTGGAGCTCTACGACGGCTACGTGCACGGTCGGCTGAGCCGACGTGATTTCCTGGATCGTGCGGCAGCGTTCGCCGTGATCGGCGTCACGGCCACCACTCTGCTGGCATCCCTCAGCCCGGATTACGCGCTTGCCCAGCAGGTGCAGTTCACCGATCCGGACATCGTGGCCGAGTACATCCAGTACCCCTCACCGAACGGCCATGGCCAGGTGCGTGGCTATCTGGTGAAGCCCGCCAAAGCAGCCGGCAAGCTGCCCAGCATCGTGGTCGTGCACGAGAACCGTGGCCTCAATCCTTATATCGAAGACGTCGCCCGCCGCGTGGCGAAGGCCGGCTTCATTGCCCTGGCACCGGATGGACTGAGTTCGGTGGGCGGCTACCCCGGCAACGACGTGCGCGGCCGCGAACTGCAGGCCCAGGTGGATCCGCAGAAGCTGATGAACGACTTCTTCGCCGCCATTGAATACCTGCGCAGTTCAGCGCTGGGCACCGGCAAGGTCGGCATCACCGGCTTCTGCTACGGCGGCGGGGTGTCCAACGCGGCCGCCGTGGCGTATCCCGAACTGGACGCGGCAGTGCCGTTCTACGGTCGCCAGGCCAGGCCGGAGGATGTCACGAAGATCAACGCCCCCCTGCTGCTCCACTTCGCCGAAAAAGACGACAACGTCAACGCGACGTGGCCATCCTACGAGGCGGCGCTGAAGGGGGCGGGCAAAACGTACGAGGCCTACGTGTATCCCGGCACGAACCATGGCTTCCACAATGATTCCACGCCACGCTATGACGAGGCCGCCGCCACGCTGGCGTGGGACAGGACGCTCGCCTGGTTCCGTCGCTATCTCGCGTAAGCAGCGCAGTGCGCCGGGCCTGGCCCGGCATCACGCGGTGAGGGTCTACAGGCGGATGCCCGGGCGAGCGCCGAGCGTACCCATGGTGAAGGTGTAGCCTTCGTCCATGAGGAACTGGCGCATGCGCATCTCGGCCACCTGTGGCGCATTGAGGCTGCTCGGCCCATAGAGCGCGTAGACGATGGTGCCACTTTCGATATCTTCACGGCGGACCGAGATCCCCGGTACAGCGGCAGCGGCCGCCCAACCTGCGCGCAGCTTCGCGGGTGCGATCGACTGCCCATTGCGCAACCTGAAACTCAACCACCGTATTTCAGCCATGTCCTGTCGTTCATGCTTCGCCATCTGTGTGCTGTCCTCCCGAACCAGTCTTGACCATACTCGCCTGCAATGTCAGCTCTGAATGAGACGCCGTACCTGCCATGAAGCCCTCTTTGTTGCAGTGGCGAGTACTGCGAATCCTCAGCGTGGTGCGCGGTTTCCGGTAGCGCGCCCAACCCGACTCCTGCCAACGTGTGTTCTCTTCCAACGAGAGAAGCAACGTGGAGGCCACACCCGGTGCGCATCACCCCGATAGCGGACCCGCGATGCGACGGCCTTCTATCGTGCTGCAGCTTCCGAGCGGAAAGCCGGTGATGGAACTGCACGACCCGGTGGTGGTGCTGATGGTGCAGAACCGTGAGCTGCCGCCGAACCGCCGGGACGAACGTGTGGAGGTCGTGCAGCGAACGCGACGGATGGCAGCGCGGATGCTGGGCGCAGCGACGCTGGTCTACGCGCTGTGGTCGGTCATCAACTATCTGGCGCCGCGCGGCAGGCCCGATTCGTCGGGGATGCCTGAGCAGTCGGGCTTCGATTTCGATCACCTGTAGGCAACAAAAAAGCGCCACTTGGGCGCTTTGATGGTGAAGCCTGCAATGGTGGGCCGTGATGGATTCGAACCATCGACCAAAAGATTAAAAGTCTTCTGCTCTACCAACTGAGCTAACGGCCCATTGCTGCCCCCGCTTCGCAGCGGAGGGCGTGCATTCTACCCTGATTTAGGCGGCCGGGTGAAGGGGGTAAAGGCGTAAAGCCCGACCCCCGCCACTCACCCTGTGCTGCAGCGTCAGGCGTAGTGCGTCGGGTCGACCACACCGGCATCGGTGAAGCCCTGCGCGCGCAGGCGGCAGGCATCGCAGTGACCGCACGCCGCGCCGCTGGCATCTGCGTTGTAGCACGACACCGTCAGCCCGAAGTCCACGCCCAGGCGCACGCCTTCGCTGACGATCTGCGCCTTGCTCATGAACTGCAGCGGCGCATGCACGGTGATCCCTGCGCCTTCCACGCCGGCCTTGGTGGCCAGGTTGGCCAGCGCCTGGAATGCGGCGATGAACTCGGGGCGGCAATCGGGGTAGCCCGAGTAATCGACCGCGTTGACGCCGCAGAAAATGTCATTGGCGCCGAGCACTTCCGCCCAGCCCAGCGCGAGGGACAGCATGATGGTGTTGCGTGCCGGCACGTAGGTGACCGGGATGCCCTCGCCGCCCGCTTCGGGCACGTCGATGTCGGCGGTCAGCGCCGAACCGCCGATGCTGCGCAGGTCGACATCCACGGTCTTGTGCACGATGACGCCCTGGGCCGCAGCCACGCGCACGGCGGCATCCAGCTCGGAGGTGTGGCGTTGGCCATAGCGCACGCTGAGGGCGTGCACGGCGAAGCCCTGCTCCTGGGCGAGCGCGATGACGGCGGCTGAGTCCATGCCGCCGGAGAGAAGCACTACTGCCTTCTTCATGGGTGAATCATCCGGTTGGGGGAAAGAGCCAGCACGCTGTCCCGCGCCGGGGTGTTGCAGGGCGACGTGGCCGGTTACCTGCCCGGCTCGTCATTCCACAGAATCTTGTGCAGCTGCATCTGGAAGCGCACCGGCAGGCGGTCAGCCACGATCCAGTCGGCCAGGTCACGTGCGGTGATCTCCCCTTTGCTGGGCGAGAACAGCACCATGGTGCGTTCGGCCAACTGATGCTCCACGACCATGGCCTTCGCCCAGTCGTAGTCCTCGCGGCTGCAGATGACAAACTTCACCTGGTCACGAGCCGTCAGCAGCGGCAGGTTTTCCAGCTTGTTGCGGGCCATCTCGGCCGAACCGGGCGTCTTCAGGTCGACCACGCGCGACACCCGCGGATCTACCTCGGATACATCCAGCGCGCCCGATGTTTCCAGTGACACGTCCATGTCGGCGTCGCACAGCTTCTGCAGCAGGATCAGGCAGCGCTTCTGCGCCAGCGGCTCGCCGCCGGTCACGCAGACATGCCGCACGCCCTGCGCGAGCACCTCGGCGACGATGTCGTCGATATCCCACCAAGTGCCACCGTGGAAGGCGTACGCGGTATCGCAGTACTGGCAGCGCAGCGGGCAGCCGGTCAGCCGCACGAACACGGTCGGCCAGCCAGCGGTATCCGCTTCGCCCTGCAACGAAGTGAATATCTCGGTGATCTTCAGTCGCGACAGAGGCGACTGAACGATGTCACTGGGGGTGGCGACGGCGTTGGCGGGCGTAATGAGCATTCGGATTTCTTGGTGTTCTTAAACGAGAGCAGCCGGGCATGGCCCGGCTCTACTGGTGAAGCATCCTGCGGCACGATCAGCGGATCTGCTGGCCCAGCCGGATGGATTGCAGGCGATCCTGCGCGGTGCGCGCGGCGTCCGAGCCCGGGTACTGCGATACGACGCTTTCCAGGGTCTGCTCGGCCTGTTCCACCTGGCCTGCGCCAAACTGGGAAAGACCTACTTTCAACAAGCCACCGGATGCCTTGTCGTGCGTGGGATAACGCGAGATCAGTTCACGGAACCGGCTCTCGGCCATCGGGTAGTTACGGGTGGCGTAATAGCTTTCGCCCAACCAGTACAGCGCGTTGGGGGCATATACCCCATTGGGATACAGCTCCAGGAAGCTGAGGAACAGCTGCGCGGAGTCGTCATACTTGCCCGCCTTCAGTGCGTCGAAGGCCACGTTGTACGTCGTGCGCTCATCACCGCTGACAGACAGGCTGCCGGCATCACCGTGTACCGAAGGCGGCCGCTCGGAAGTGGCCGCTGCGGGTGGCTGTACAGCCGGAACCGGCGGAAGCGGTGCATTGCTGCCGGGTGCCGGGGGGACGACCGGCGCTGCACCACCTTCGAGGCGGTTCAGGCGTTCGTCCAGATCCAGGAAAGCGTCCTGGTTACCCTGCTTGAGCTGTGCGCTGTCGTGCTGCAGCTGTTCGATCGTGCCCTGCATCTGCCGGACCTGCTGGCGGAGCTCGGTGATCTGGTTCAACAGGTCCTGGTTGGCACTGTTGTTGTACAGCTGCTGCTCGATGGTGCCAACGCGGTCGGCGAGGCTCTGCCGCTGCGCGTACGCCGGAGCGGCAGCCATGAAGGCTGCCGCCACGACCAGCATCAGATTGATGCCGATGCGCATGTATTACTGCGCGGTGTAGACGATTTCGACGCGACGGTTCTGCGAATAGCAGGACTCGGCCGAATCGGTGCAGACCGGACGCTCTTCACCGTAGGACACCACGGTCAGCTGCGAAGCCGAACCGCCGTTGGCAGCCAGAGCCGAGTTCACGCCGTTACCACGACGCTCGCCCAGTGCCTGGTTGTAAGCGCGCGAACCGCGCTCATCGGTGTGGCCCTGCAGGGTGATGCGCGAGGACGGACGGTCACGCAGGTACTTCGCATGGCACGCCATGATGGCCTGGAACTCCGGCTTGACCGAATCCTGGTCCAGGTCGAAGTAGACAACGCGCTGGCGCAGGCAAGCGTCGGTGTCCAGGTCGCCCGGGCCGTACAGGCCGGAGGTCGACGGACCCGACGGCTGCGTGGTGGTCGCCGGTGCGGTCGTTTCGGCCGGGACTTCCTTCACTTTCTTCGAGCAACCGGCCAGGACGGCCACGGACAACAGGGAAACAAGCAGAACGTTGGTGGTCTTGTTCATGGCGATACCTTTGAGGCTCCTAAGCCGGTGAATGGGGTAAATCTAGGAAAATATTAACACTCTTTTAGCGCTTGGTACGGTAAGGCGACCATGCCGGCTCACGAACATCACCATCGGCGAGCACCAGGCGCTGGCGGACGCGCGCATCGGCTGACACCGCATACAGCACACCGCGACCACCCTCGCGTGCGGCATACAGCACCATGCTGGCATTCGGCGCGAAGCTGGGCGACTCATCGAGCGAGCCGGTGGAGAGCGTGCTCCAGCGCGGCGAGCCCAGCGAGCTGTCCATCATCGCGACCTTGTAGCTGTTCCCCGAGCCCTGCGCCACGGCGATCTTCTTGCCATCGTAGGAGACCGACGGCTTGGCGTTGTAGTTGCCCTGGAAAGTCACGCGCTCTGCGCTGCCACCACTGGCGGAGACCTTATAGACCTGCGGACGACCACCGCGATCGGAGGTGAAGTACACCGCGCTGCCATCCGGCGACCAGGTCGGCTCGGTATCGATGGCCAGGTGGTTGGTCAGCTGGGTCAACTGCTTGCTGCCCAGGTCCATCGCGTAGACCTCCGGGTTGCCCGAGCGCGAAAGCGTCAGGGCCAGCTTGCGGCCATCCGGCGAGAACGCGGGGGCGCTGTTGATGCCGCGGAAGCTGGTGACCAGCTCACGCGCGCCGGTGGCGATGTTCTGGATGTAGATCGCCGAATTGCCACGCTCGAAGCTCACGTAGGCCAGCTTGCCGCCATCCGGGCTCCACGACGGCGAGAGCAGCGGCTCGGCAGAGCGCACGATCGTCTGCGGGTTGTAGCCATCCGAGTCGGCCACCATCAGCGCATAGCGCATGGCATCGCCGCGACCGCTGGCGGTGACATAGGCGATGCGGGTCCAGAAGGCACCGCGTACACCGGTGATCTTCTCGTAGATGGCATCGGCCATCTGATGAGCCACATCGCGCATCGCGTTGCCGCGGGCGGTCATTGCCAAGCCGAGCAGACGCTCACCCTTCGGCACGTCATACAGTTCGTATTCGACGCGGTAGGCACCGGCACCGGCATCCTGCACGCGGCCGACCACGATGTAGTTCTGCTTCAGCGCGCGCCACGTCGGGAACTGGATGTCCGCGCCGCGGGTGGGCTTCTCGACGATCTGGGCTTCGGGCAGGGTGCGGAACTGGCCGGACCGGTCCAGGTCGGCACGGATGACGGACGCTACATCCGTCTGCGGCGCAGCGGCCGACCCCTCGTAGGGCATCGGCACCACGGTGACCGGCGTGGCAGAGGCACTACCGCCCACGATATCGATCTCAAGGCCCTTCTGCTGCGCAAGCGCGGCGAAGGGAAGCAACAAAGCCGCGAACGCGACGAACCAGCGGGGCATCTTTTTCATGGAATGCTCAGTCGAAGAACCACAGCGAGGGATAGCAGGATGGAGGTGAATGGTTTCGCAATCATGAACCAGACCCATGTGAAAGCAAGGTCGCTGCTCACCGGCAATGACGGCCGCTGGCCGTCAACAGGCTGGGCCGCAGCCTGTGACGGCCAGCGACCGTCACTACCGGGGCACTCAATCCGGGCGGAAGTTGAGGATCAGCTCGCGGTTGAACACCTGCTCGAAGCCGGCATAGGGCAGCGGCTGCGCGTTGAGTACCGCCGCCTCGATCGAGCGCTTGCCGGCCTCATCGTACGGACAGTTCGCGCCGACCTTGGCCGACAGCACCCGGCCGCCACGCAGCTGGGTGATGACGATCTGGCAACGCTGGCCGCTGGCGATGTTCTCCGGACGGATCCAGGCATCCTGCACCTTGGCCTGGATCGCCGCGGCGTACTTGGCGGTCAGATCGTCACTGGTTCCGCCCGCGCCACCTGCCGGCTGCGCAGTGGAATTGGCGCTGGCGCTCGAGCTGGCCGCCGCTGCATTCCTCGCGGCAGCGACCTGGCGCAGCCGCTGCTCAGCCAGCTTCGCTTCCTTCTCGGCCTGCTCGCGGCGTGAACGCAGGTCGGCGATCTTCTTCTGCTTCTCCGCCTCTGCCTTGGTCTCGTTGGCCTTGCGCTCATCCTCGGCAATCTTCTTCTGCCGGTCAGCTTCCTGCTGCTTGGCCAGTCGGGCGCGCTGCTCGGCCTCTTCCTGGCGCTTGCGCTCGGTCAGATCGATCTGCTCCTGACGACGCTTGGCCTCCTGCTCCTGCTTGGCCTTTTCCTGCGAAATGGCCAACGCGCTGACCGCATCCTGGTCAACCTTGTCCGGCTGCGCGACGCGCTCCTGCGCTTGGGCCTGCTGCTGCGTCGGCGCATCCATCGGGCGCGGTTCGGGCAACGGCTGCGGCGGCGGCACGGTGTCTTCCGGCACCGGCTCGGGCTCGGCAATGGGTTCGGGAATCGGCTCCGGCAGCGTCTCCAGCCGTTCGGACTGGCGCAGCGCCTGACGCGCCTCGGACATTTCAGCGGCCGATGCCATCTCAGCCTGCACGCCGGGATCGCCGGCGGCCGCATCAGTGGAGCGCTCGGGCGACCACAGCCAGGCCACGATGAAGATCAGTGCGAGCAGCAGATGGATGAGCAGGGCCAGGCCAACCGGCCAACCCCAGTCATTCTCTTCCTTGCGCGGCGGTGGCAGGGCGTCACTGTGCATCGCTGGCCAGGCTGAGCTTTTCTACTTTCGCGCGCTTCAACGCGTCCATGGCATCCATCACCTTCTGGTAGGCGACGGCACGGTCCGCTGCCAGGATGACGCGCACGTCCTTGTCCTGCGCCACGATGCCGCCCAGCCGCGCCTGCAGCTCCTCGGCGCCCATGGCCTTGGGCTCCTTGTCATCAGGCAGCTTCAGGCTGAGCTGGCCATCCTGGCGGACGGCCACGATGATCGGGTTCTGCTTGCTGTCCAGTGCCTTGGCATTGGAACGCGGCAGGTCGACGTCGTAGCTCAGCGTCAGCAGCGGCGCGGTGACCATGAAGATGATCAGCAACACCAGCATGACGTCGATGTACGGCACGACGTTGATTTCAGATTTGAGCTTGCGACGCTTGCGGCGACCGATAGCACTCATGGCGGGCTCCTCGGTGGGTTCAGTCGTCTACGCCGGTCTGGCGCTGCAGGATGGAGCTGAACTCATCGGCGAACGTTTCAAACCGGACCGCCATGCGCTCGACGCGGGTGGTGAAGCGGTTGTAGGCCCAGACGGCTGGAATGGCCACGAACAGACCGATGGCCGTGGCGAACAGGGCTTCGGAGATGCCCGGTGCGACCGAGGCGATGCCGGCCTGCTCGCCGCTGTTGACCATGTCGTGCATGGTGACCATGATGCCGAACACGGTCCCGACCAGGCCCACGTAGGGGGCGGTGGAGCCGATGTTGGCGAGCAGTTCCAGATTACGTTCCAGCCGGTCCACTTCGCGGGTGTAGGTGGTGCGCATGGCGCGCTGTGCGCCTTCCAGCAACGCCCGCCCGTCCAGTCCGCGACGGTCACGCAGACGGTTGTACTCGCGGAAACCTGCCTCGAAGATCGCCTCCAGGCCCGCGACGCTGCGGTTGCGGTCGGTAGCCGAGGAATACAGCTTGCCCAGGTCGGCGCCGGACCAGAACCGGTTCTCGAACTCGTCGGCCTCGCGGGTCGCCTGCGAGAACACACGGGCCTTGCGGAAGATGATGACCCAGCTGATGAAGGAGCCGGCCAGCAGCAGCAGCACGATGAGAATCACCGGGATGCTGGCTTTGGTCATCAGCTCCCAGTAATTGATGCCGCTGCGCGAGGCCTGTACGGCGGTTTCGGCGGCGGCGCTGGTGACGTCCTCCGGCAGCGCCTCGACCACCGTGGCCTGCAGGCCCAGAAGCATTGCGATCATCGTTGTTCCTCAGTCTGCAAATCAGGATTGTTCGGAGTATCAGGGTGTTGATGTGGTTTCAGCGCCAACAGCAGCGCGTCGTCCATGCCGCGCGGGCGGAAGGTCTGCGCATCCAGTGCGGCAATCCTCACCTTCGCGTCCAGCAGCAACTGGCCGTCGCGCAGCACCTGCTGGGCGAAGACCAGGCTGGCACGCTTGCACTGCACCAGCGTCGCGGTGACCGCCAGTGCATCGTCCAGCCTTGCTGGCTTGATGAAATCCATCTCCATGGAGCGGACCGCAAACACCATGCCGTGCTCGCTGCGCATGCGCTCCTGGCCGAAGCCCAGCGCCCGCATCCATTCCGTACGCGCCCGTTCCATGAAGGCCACGTACCGCGCGTGGTAGACCACGCCACCTGCGTCGGTATCTTCCCAGTAAATGCGTGTCGGCCAACTGAACCGCGGCTCACTCATTGTCGGATGGCTCGCTGAAAAGATCCACGGGGGCGACCTTCGGCTTGAGCCCAAGGTGGCGATACGCGCGGTGCGTGGCCATCCGGCCACGGGCGGTCCGCACCAGGAAGCCCTGCTGGATCAGATACGGTTCCACCACATCCTCCAATGTCCCCCGCTCTTCGGACAGCGCCGCTGCCATCGACTCCACGCCGACCGGGCCGCCTTCGAAGTAGTCCACCAGGGTGCGCAGGAAACGGCGATCCAGCTCGTCAAAGCCTTCCGGATCGACTTTCAGCATCACCATCGCGGCCTTGGCCACATCCTCATCGATGTGCCCGTTGGCTTTGACCTGAGCGTAGTCGCGCACGCGGCGCAGCAACCGGTTGGCGATACGCGGGGTACCCCGCGACCGCCGTGCGATCTCCCCTGCCCCGTCTGCCGTGCAGTCGATGCCGAGGATCTTTGCCGAGCGGCGCACGATGCGCGTCAGTTCTTCGGCGGTATAGAACTCCAGACGCTGGATGATGCCGAAGCGATCACGCAGCGGGGCGGTGAGCAGACCGGCGCGGGTGGTGGCGCCGATCAGCGTAAACGGGGGCAGGTCGAGCTTGATCGAGCGGGCCGCCGGGCCTTCGCCGATCATGATGTCGATCTGGAAATCTTCCATCGCCGGATACAGCACTTCCTCGATGACCGGCGACAGGCGATGGATCTCATCGATGAACAGCACATCGTGCGGCTGCAGGTTGGTCAGCAGCGCGGCCAGGTCACCGGCCTTTTCGATCACCGGCCCGGACGTCACGCGCAGGGCAACGCCCAGTTCGTTGGCGATGACATGGCTGAGCGTGGTCTTGCCCAGCCCGGGCGGGCCGAAGATCAACACGTGGTCCAGCGCGTCACCGCGCGCCTTGGCGGCCTGGATGTAGATGTCCATCTGCTCGCGCACCGGCACCTGGCCGAGGTAGTCGGCCATGCGTTTGGGGCGGATGCTGGCGTCGACGGCGTCATCCTCGCGGGTGGCGTCGGCGCCGATGATGCGGTGCTCGGTCATCCGGTGATTATGCGGCAAATCGATCGCGTCCCGTGCGATTGGCGGCCGTCGAACGGGTGAGACCCCCTCGCGGCTGGCTGCTTTCAAGCTGCAGCTGGGATCCGGGCGGTGGGGCTGGTCGGGGGACGCGCACAAGTACGTCCATGTAGCGCTCGTTTCGCGCCATCCATGGCGCTCAACGCCCCCGCCCAGCCCCACCGCCCGGCCCCCTGACACATTCCGTGGCCGCCAGCCGCGTAAAAAAAAAGAAGAAAAGCGGTAGCGCCGACCCATGGTCGGCGAGCGCAGCGGGCCGTTGGCGGGAACATTCCGCCGACCATGGCAGGCTGTGTAAAAAGTCCGGCCTTCACGGCAAGTGGCGACATTTTCGCCACTTATCGCCCCGCTACGTGAGATCTGCATACCTTGCAGGACTGCAGGCGCTCCAGATCTTGCGTAGCTCGACCGAGCCGGGAGTTGTTACACAGCCTGCATGGGTCGGCGCTACAGATTCAAAGGCCGCCATGGACCTGTCGAGGGTGGGGCGGGGTGGGTTGGCGGGGGCGTTGAGCGCCATGGATGGCGCGAAACGAGGCCCGCATGGATGCGGTTGTTGCCGTCCCCCGCCAACCCACCCCGCCCCGCCGACATGCAGCCGTGCGGCTTTCGCCGTTGCTTCTGCCGTTGCCGTTGCCGTTGCCGTTGCTCCCGCTTCGGAGCCGAGCGCAGCGGAAGAAAACTAGATCTCGACCTGCGCGCCCAGTTCGACCAGCCGGTTGCCGGGAATACGGAAGAAGCCGGTCGCCGGCGCTGCATTGCGATGCATCAGCGCGAACAGCTTGTCACGCCAGATCGGCATGCCGCGGTTGGCCGTCGCCACGATCGTTTCGCGGCTGGCGAAGAACGTGGTGTCCATCGGATCGAAGTAGATGCCCCCGTGGTCGCACGAGCGCATCAGCGCCAGCGGCACGTCAGGCGTCTCCATGAAGCCGAACTTCACGTAGACCCGATGGAAATCATCCCCCACCGACTCGATCTTCAGCCGCTGGCCCTCCGCCGCGTAGGGCACCGGCAGGGTGACCACGTGCAGGAACACGTTGCGTTCGTGCAGCACCTTGTTGTGCTTCAGGTTGTGCATCAGCGCATGCGGGGCCACCGTCGGATCGGCGGTGAGGAAGACTGCCGTGCCCGGCACCCGTACCGGCGGCGCCAGCATCAGCCCCGGCAGGAAGGTATCCAGGCGGATGCCGTCCTTGCGGATCTCGTCACGCAGCAGCTCACGCCCCCGACGCCAGGTGCGCATCAGGGTGAACAGCAGGATGCCGAGTACCACCGGGAACCAGGCACCCTGCATCAGCTTGGCACCGTTGGCGATCACGAAGCCCAGATCGATGATGAAGAACACCACGCACAGCGCGACGATCCAGTGCCGCGACTTCGGCCACAGGCTGCGCGCGACCAAGGCCAGCAGCAGGGTGTCGATCAGCATCGTGCCCGATACCGAAATGCCGTAGGCCACCGCCAGATTCGACGAACTCTGGAACGCGAGCACCAGGCCGATGACCATCACCGCCAGGCCCCAGTTGATGCCGGGAATGTAGATCTGGCCGATGGTGTCGTGCGAGGTGTGCTTGATCCGCATGCGCGGGATGTAACCCAGCTGCATGGCCTGCCGGGACACCGAGAACGCACCGGTGATGACCGATTGCGACGCAATCACCGCCGCCATCGTGGCGAGAATGATCATCGGGTACAGCGCCCAGTCCGGCACCGCTTCGAAGAACGGGTTCTTCACCGCTTCCGGGTGCTCGAGCACCAGCGCGCCCTGTCCCAGGTAGTTTAGCACCAGGCACGGCAGCACGAAGAAGTACCACGCGTGGCGGATCGGCTTGGCGCCGAAGTGGCCCATGTCCGCATACAGCGCCTCGCCACCGGTGACCGCCAGCACGACGGCGCCGAGGATGAACACCCCGTGCCAGCCGTGGTCCATGAAGAAGCGGATCGCCCACCACGGATTGAAGGCCTTCAGCACTTCCGGCGCATCGACGATGTTGTACAGGCCGATCGCCGCCAACGACAGGAACCAGACGGTGGTGATCGGGCCGAATGCCTTGCCGATCTTTTCCGTGCCGAAGCGCTGCGCGGCGAACACCGCCAACAGCACCACGATGGTGATCGGCAGGATGAACTTGTGCAGGCCGGGGGCCGCGATTTCCAGGCCTTCCACTGCACCCAGCACCGAGATGGCCGGCGTGATCACGCCATCGCCGAAGAACAGCGATGCACCGAAGATGCCCAGGATGCCGACCACGTAAGCCGAACGCGACCCCTTGCGCAACGTGCGCTGGGTCAGCGCCATCAGGGCCATGATCCCGCCTTCGCCGTCATTGTCGGCGCGCATGATGATGGTGACGTACTTCAGCGTCACCACCAGGATCAGCGCCCAGAACGCCAGCGACAGCACGCCCAGCACGGTGTCGTGATCGCTGGTCAGCCCGTAATGCCCGGAGAACGCCTCTTTCAGCGTGTACAGCGGGCTGGTGCCGATGTCACCGAACACCACACCGATGGCGCCGATGACCAGGGCCATGCTGCTCCCGGTGGGAGCATGGCCATGAGTGCCATCAGGCGCGTTGGAAGGGCTGGACATGGAAGGGCTCGGTGGAGGTAACGAAGGGGAGTAAGACGGCTCAGCTCAGCGTAGCGCCGACTGCAGCGCCTTGCGGATGACCTGGGCCACATCGTCGCCGTCGGCATGCGCATCGCGCGCCATCCGTGCCGCTTCAGCGGGCTTGTAGCCCAACTGCTGGAGCGCCACGGTGGCTTCGGACACCGGATCGGCCGCGGCGGGGCCGCTGCTGGACGGCAATGCGCCACCGGCGCCCAACTGGGCAGCGCGGTCGCGCAGCTCGAGCACCATGCGCTCGGCGGTCTTCTTGCCGATGCCCGGGATGCGGGTCAGCGCGGTGATGTCACCGGACTGGACCATGCGCACGAACTCTTCCACGGTCACGGCCGACAGCACGGCCAGCGCGATCTTCGCACCGATGCCGCTGACCTTCTGCACATCGCGGAACAGGCGGCGCTCGCCCTCGCGCAGGAAGCCGTACAGCGACACGCTGTCCTCCTTCTGCGCGTAGTGCGTGTACAGGATCACCTCACGGCCGATGTCGGGCAGGTCATAGAACGTGCTCATCGGGGCCTCCAGCTCATAGCCGACCCCGTTGACGTCCACCACCAGCCACGGCGGTGCCTTGTAAGCCACGATTCCACGCAGGCGACCGATCATGCAGCGTTGCTCCTCATTTCCGGCCCCACGCCTGGCGGGCACTGAGCCCCAGGCGGTTGGCCGTCGCCCGTACATGGGCATGGGTGATGGCCACGGCCAACGCATCAGCGGCGTCGGCCTGCAGCTTCGTCTTCAGGCCGAGCATGAGCCCGACCATGTGTTGGACCTGTTGTTTTTCCGCCCCACCCCGCCCTACGACGGCCAGCTTGATCTCGCTGGCCGCGTACTCGCTCACCGGCAGGTCACGGATCACCACCGCTGAAATGGCGGCGCCGCGCGCCTGGCCCAGCTTCAGGGCGGAGTCCGGGTTGCGCGCCATGAACACCTTTTCGATGGCCACTTCCTGCGGTTGGTACTCGATGATCAGCTCGGCCAGGCCGAGCACCAGGATCTTCATGCGCTGCGGGAAATCGTCAGCGCCCAGCAGCACCAGCGGCTGATGGTGGACATGGGTAACGCGGCCAGCCGCATCGACGTCGATGATGCCGACCCCGGTACGTTGCGAACCGGGGTCGATGCCGAGGATGCGGGTCATGGGGTCTCAGGTCTAGGCGTGCACGCCGAGATCGGCGTTGGAGTAGACATCCTGCACGTCATCGAGGTCTTCCAGCATGTCCAGCAGCTTCTTCACCTGCAGGGCGGTATCGCCCTCCACGGCAATATCGTTGTCCGCGCGGAAGGTGATCTCGGCATGATCGGGATTCAAGCCGCCCGATTCCAGCGCATCCTTCACGGCATGGTAGCTGTCTGCGGCGGTTACGACGTCGATGGCGCCGTCTTCCGGGTAGACGATGATGTCGTCCGCACCGGCCTCGATGGCCGCCTCCGTGATGGTGTCTTCGTCGGCACCGGAAGCGAAGTGAAGCACGCCCAAGCGCTTGAACATGAAGGCAACCGACCCTTCGGTGCCCATGTTGCCACCGCACTTGCTGAAGGCATGGCGGACGTCGGCGACAGTGCGCACCTTGTTGTCGGTCAGGCAGTCGACGATCACGGCCACGCCACCGGGCGCATAGCCTTCGTAGCGGATTTCTTCGTACTCGACGCCTTCCAGCTCGCCGGTGGCCTTCTTGATCGCCCGTTCGATCACGTCCTTGGACATGTTCGACGACAGCGCCTTGTCCATCGCCACGCGCAGCCGCGGGTTGTTGTTGGGGTCGCCTCCGCCACCACGCGCGGCAACGCCGATCTCGCGGATGATCTTGGTGAAAATCTTGCCGCGTTTCGCGTCAGACGCGTTCTTGCGGCCTTCAATCGAGGGACCTCTACCCATGGGGCTTCCGTTTCGCAGCGTCAGGAACAGGGCGCGGATTCTACCTGATCCCGTGGCTGCACCGTGTCGAACGGGCAAAGGGATCAGCAGGAACCCCCATCCCGGCCCGGCGGTCCTCAGGCTGCCGCAGCGTCGCGGCCCGGATGGAAATGCCCGTGGCGGAGGAACTGGGCGGTCTGCCGGGCGGCATCCAGCGAGAAGACCAGGCCACTGTGGCTGCAGCGGACGACGCAATGATCGGCCAATCCCGGCAGACGCGTCTCATCCAGCCCCACGGTGCCATCGGAATCCCCGTCGAACACCCCGAGCAGACTGCCGAGGCCATGGGGTACACAGCCGGCGATCAATCCGACCTTGGCCTCGCCCTGCCAGTCGGGCAGACCGTCCAGCAACAGCTCGCTGCTGCGACCCAATGCCGCTGCCCAGCCGTGCTCGGCCAGCGTACGGGCAGTGCCACTGCCACGCAGGGGCGAGCCGAGGCAGACCACCCGCTGCACCTGCAGCGTGGGATTCCGGCGCAGCGCCTCAAGCGCCACCAACCCGCCCAGGCTATGGCCGACCAGCGACACCGGCCCGCTGTCCTGCAAGCGTTGCAGCAACTGCGGCACGGCGATGTCCGGCCCTCCCAGCACGCTGGAGTAGCCGAAGGTCTCCACGTTGAAGCCGCGCGCGCGCAGCCGCCATGCCAACGGCCCGACCCAGGCGCGGGCGTTCCAGATGCCATGCAGAAGGAGAACCGATTGCTTCATCCGCCAAGTTTGACGCATCTGACCATTTCCGGCGACCGCAGGCAGGCCGCTGCCCGGAATTCAATCAGGTTGCCGACTTGCCGCGGTTGGGCTGTCTGCCGGATATCCAGTACCGGCCGCCCTTCGGTCCAGGCCAACAGGGCCACGGACTCGCCACCGTCCAGGTTGAGCGAGATATTCGGCGGTCCGTGCTGCCCACCCAGACGATCCAGGCGGGCCAGCGCGCCGGAAAATTCCGCCAGGGTCCAGCCGGAGTCGGCACAGCCGCGATCGGTCATCGGGGCTGCCACCAGGCGGATACATCCGCTGTCCGCGGTGGTGGGCAGGCTGACCGCTGCCCGCGGGTTGGCATCATGCGCATGCCACAGCACGCCGGGAGCGACCTGGTCGCCCCGCTCGAAGGCGAAATCCCGCGGCAGCTGGTACAGCGGACTACCGCTGGCCTTGGCCGCGAACACCGGCGCCCCCTGCTCAGCCAGCAGCGGCGCGCAGGCCAGCGAGGAGCCGTCCGCGAATCCCAGTTCGTGATAGTCATCGGCAAAGGCCGGTGGCAGCGGCAGGGTGGGCTGCGGCGTTCCGCCCTGCGTCCGCAATGGCCCGATGGACAGATGCTCGGGGCGGTCGACGCAGGCGCGCTGGCGGAAGTTGAAGTACCCGCCATTGATCCGCGCGCACGGCCTTGCCGCCGCCTCGCCCGCGGGACGCACGCAGGGGTCCAACAGCGCATCGCCCTGCACCACGTGGCCACTGAAACGACGGGGATCCAGGCTCATCCACGCAAGCCGCTTGGTCACTGCGTCAGGAGGGTCTTCTGCAAGCGCGGCCGTCGTGGCGTGCTGCAGGCCCATGCGCTGGAGCAACGCCGGCGATGCCTGCAGGTGGACGGCAACCATCCCCGGCGCCAGCGTGGTGACATGAATCGAGCGGCGCAGTTGACGCCCTTTCACCACAGCAATCCAGTGCTCTGCCGCGCGCGCTGCTGCAGGGGGCAGGCTGGCGTTGTGCACGCGGATTCTTTTCATTGCGCCCCGCGACGACGTGGCGGAAATGCGCAACACGTCAGGACGAGGAATCGGTGCCGGCGGGGCCAGCAGGGAGGAAGGCGAAGGAGGCATGGTGTCCGGTCTGCATCTACTGCATTGATGTCGCTTTCGACGCCAACAATCCCTGCGGAAAGCGAGCGCTTGAAAGACCGCGTCTTGGAGAATCATCGGGGCCGCTGATTTCACCACGGATACGAGCGATATGCGCAGTGAAATTGCCTACGACAACGCCAAGTTCGATTGATCTTCCTCGTGTTAAGGCGTGCCTCAGCGTAACGCGCACACGCACTGTGCAGGCTATCCCTCCCTTCCTGCACCCGAGCACGTCGATGACTGCATCTCTGCCAGCCTGGGCACTGCCGATCCTTCAGCGCGCCGCGCAGCACCTTCCCTTGCCACTGGACATTTCCGCCGCAGCCTACACGCTGCTCGACGCCGTCGGGGTGGAATGGCACCTGGAGTGCTCGGCCGAGCAACTGCTGATCCACTGCCAACTTGCCGATGATGGCTTGCACTGCGATGCCGACCGGCTACGGGCATGGCTGGCCCACCATCACCAGCCACAGGTAATGGACGGCGCATCCATCGCGCTCGATCCACGGACCGGTGTCCTGCGCCTGGTACAGGCGCATGCCAGCAACTCTCCTGCACTGGACGACCTGCCCGGCGCATTGCAGCGCCTGCAGGTCGTACGCCAGCGACTGCTCCACTCCCTCTGAACTTCTGGACTCCTCCATGCTGACATTGAGCATTCCCCAGACCTCCCCCTGTCTGCTTCCTGCTGCACCATCACGTGGCGCAGGCTCTCCCATCTGCGAACACGCCTCGCTGTTGTTCAGTGCGGCCGGACCCTCTGCACCGGTGCTCAGCCAGTCACGCGCTGCGGCCGAGTTCGACGTGGGCCGTGACTCGCGGAAGTTCGTCGCCGGCTGGGCGTGCGTGACGATGCTCGGCGGCAGCGTCGAAGTCCCTGCCGCCGAGCAGCGGATCCATCCAGCTGCCTTCTTCACCGCAGCCAACCCCACCGACAAGGCCACCCGCGACCTTTACCTCAAGGCCTACCAGCACCATTCGCATGACAGCCAGAGCGTGCGCCAGGAAATCGGCCGCACCGCGCTGGCGCAGGTCCGCGAGCAGGCGCAGCAGCTGGACCTGCTGGTACCTCTCGAGGATGTGAAGTTGCGGCAGGGCTATCGGATCGATGCCGTCACGGGCCAGGGCGTTCCCTACCTGCATCCCCGCGACGTGGATTTCAGCGCAGCCCTGGAGGCCCCGGATTCAAGCATCCACACCTTCCTGCCCGGCTATGCCACCGGCGACCGCTACTCGCTGATCCTTGCCATGTTGATCAATCCAAAGCTCAACGTATCCATCGCCTACAGCCGCGGCAACCAAGCCGAGCAGGCCCATGCCCGCGAGGCTTTCGAGGTCATCCGCACCGCTCTCACCGCCAGTGGGCAGGCGGACGCGGCCGATCGGGTGTCGCTGTACGAACACACCGGCAAGAGCCTGAAGGACGCGCGTGAGTCGCTGGACGACAGCGCGACGCGCGCGGACTTCAGGCACGTGGAGGGTGCGGCCTCGCCATTGGCAGGCGATGCCGAGCACCAGGGCACGCACGTGTTCCACATGTCCGCCACCACCGAGCTGATCGCGCGCCGCTTCCGCGAACCGGACATGTCGCCCGAGGATCGTTGCATCGATGTCCGCAACAAGCTCATCGCACTGGTCGATCCGGCCGAACGCACGCGCATCGACGCGCTCGTCGACACGGTCATTGCCGAACAGGGCATCCAGCCCGGTGCTGCCGCGCTGTGGATCGCCGATCGCGAATATGCCAATGCCCGCGAAGCAGAGGCGATCTCCCGACCGATGATGTTCGAGCAGATCGCCGATGCGTTGGGCCCAGATAAACCGGACGCAGCAGGTACCCCGGTGTACTGCATCGCCGATACCTACATCAACCGCGCACGCGATGAAAACGGCGAGGATCGGCTCACCGACCGTCATCCGTATCGTCCGCAGCCGCATCCACATGTCGGTCGTTTCTGGGCGGCCGAACTGAACGGTGAGCGCGTGCTGGCACCGCGTGAACACCAGTGGTACTTCATGCACAAGCTGCTGGACACCGTCGGTGGCCCGGTGATCGGCATCCGCAGCGGCGCGCTGGAACCGTTCGCGCTGATGGGGCACCAGGTGATCTATCTGGAGCACCACGACATGTTCACGCCAGACCGCCATGCCTGCTGGCAGGGCGTCATTCCCTACCACCGGCTGATCACCCATCACACCACCGGCTACCGCAACAAGGAAAGCGAAACCTACCGTGGCAACGAGCTGCGCAGCCTGCTCAGCGAGACGTTGCAGCGCAGGTTCAATCTGGGTGCCGCAGAGCCGGTGCACGGCCCCTGGCCTGATCGGCAGCAGTCGCTATCGCGAATGGGGGACGACCTGTCCAGCGGAATCCTCAGCGGCAACGAGCTGAAACTGCTGGTGGCGATGACGCAGAGCCGTAGCACGGCGGCGCAGACCGCCGCGTTGCCCGGCACGTTCAGCGCCGCACCACGTACCCGCTGAGCCGGCCCCTGCCTACGCTGTCGCCGGCTGATCGGCGGCAGCGACCAGCGGCCGTCGCAGGATGAACTCCAGGTCCTGGGTCTCACCCACCGGGAACAGGTATTCGCCCACTTTGTGGAAACCGTAGCGGGCATAGAAGCGTTGTGCGCCGAAATTTTCCGACCACACGCCCAGCCACAGCGGACGCGGGCCGTCGCGCTCCAGCCAGGCCAGCGCGGTCTCCAGCAGCCGGCTGCCCCAGCCACAGCTCTGCTCGTCCTTGATCAGATACAGCCGCTTGAGTTCCCCGTCACCGGGCTGGACCTCGGCGTGCGGCAGGCCACACGGTCCTGCCGCGGCATGGCCAACCGCCACTCCGTCACGCTCCAGCAACCACACCGCGTAGTCGGGGTGGCCGAGGATCACCTGCTGTCGCTCGACGACGTAGTGCTCGTCAAGGAAGTCCTGCAGATGCTGTGCCGGATACAGATGACCGAAGGTTTCCGTGAAGGTGCGCGCTGCCAGCACCGACAAGGTCGCGGCGTCATCGACAGTGGCACGGCGGATGGCGTAGTGGCCTGCGGTCATGGCGCTCTCCAGGGTGGCGAGCGTGCCGGCGGGAAGCCGACACGCCAAGGAAACGGGTCAGCCCTTCGGTCGCACCTGGATATGCACTTCTGCCAGCTGCACATCGGCGATCGGCGACGGTGCATCCGTCATCAGGCACTGCGCACCGGTGGTTTTCGGGAACGGAATGACATCGCGGATGGATTCGGTGCCCGCCATCAAAGCGGCAATGCGGTCGATGCCGAAGGCGATGCCGCCATGCGGCGGTGCGCCGTAGTTCAGTGCATCCAGCAGGAAGCCGAACTTCGCGCGGGCTTCGTCCGCGTCGATGCCCAGCAGTTCGAATACCGCGCTCTGCATGTCGGGGCGATGGATACGGATCGAACCGCCGCCGATCTCGTTGCCGTTCAATACCATGTCGTAGCCGCGCGACACAGCGGTCTTCGCGTTCGTGCGCAGATCGGCGATGTCATCCACCGCAGGCGCGGTGAAGGGGTGATGCAGGGCGACGTAACGCTGCGCCTCCCCGTCCCATTCGAACATCGGGAAATCGGTGACCCACAGCGGCGCCCAGCTGTCGGCGACCAGGCCGAATTCCTTGCCGGCCTTGAGCCGCAGCGCGCCCATGAAATCGGACACCTTGTTGTAGCCACCTGCGCCGAAGAACACGATATCGCCATTGCCGGCCCCCACGTGGGCGACCAGCGAGGCGAAGGCTTCTTCAGTGAAGAACTTGGCGATCGGCGAGCTGACTTCGCCGTTGTCGGCGATCTTGATGTAAGCCAGGCCTTTGGCGCCGTACTTGGCAGCGTGCGCGGCATACTCGTCGATCTGTTTGCGGCTCAGGCTGGCGCCACCGGGAATGCGCAGCGCGGCGACGCGGCCGTCGGCATCGTGGGCAGCGGCAGTGAACACCGGGAACTCACTGGACTTGACCAGCTCGGCCACGTCCACCAACTCCAGTGCGATGCGCAGGTCCGGCTTGTCCGACCCATAACGACGCATGGCCTCGGCCCAGGTCATGCGCGGGAAGCTCGCCGCCAGTTCGACGTCGATCACTTCCTTGAAGATGCCGCGGATCATGTTCTCGACAAAATCCTGCACGTCCTGCTCGCGCACGAAAGCGAACTCCATGTCCAGCTGGGTGAACTCCAACTGGCGATCGGCGCGCAGGGCTTCGTCGCGGAAACAGCGCGCGATCTGGTAGTACCGATCAAAGCCGGCCACCATCAGGATCTGCTTGAACAGCTGCGGACTCTGCGGCAACGCGTAGAACTCACCCGGGTGCATGCGCGCCGGCACCAGGAAGTCGCGGGCGCCCTCGGGGGTGGCCTTGGTCAGGATCGGGGTTTCGATATCCTGGAAGCCTTCGCCATCCAGGTGGCGACGCAGGGCCTGCACCAGCTTGATGCGGGTGCGCTGCATGCGCTGCATCTCCGGGCGTCGCAGGTCCAGGTAGCGGTACTTCAGGCGGGTTTCTTCGCCCGGATTTTCATGCGCGTGGAAGGGCAGCGGGGCTGCCTTGTTGAGCACGGTGATGGCGGTGGCGATGACTTCCACCTTGCCCGTGCGCATCTTGTCGTTGACCGCGTGGCGGGCACGCACGACGCCCTCCACCTGCAGCACGTCCTCATAGCCCAGCGACGCGGCCACCGCGAACACGGCGGCGTTGTCGGCCTCCACCGTCACCTGCACGATGCCCTCATGATCGCGAAGATCGATGAAGCATACGCCGCCCTGGTTACGGGCCACGTCGGTCCAGCCGGCGAGGGTGACAGTCTGGCCGATCAGGGTTTCATCGATCAGGCCGCAGAAGTGGGTACGCATGGGGGAAGCTCCGCTTGAGTACGCCGGCACCAGGAGGGGCCGGAAAGCCCGTTATTCTGCGGCCCAGCCCCCTCCGGGGGCAAATCCCGCGCGGTCACGTGGATTTAATCCACCCGGTTCGTATAGTCGCGCACCATCGACTGCTCGGGGATGTCGCCATGAACCGTTGGACTCTGGCCTGTCTGGCCGTCGCTTTGGCCGGCTCGACCGCCCTGCCCGCTGCGCACGCACAGGTCGGGACCCGTGCCTACGCGCCGGAAAACCTCGCCCAGCTCACGGCCAATGACCGGATCCGGGTGATCAGCCAGGAATATGCGGATCAGTCCAACGGACGGCGCATTCCGGACGACCAACTGCGCTTCTATCTGGACCAGGTCAGCTCGGGCTGGGCGTTTTCGCGCATCAAGCAGGACATATCCACCTCACTGAGAGGCGCCGGCCAAGGCGGTTCCGGCGGGTGGAATGATGGCCGGCCGGGTGGCAGTCACGGCGGCAACGCCGGTAATAGCGGGACGATCCGCTGCGAGAGCCAGAACAACCGCGAGCGCGTCTGCAACGCCGGCTGGCGCAATGCCCGACTGGTCCGCCAGATATCCGGCACGGCCTGCGTGGAAGGGCGCACCTGGGGCGTGCGGGATGGCGCGGTATGGGTGAACGGCGGCTGCCGCGCCGAGTTCGCGGAAGCGCGTGGGCAAGGCAACGGCGGCAACTGGGGCGGTGGCTGGAACAGTGGCAACGCCAACTACAGTGTCACCTGCAGCAGCAATGACAAGCGCCGCAGCACCTGCGCGTGGGAAGCCCGCCGCGGCCAGCCGGTACTGCTGCAGCAACTGTCCGGCAGCGCCTGTCGCGAGGGCCAGAGCTGGGGCTACAGCAATGGCAGCCTGTGGGTCAGCAACGGCTGCCGCGCCCGCTTCGGCCTGCGCTGAGACACCGGCAACGGAGGCGGCACGGGCGTGCGGGATCGGTAGCGCCGACCCATGGTCGGCGAGCGCAGCGGCACGGGCGTCCACGCATTCCGCCGAGCATGGCTCGGCGCTACCCCGGCGTGCGGGTTCAGGGTGCGGCTGAGCGGTCCGCACCCCACGGGGCCGGCGGCAGCGCCACAGGGCGGGTCAGGTCGAACACTACCCGGAAGCGCCGCCCGTCAGGGCGCGTGAGCTCGTAAACGAACTCCTCGTCCGGCTTGATCTCCATTGCCCACGTGTTGTGCGTGGAGGCCAGCATGTCCGCCTTGCGGAACATCGCCACCGAATCGGTATCGGCCGGAAACTGCTGCCGCTCTGCCGTACCCGGTGGCTTGCTGTCGCCGCCATACAGGGTGATGGCATCGGGGCTGCCGTCTTCGTGCCGGTGGTCGTGTTTCAGCCGCAGCCCGTGCTCGGTGCGGCTGAGCACCCACGTCCGCGAGTGGTCGTCACCTACGTGAAACGGAATCCGCACTTCGCGGGAGGTGTCCTCACAGCCGCGTACGTGCATCACCAAGCGCTTGCCGGCGAACGGGTCGGGGCCGGTGGCGACCGGATTATCCTCGACGATCTCGCCGGCATAGGCCTTGCCACAGTGCGCGGCCACGCTGGCCAGGAAAGCGTCCGCGGGCGCCGTAGCCACCTCGTTGGACACCACGTCGCGGGATTTCCCATCGCAGCCCGCCAGGGCCAGCAGCCCCATCATGGGTATGAGTCGAAGCATGTTCATCGCTCCACCCTACCCAGCCGCGCCACTCCGCGCAAACCTGCCGTGATCAGTCGCCGCTGCTCGTCGGCGCCGCGGCAGGCTTCTCGACGAGGTTCTTTTTGTTCTTGCCGAAGTCGGTCTCATACCAGCCGCCACCGGCCAGGCGGAACGACGGCGCGGTGATCTGCCGCTTCACCGTGGACTTGCCGCACTGGGGGCAGTCGACGGGGTCGGCGTCGGCAATTTTCTGCAGACGGTCGAAGGCATGGCCGCAGTCGGTGCAGGCGAAGGCGTAGATCGGCATGGCGTTGGCATCGCAGGGGTATCGAGCCGCGCATGGTAAGCCATTGCAACAGGGAGGTCAGGTCCGCTGTGTTAAGGTCGTTGACGTGTTTGCCCAACCTTCCCCACGAAGGTCGCACCCATGTTGCGGCTGACTTCCCTGCTGCTTGGCGTGGCTTTGCTGCTTACCGGCGGCGGCCTGCTCGGCACCCTGCTGGCCGTGCGCGGCGGGCAGGAAGGCTTCAGCGCCAACGCGCTGGGCTGGGTGATGTCCGGCTATTTCGCCGGCTTTTTCGTCGGCACGTTCACCGCCCCGCCGCTGATCCGCCGGATGGGCCACAGTCGCGCTTTCGCCTTCCATGCCGCGCTGGCGACGATGGCCGTCCTGCTGCATCCCTTGTGGCTCGACCCATGGGGCTGGGGGCTGCTCCGCGTCGTCACCGGCATCGCGCTGGTCGGCCTGTACACGGTGATCGAAAGCTGGCTCAACGCCGAGCCGGATCCACAACGACGCAGCCGAGTATTTTCGCTGTACATGATGATCAACCTGTCCGCGCTCGCCTTGGGCCAGGTTCTGCTGATGCTCGGCGACGCCGGTGCAGCGGCGATGTTCACGGTCACCGCCCTGCTCGTCTGCGCCGCGATGCTGCCGGTCACCGCTACCCGCCTGCAGCAGCCCGATGTGCCCAATGTGCCGCGCCTGAAGTTGGCCAACCTCTACACACTGGCCCCCGTCGCCACCGTGGCTGCCGGCCTCTCCGGGCTTGCCATGGGGCCCTTCTGGGGCCTGCTGCCGGTGTACGCCGGCGAGATCGGCCTGAGCGGCGATGGCGTGCCGTTGTTCATGCTGACTGCCATCGCCGGCGGCGCCCTGCTGCAGTGGCCGCTCGGGCGCGTCAGCGACGGGCATGACCGCCGCATCGGTCTGCTGGCTGTCAGCCTGGCAGCCGCTGGGTTGGGCGTGCTGGCAGCGATGCCACTGATCCAGCAGCAGATCCACGTGATGTTTCTGCTGGTGTTCTGCTACGGCGGCCTGGTGTTCGCGCTGTATCCGTTCGCTGTCGCCCACATGCTCGATTATCTGGCCAGCGAAGACCTGCTGTCCGGCTGCAGCAGCCTGCTGCTGGTCCATGGCGTGGGCGCGGCGATCGGGCCGGCCATCGCCGGCGCGCTGATGACACGCTTCGGGGCGCCGGCCCTGCCGCTGTATTTCGCCGTGGTGCTGGCCTGTCTGGCCGCCTTCACCGCCACCCGCCTGTTGCGCCACGCGCGCCTGCGCACCCATCCGGCTCCCTTCCGCGCGATGGTGCGGACCACCCCGTCCGCGCTGGAGCTGATGCCGGAAACCGAAACTCCCCTCCACCCTGAAAAGGAAACACATTGACTGTCGAGTACCCTACCCTTGCAACCGAACCCGCTGTCCCCGCTACTGAAATCGCAGCACCGCCACAGCTGATCCTCGCCACCGACCTCGATGGCACCTTCCTTGCCGGCAGCGCCGCGCAACGGCACCGCCTCTACCGGTTGATCGACCAGCATCCCGGCATCTCCCTCATTTTCATCACCGGCCGCGGTCTGGAAGCGGTGATGCCGTTGTTGTCCGACCCCTCCATCCCGGTGCCCGATTACATCGTCTGCGACGTCGGCGCCACGGTGGTCGACGGCCACACGCTGCAGCCCGTGCAGCCGTTGCAGTCCATGATCGATGCGCACTGGCCCGGTGAACACGTGGTCGCCGAGGCCATGCGGCCATTCACTGCCCTGCAGCGCCAGGATGTGCCCCAGGAGCGCCGGTGTTCGTATTTCTGCGATCCGGACACGCTGGCGCCACTGCGCGCGCAGATCGAACAGACCGCGCGCGGGCTCGGCTGCGACGTGCTGTACTCGGCTGACCGTTACCTGGACATCCTGCCGCCCGGCACCGACAAGGGCCGCACGCTGGCCGCACTGGCACGTACGCTGGACCTGGAGGTCGATCGCATCCTCGTGGCCGGCGATACGCTCAACGACCTGTCGATGTATGTCGCCGGCTTCCGCGGCGTCTGCGTTGGCCAGTCAGAGGCCGCTCTGCTGGAGGCGACCGACGGGCAGGAGCGCACCCTGCATGCCGAAGCACCCGGCTGCGGCGGCATCCTCGAAGCCATCACACACTTCGGTCTGCTCGACGCCCGTGATCCGCACCTGGCCGCACCGGCGCCGGTGTCCCACGAAGGCGCCAAGCTGCTGATGGTCTATCACCGCATGCCGTTCGATGAGAGCTTCGAAGACGGCAAGCTGGTGCAACGGCCGCCGCGCTCGCCGAATGGCATCATTCCGTCGCTGCTGAGTTTTTTCAAAGGCGGGCAACAGGGCAGCTGGATTGCCTGGGGCATCGACGATCCCAAGCATCGGCCGTTCCAGCGACATGTGACCGTAGACGAAGCGCAGTACCCCACCTTGCGCGCGACACGGGTGCCACTCAGCCGCCAGGAAGTGGACATCTTCTACAAGCGCTTTTCCAAGGAAGCCTTCTGGCCGATGCTGCACGTGTTCTGGGAACGCGCGCGCTTCCGCGAGGATGACTGGCAGGTCTTCCTGAAGGTCAACCGCAAGTTCGCCGAAGCCACCGCCGCCGAAGCCGCCCACGGGGCGACGGTGTGGATCCACGACTACAACCTGTGGATGGTGCCGGCGTACCTGCGCGAGCTGCGCCCGGACGTCAAGATCGCCTTCTTCCATCACACCTATTTTCCTTCCGCGGATGTGTTCAACGTGGTGCCGTGGCGTCGCGAGATCATCGGCAGCCTGCTGGCGTGTGACTACGTGGGCTTCCACATCCCGCGCCAGGTGGAGAATTTCGTCGACGTGGTGCGTGGGGCGGCTCCGGTGGAGCGGCTGGCGTGGGAAAACTGCGCACCCCGCTTCCTTACCTACGGCTGCGCGGTGGGCCTGGACACCATGACCACGCGCCTGCGCGTGGGCGACCGGGAAGTGGCACTGGGCGCACACCCGGTCGGCACCGATCTGGGCCGTATCCACGACACGCTGGCGCGTAGCGATGTGCGCAATGACATCTTCAAGCTGCGCCGCGAAATCGGGGCGCGCAAGCTGGTGCTGTCGGTGGAGCGGCTGGACTACACCAAGGGCACGCTCGCCAAGCTGGAAGCCTTCGAACGCGTGCTGGAGCAGCATCCCGAACAGCAGGGCAAGGTCACGCTGCTGATGGTCTGTGTGCCCGCGGCACGCGAAATGACCATCTACCGCACCCTGCAGAACCAGATCGAGCAGGCCGTAGGTCGCATCAACGGACGCTTCGCGCGGCTGGACTGGACCCCGGTGCGCTTCTTCGCCCAGGCCCTGCCGTTCGAGGAGGTCGTTGCACATTACGCCGCCGCACAGGTGATGTGGATCACCCCGCTGCGTGATGGCTTGAACCTGGTAGCGAAAGAGTTCGTCGCCACGCAAGGCATCGAAGGCAGCAACGGCGTGCTGGTGCTGAGCGAGTTCGCGGGAGCAGCAGCCGAGCTGAAGGGCGCCGTGTTGACCAACCCGCATGATCCGGCCGATCTTGCCGCCGGCTTGATGCAGGCCCTGTCCATGCCGGACGAAGAAGCCGGCGGTCGCCTCCGCCAGTTGTATGGCATCGTCGAACACTACGATGTAGACCGCTGGGGCCGCGATTTCCTCGACGCGGTGGACAAAGCGAGCGCCTGAGCAGGCGCAATGCCGAATCGGCGGCACCGCGCATTACGTGGTGCACTAGGTAGCGCCGAGCCATGCTCGGCGCGCGCGCCGCACGGCCTGCATCAGCCAGCAGGGCGCCAGGCTGTAGTCGCCCAGCCTGGCGCGGCTACAGCCCGGCGCTTACAGGGCGTCAGGCGATCATCCCCTCCGCCAGCGCGGCCACCCGGGCCAGCGCCGCATCGCGCTGGTCACTGTCCACGCTGGCGCCCTGCAGATAAGCGGTGAGCACCCACGCGCTGCCACCGCCCAGCGGCCACAGCACGCCGATGTCGTTGCGCGTGTCCTTGCCGTTGCTGCCGGTCTTGTCACCCACCCGCCATCGTTTGCCGAGGCCCGCACGCAACGTGGCGTCGCCGGTTTCATTGTCGATCAGCCAATCCGCCAACTGCTGCCGCGATGCCGGCTGCAGCGCATCGCCGAGCACGAACCGCTGCAGGCTGGCCGCACTGGCGGCTGGACTGGTGGTGTCGCGCGGGTCGCCCGGCGTGAACCGGTTGAGCTCCGGCTCGTACCGATCACTGCGGGTCACCGCATCAGCGTGGGAACGCATGAACGCGGTCAGCGCCGGCGGCCCGCCCAGGCGGCGCAGCAGCAGGTTCGCCGCCGGGTTGTCGCTGGTCACCATCGTGGTGCGGCACAGGTCGCGCACGCTCAAGTCCTTGCCCACGTGCCGGCGGGTCGTAGGCGCATGGTCGATCAGGTCCTCTGCGCGCATCGGCAGGCGCTCGTCGAGGAACCCCGGCTGGCCGTCGGCGCGGTGCAGCGCCGCCGCAGCGATCATCCATTTGATCGTGCTGCACATCGGGAAGCGCTCGTCCTGTCGATGCCCGGCGATCACCTTGCCCTGGGCGTCCATCAGGGCCACACCGAGGCGCCCGCCACTGATGCGCTCGAGCGCGTCGAAATCCTTCGCCTCTGCAATGGCGCCTGCGGCGGAAACGGCCGCGGGCGTCCCCGTCGCCGCGGTACGTGCCAACAGGGGAGCAGCAGCCAGCGAGGCGAGTGCAGCGCCCCCTGCCTTCAGGAAACGGCGTCGGTCGGTCATGGGAAATCTCCAGTGCGATGAAACGTGAGTATCGAAGGGAACATGCAGCGCAACCAGCTGATAGTTTCAGCAGGAGCCATGAGCCAGATGAATGCCTTCTGCCATAACCCACCCTGAAAATCGGCGCATTGAATCTAGAATGAGTGAATTCCATAACCCTTGCTCACGGCTCCCCTATGCTGCGTTCCCAGCTTCCGCTTGCCGCGCTGCGTGCGTTCGAAGCTGCCGCACGCCACCAGAATCTCACCCGTGCCGCCTTGGAGCTGTGTGTCAGTCAAGCCGCATTGAGCCACCAGATCCGGCAGCTCGAAGGCCGCTTGGGTACGCGGCTTTTCCACCGCTTGCCACGCGGCGTTGCACTGACCGACGAAGGGGCCGCGTTGTATCCCGTGCTGAACGAGGCCTTCGACCGCATCGGGGCGGCGGTGGCGCGATTCGGTGGCGCCAGCGGCAGGCGGGATGTGCTCACCATCGGGGTGGTCGGCACATTCGCGTGCGGTTGGCTGTTGCCACGCCTGTCCTCGTTCGAGAGCGCTCACCCGCACATCGAGCTGCGCGTGCAGACCCATAACAACCGGATCGACCTGGCCGGGGAAGGTCTCGATCTGGCCATCCGCTTCGGTGACGGAGACTGGCAGGGGCAGGAGTGCACACAGGTGCTCGACGCGCCATTCGCGCCACTCTGCGCACCCACAGTGGCGCGTCGGCTGCACAGCCCGCGTGATCTCGCCCAACTCACCTTGCTGCGTTCGTACCGCAGCGATGAGTGGCCCTGCTGGCTGCAGGCCGCCGGCGTGCAAGGCGTGGAAGCGCGCGGCCCGGTCTTTGATTCCTCGTTGACCCTGGCGGCGGCAGCGGCAGGAGGCACTGGTGTGGCCCTGCTGCCGTTATGCATGTTCGAGCAGGAACTGGCCGAGGGTCGTCTCCTGCAACCGTTCCCGCAGACCGTCGCGCTGGGCAGTTACTGGCTGGCGCGCCTGCGCTCGCGGCCGGAGCGCGAGCCCGCCGCGCGCTTCCGGGAATGGCTGCAGAGCGCGTGATGCGGGGTGAGGTGAGGTGAGGGTGCGGGCGTGGTCGTGATCGGCGTCGGCATCCGCGTCGTGGACGGGGTCGTGGACGGGGGCGGGGGCGGCGTCGTGGACGGGGTCATGCGCGGCGTCGGGGGCGGCGTCGGGCTCCTGGTAGAGCCGACTTCAGTCGGCTGCTCTTTCCTGCCGACTGACATTAGTTCTTACGGGGCAGCCGACTGAAGTCGGCTCTACCCCCGGCTCTACCGCCAGCGTCAGCGCCACCATCAGCGCCGCCGCGGCTCAGCCGTCCAGCAGCGCCATCCAGGCCGCTTCCGCCTTTTCCAGCTGGGCGGCGGTGGTTTCGCGGTCGCGTCCCAGCACCGCCATCCGCGTCGGATCGGCGTAGCTGGCCGGGTCGGCCAGCTGGCGGTCCAACTCGGCCAGGCTGGCTTCAAGCTCAGCCACCTTGGCCTCTGCAGCGGCCAGCTTGTGCGGGTTCGGTGCCTTCTTCTGCACGACCTGGGCGACCGGCTCGGTCTTGACCGCAGCGGCGGCCGGCTCGGGCAGCTTGCCCTTGGTGCCCTGCGCCTGCGGGCGGGTGCGCAGCCACGATGCATATTCATCCAGATCGCCATCGAACGGCTCGACCACGCCATCGGCCACGCGCCAGAACGTATCGCAGACCAGACCGATCAGATGGCGGTCATGCGACACCATCACGATCGCGCCTTCAAAGTCACTCAGCGCCTCGGCCAACGCTTCGCGCATTTCCAGATCAAGGTGATTGGTCGGCTCGTCGAGCAGCAGCACGTTCGGCTGCTGGTAAGCGATCAGTGCCAGCGCCAGGCGCGCTCGCTCGCCACCGGAGAATCCATCCACCGGCTCGAAGGCACGGTCGCCGGCGAAATTCCACTTGCCGAGGAAATCCCGGAACGACTGGTTCGGCGCATCCGGCGCGATGTCGCGGAAGTGCTCCATCGGCGATTGCCCTTCGTGCAGCGATTCCACCGTGTGCTGGGCGAAGTAGCCGATGCGCAGGTCCGGATGGGCCGCGCGGTCGCCCGCGATCGGGTTCAGTTCGCCCACCAGGGTTTTCACCAGGGTGGTCTTGCCGGCGCCGTTCGGGCCCAGCAGGCCGATGCGCTGGCCCGCCTCCAGGCCGAAGCCCACATCGTGCAGGATCACCGAGTCGGCGCCGTAGCCGGCCTCGACATGGTTCAGCCGGATCAGCGAGAACGGCAGCTTCGCGGGCGGGGCGAACTCGATGCGGAACTCCCGCTCGGCGCGCACGGCTTCGGTGCCGGCCATCTTCGCCAGTCGCTTCATGCGGCTCTGTGCCTGCGCGGCCTTCGACGCGGTCGCCTTGAAGCGGTCGATGAAGCTCTGCAGGTGGGCGCGCTCGTTCTGTTCTTTCTCGTGCGCGATCTGCTGCTGGCGCAGCTGTTCGGAACGCTGCCGCTCGAAATCGGTGTAGCCGCCCGGGTACAGCTTGGCGCCCCCGTTATGCAGGTGCAGGGTATGGGTGGCGACGTTGTCGAGGAACTCGCGGTCATGCGAGATCAGCAGCAGCGTGCCCGGATACTTCAACAGCCACTGCTCCAGCCAGTACACCGCGTCCAGATCCAGATGGTTGGTCGGCTCATCGAGCAGCAGCAGGTCGCTGGGCATCATCAGCGCGCGCGCAAGGTTCAGGCGCACGCGCCAGCCGCCGGAGAACGAGGACACCGCACGGTGGTGCGTTTCAGCGGGAAAGCCCAGGCCGTGCAGCAGCTTGCCAGCGCGCGCTTCGGCGTCGTAAGCGCTGACTTCAGCCATCTTCGTGTGCGCCTCGGCCACCGCTTCCCAGTCTTCACGCGCGGTGGCGGCGGCTTCTTCGGCCAGTACCGCAGCAACCGCCACGTCGCCGCCCAGCACGAAGCTCAGCGCGGGGTCGGGCAACGACGGGGTTTCCTGCGCCACGCTGGCGATGCGCACCCGGCCAGGCAGCTCGACATCGCCTTTGTCAGCTTCCAGTTCGCCCTGCACGGCTGCGAACAGACTGGACTTGCCAGCGCCGTTGCGGCCCACCACGCCCACCCGGTAACCGGCATGCAGGGTCAGGTCGACGTTGGACAACAGCAGCCGCTCGCCGCGGCGCAAGGCGAAATTACGGAGGGAGATCATTGGGGGAGGTCCATATAACGGAATGGAATGTGCTGGTGAGCACCTTTCCTGCGACGCAATTCTAACGTTAACGAATACTTGACGTATCCCGGGGGCACGCCAAGGGCGCCTCTCTCTCTCCCACGGAGGGTGTCACACGGCTCCCGGGCCCCTCTCCCCCACTCCTGCCAGAACCGCTAAACCGTTGCATTTGCAATAGTTTTTGACGTTACCGTCATTTGACAGGGGATTAAATTGTCGTTAATTGCTTGATTGCGCGCCGCAACACGCCGTCCCGCTCCCCGAGATGTCGCCCGGTGCCGCCGCCCCCAACCGGAGCCACGTCCAGATGACCCGCAAGACCCGCCCGCTCGCCGCCGCCATCGCCGTGGTGCTCGCCGCCTCCAGCTTCGCCGCCGCCGCACAGACCGCCAACACCCTCGACACGGTGATCGTCACCGGCACCCGCGTGGCCGACCGTACCGTCGCCGAATCGCAGTCGCCGATCGACATCATCACCCCCGAGGCCCTGCAGTCCACCGGCACCTCCGAGCTGGCCACTGCGCTGTCGCGCGCCCTGCCCTCGCTGAACTTCCCCCGCCCGGCGCTCACCGACGGCACCAGCGGCATCCGTCCCGCCCAGCTGCGCGGCCTCTCGCCGGATCAGGTGCTGGTGCTGGTGGACGGCAAGCGCCGGCACACCTCGGCAATGATCAACGTCAACGGCAGCATCGGCCGCGGCTCGTCGGCGGTGGACATCAATGCCATCCCGATCGGTGCCATCGAGCGGGTAGAAGTGCTGCGTGACGGTGCGTCGGCCCAGTACGGGTCGGATGCCATCGCCGGTGTGATCAACATCGTGCTCAAGGGCAGTGGCACGGGCGGCAGCCTGGCCATCGACCACGGCCAGTACGCGGCGGGCGATGGCAACAAGGACCAGCTGTCCGGCGATGCCGGCTTCACCTTCGGCGACGGTCGCGGTCAGGTGCACGTGGCCGGCCAGTACAGCCAGCAGGACGAAAGCAACCGCGCCGGGCCCTACCAGGGCACCACCCCGAACACTGGCAACTTCCCCGACATCGGTGAGAAGACCTTCGTGGTCGGCGATCCGCAGGTCGATGCCTCGGCGGTGTCGGCCAACGCCAGCTTCGCGTTCAGTGACAACGTCACCGGCTACGCCAACGCGATGCTCAGCAACCGCGACATCACCTCGTTCGCGTTCTACCGCTCGCCCAACCACCTGGGACAGACCGCCCTGCTGGCCCAGGTCTACCCGGACGGCTATGTGCCGCAGATCAACCAGTACTCCAAGGACCGTTCGGTCGTTGCCGGCGTGAAGGGCAGCACGGAAAGTGGCTGGACCTGGGACCTGAGCGCCAACCATGGCGAGAACACGCTCGATTTCCACACCCGCAACAGCATCAACTACAGCCTGGTGGCGACCAGCCCGAGTTCCTTCTACGACGGCACGCTGAAGTACACGCAGGACATCTTCAACGCGGACTTCACCAAGTCGCTGGACTGGGGCCTGGCGTATCCGGTCACCCTGTCGTTCGGTGGTGAGTACCGTCGCGAAACCTGGGAACAGCGCCAGGGCGAGCTGAACTCGTACACCGGCAGCGGTGCGCAGGGCTTCGGCGGCTTCACGCCGATCAACGCCGTGGACGAAGACCGCCACAACTACGCGGTCTATGCGGGGCTGGAAGCGGACCTGACCGACAAGTTCTCCGCCGGCGTCACCGGCCGCTACGAGGACTACTCGGACTTCGGCGACAAGTTCTCCGGCAAGCTGTCGGCGCGCTACGCGTTCACCGACAAGGTGGCCCTGCGTGCTACCGCGTCCAGTGGCTTCCGCGCCCCGTCGCTGGCCCAGCAGAGCTACCAGGCCGTGACCAGCACCATCGTCAACGGCAACTTCGTCGAGCGTGGCACCTTCCCCGCGGGCAGCGCCGCCGCGCAGGCACTGGGTTCGGCACCCCTGAAGGCCGAGACTTCCACCTCCTATAGCGTCGGCCTGGTGCTGCAGCCGGTGGATCGCCTGTACCTGACCGTGGATGCGTACCAGATCGAGATCGATGACCGTATCGCGTTGTCGTCCAACATCACCACCACCGGCAACACGGCGGTCGCCGACCTGCTGACCGGCCTTGGCCTGCCGCAGGTGACGGCGTTCTCGTACTTCACCAACGGCCTGGACACCCGCACGCGCGGTGTCGATGCGGTGGCCAGTTACACCGTGCCGTTCACCGCCAGCAGCCTGGAACTGACCGCGGCCTACAGCTACAACGACACGGAGGTGCAGAAGTTCGATGCCTCACCGGCCACCTTCCAGGCGCTGGGCATCACCCAGGCGCTGATCGGCCGCGATGAGATCGGCCGTATCGAAGACAGCTTCCCGCGCGACAAATCGATCGTCAGCGGTACGTGGCGTTCGGATCACTGGGAGCTGGGCCTGGCCGCCACGCGTTACGGCAGCTTCACCGTGCGCAACTCCGCCACCGCCACCCGCGACCAGACCTATGACGCGAAATGGGTGCTGGATGCATCGGCCAGCTACAAGCCCAGCGACAACTGGACCCTGACCCTGGGGGCCGACAACCTGCTGGACGAATACCCCGACCGCACCGTCGACCTGCAGAACTCCACCTGGGGCATGCTGCCGTACAGCAACTATTCGCCGTTCGGCTTCAATGGCGCGTACGTGTACGGGCGCATCCGTTACACCTGGTAACAGGCAGCATGCCGTCGCCCGGCATCACCAGCGTCGACTTCAGCAAACGCCGGGCACTGCCCGGCGTTTGCTGTATCGGCCCCCATCGGTGAAAATCGGGACATCCCCCGATTTGCCTGCGAGACCTGATGCACCATGACACCGACCTGATCAACATCGTCGCCGTTGGCCTCGGGCTCGCCTTCATCTTCGGCGCGCTGGCCAACAAGCTGCGTTTGTCTCCACTGGTCGGGTATCTGGTTGCTGGCATCTGCGTTGGGCCCTTCACTCCCGGCTTTGTCGCCGACCAGGCACTGGCCAACCAGTTGGCCGAACTGGGCGTGATGCTGCTGATGTTCGGCGTCGGCCTGCACTTCTCGCTGAAGGACCTGATGGCCGTCAAAGCCATCGCCATTCCCGGTGCGATCGGCCAGATCCTGGTGGCCACCCTGCTCGGCTGGGGTGTGGCCAGCTTGATGGGGTGGCCCGCCATCCATGGCATCGTGTTCGGCTTCTCGCTGGCCACCGCCAGTACCGTGGTGCTGCTGCGGGCGATGGAAGAGCGCCGTCTGCTGGAAAGCCTGCGTGGCAAGATCGCAGTGGGTTGGCTGATCGTCGAGGATCTGGCCTGCGTGCTGGCCTTGGTGATGATGCCGGTGCTGGCCGGCGTGTTCGGTCCGGATGCCGCGAAGGAAAACCACAGCATCGGCAGCGTGCTGGCCGACATCGGCTGGACCTTCGTGCAGCTGGGGCTGTTCGTAGCGGTGATGCTGGTCGTCGGTCGGCGGGTCATTCCGTGGATCCTTGAGCGTACCGCCGGCACCGGCTCGCGCGAGCTGTTCACCTTGGCCGTGCTGGCCATCGCGCTCGGTGTGGCATTTGGTTCGGCCATGCTGTTCGGCGTGTCCTTCGCGCTCGGCGCGTTCTTCGCCGGCATGCTGTTGAACGAGTCCGAGCTCAGCCACAAGGCCGCTACCGATTCGCTGCCGCTACGCGATGCGTTCGCCGTGCTGTTCTTCGTCTCGGTGGGCATGCTGTTCAACCCTATGATCATCGTCGAGCACCCGTGGCAGGTGCTCGCAACCGTGCTGATCATCATGTTCGGCAAGTCGGCCGCCGCATTCTTCATCGTGCGTGCGTTCGGCCATCCGACCAGTACCGCACTGACCATCTCGGCCAGTCTGGCGCAGATCGGCGAGTTCGCCTTCATCATCGCCGGCCTGGGCGTTGCACTGCAGATCCTGCCGGAGACCGGGCAATCACTGGTGCTGGCCGGTGCGTTGGTGTCGATCATGCTGAACCCGCTGGTATTCGGTCTGCTGGACCGTTGGCAGGCCCGCCAGCTGGCCCTGCAACCGGCCATCGCCGAGGCAGAAGAGGCCGCCGGCCCCTCACGCGACCTGCATGACCACGCCATCGTGATCGGTTACGGCCGGGTGGGCAGCGAGCTGGCCGCCGTACTGCGCGACAAAGGCGTGCCGGTGTTGGTGATCGATGACAACAAGGAGCACGTGGAAAGCGCACATGCGGCCGGCATCGCCGCAATCCGGGGCAGCGCTGCAGCGGACAAGGTGCTGGCCGAAGCCCATCCGGACCGCGCCAAGATCGCGGTGCTGGCCATTCCGCAGCCCCTGGAAGCCGGCGAGGCATTGGCCAAGCTGCGCGCGATCAATCCCGGCCTGACCCTGCTGGCCCGCGCCCACAGCGATGCGGAAGTACGTCACCTGCTGGAACACGGTGCCGACGGCACGGTGATGGCCGAGCGCGAACTGGCGTACTCGCTGGCCGAGATGATCATGTCCACGCCGCCCTATCGCACCATGGGTCAGCCACACCCCATCCCGGTGGTGTGAGCCGCCGAAGCGGCCTGCCGTGGGGGTAGAGCCGACTTCAGTCGGCTGGCTTGAAGGTAGAGCCGACTTCAGTCGGCTGGGGGGATGCAAGCCGACTGAAGTCGGCTCTACCGTCCCGGTGAGATGGAAGCCGACTGAAGTCGGCTCTACCGTCCGGCGTGATGGAAGCCGACTGAAGTCGGCTCTACCGCGTCACTGCAGCGGGATGCAGATGTCCGCACGCAGGATCGCTTCGGGCACTTCTTCCGGGTCGTCCAGGTACTGGTAATACAACGGCGCATCGCGCAGCGCGCGTCCGCTGTCGGGCAGCCAGTGGCGCAGCAGCACGTCAGTGGCCGTTTCCAGTCCTGCGTAACTGCCCACGTGCCGCAGCACGGCGTGGTCGCCACCGCCGAGTGTCATCACCCGCAACGGTGCAGGCACCTGCCCCTGCAGCGGACCGAAGCCCATCGCGCAGTCGAACAGGCACGCATCCGGCAGCACATCACGGTGGTCGTTCAGTGCGATGCCCGCCAGCTGCTGCAACTGCTCGGCAAGCCCTTCCCCCGCAGCCCACGCATGGATCCGACCGAAGGCCTGGTCCAGATCGTCGAACGCACCGCGCGTGCGCAACACCACGACATCGAACGGATCCAGCGCCGTCACCCGTACCTGCAACGGAACCCGGTCATCGACCGCGTCGCCGGCTGGCAGCGATAGCCGCTGCTGCCAATCGCCGCGCAGCACCGCATCGTCGCGGAGTGCGCTGGGGGTCGCCTGCAGTGCCTGGCGGCAGGCACGTGCCAGAGCCTGCGGGCTTTCGTAGCCCACGCTCAGGGCGACATCCGTGATGCGGCTTTCCGCCAGCGCCAGCAACTGAAGTGCCTGCAGCAGCCGCAGGCGCGCCACGGTGCGCCCCGGCGTTTCCCCGGTCAACGCGCGGTACAGGCGGTGGAAGTGGAACGGCGATTGATGAGCGATCGACGCCAGCGTTTCCAGCTCCGGCAAGGGCGTGCCTGCGCGCAGGCAGGCTTGGAGATGTTCGATCACGCGGTCGATTCCGTGGCGCTGGCGCAGCTGGGCGAGGTGGCTCATGTCGGGTTCCCGTTGGAAGGCTGCGTGCAGGATGCAGGGGATACGGCCCAGGCGCGTGCCCGATCTTGCGCAATGGCAGCATGACCGAGCCTGACAAAAAATGCGCATCTGCATCATCAGGTCGCATTCGCCCCTATCTGCACCGGCGTGGCGCACGCCAACCTGCAGCCTTGTCCAGGAAAGGATCAGACACGATGCCTGTCGACCAGGTCAGTGCGGCACGACGCACACAGGGCGCATTCCAGAACCGCCACCACGGCGCCGCGCCCGCCTCTCGCGAATCCCGCAAGCACGCCGCATGGGGCCAGCATGGCCCTGCCCTGCGCGTGGGCAACCATCCGGCGCAGCTGCTCACCGCCGCCTTGCTGCTCACCGCCCTGGTGCCTGCGGCGCAGGCCATACCGGAGTACACCACGGTACCAGGTACTGCCCCGCCAGCAGGGTGCGGCGGCATCAGGTCAATCGGCAATGCCGCGCTGGGCGCGTGCGTGCTGGCGCCCCGCACCTGCGCGGCCGCCACGATGCTGGGCACGCTGGGCTTTTTCGGCGGGCTGGTTTACCTCAATGCACAGAGCGGCTTCCAGCCTTCCCGTGAGACATGGGACTTCGGGCGGCCGCCGCGGCCCGTGCCTCCGCATCTGCCCTCGCCCAGCGTCCCTATCCGCGACCAAGTGCAGCAGACGGTACAACAGGCCAGCGTGGTATCGGCCGATGGCACCTCCTCGCCGATGGAAGCGGCACTGCTGCAGGTCGCGCGCGATTGCGGGGGTGACCGTGCCTGCCGCGCCGAGGCCATCAACGCGCTGCTGCACTCTTTGCCACCGGCCACGCTGTCCCAGCTGCAGCAGATGGTGGCGCGCACGGTCGCACCGTCGACGCCGTCGGTGCAGGACGGCTGGCCACTAGCAGGCGCAGACGCGGCGGCCTTGCCCGCCGACAGCACGCTGCTTGAGCTGGCCGACGTGCTTGCCGGTCTGTATACGCCCAGCGTGGCCGCGTTCCAGGACGACATTGAATTCATCGTGGCCAGCACCGCCAGCGTCCCCAGTGGACGGCAGGGCACCGCAGACGACATCCAGCAGCGCTGGAAAGAGGCCAATGGACGGAGGCTGGAGGCTATCGCCCGTCTACTGGAGCGTGACGCCGGACCGGTGACGCGGGTGCCGTACGTTCTGCATGGACTGCAGCATCTGGGCATTGCCGATGGCAGCGAAGCCTTCAATCTGCAGGTGACGTTGCCGACGGCCGCTGCGGCCCCCCCTGCGAAGCGGCTGCTGCTGGTTGCCCATGGCGATATGATCGGACGCTCCCGGGGCTCGGAAGGGGCCTACGACAATGCATCCGGCGTTGCGACGCTGCTGCACATCGCCCGCCAGGTGAAAGAGGACCCGTCCCTCGCCGGCACCCAGGTCGAATTGCTGGTCACCTCCAACGAAGAACTCGGCTTCCTGGGTGCGCGCGCGTACGTGGACGAATGCCTGCAGCGGGACGACTGCCCGACCTTCGTCATCAACGTGGACATGACCGGTCGCGGCGGGCACGGCTATGCGCTGACCGGCACCGATGGGCTGGCTGGCTCGCCGCATCTGGGCAAACCCACGATGTACCTGCGTGCGCCGGCGGTCAGTCCGGTGGAGCAGCAGGCGCGTGAGCAGCTCGAACAGCGCCTGGCCACGCAGGGCTTCGTACCTGCGTCCCCCGATCACAGCCCGTGGATCACATCGGACAATATCGCATTCCAGAACGCCTCCATCCCCTGCCTCGCCGTTACCCAGGTGAGCGCCGCAGATGCCGCGCTGTGGAGACAATTGGAGGACGCTCGCAAGACATGGCAGGCGCGTGATGCCGAAGTGGATTGGCGCGCTTGGCAGGCGCAGAACAGCGGCACGGCCCCGCTGCCCGCAGAGGAGGCGCGCATTCTGAAGACACGCTACCAGGCAGCGGCCAGCGCTTATCACCAGTACAAAGCGCTGCGCGATGCGCACCCCAATGCACCGCCCACGATGATCCACAGCGAACGCGATCGCCTGCACCGCGTCAATCCTGCGATGGCGGTGGACTTCGCCAACGCGCTGCTGGATGGCGTGCGCCACCTTGAATGGAACGCCGATGCCGCTGGCGTGCCCCCCACGACACTCAACAGCTGAGCGTATCCATGCCCATCAATGCCACGCAGGCCCGTCAGCAGCAAGGCGCCTACCAGCGCAAACATCGCGGTTTGGCTGCGCCCTCCCACATTGCGACATGCCAACAGCGCTATGGTCGACAACCGCCGGGACTCAATCTGCAGGGGGCGAGCAACCAGTTGGCGCTTATGCTGCTGTTGAGCACCGCGCTGCCCGCACTCGCCCACCGTCCTGCACCGGCCACGCAGGCGGCGCATCCGCCACCTCGCCCCGCGTCCGGGTGGCCACCCGCCGCGCAGGCGATGGACACCGGCATCGAGCTGCATGACATTAGGGCGGCCGCGGCGCCGGCTGCCGCGCACGACCCGCTGCTGGGCAGTGCTCCGACGGCCGTCGTCAACCTCGCCACTGACGCGGCGGTGGCCACCTGCCTGCGCCATCCCCGGCAGTGCGCTCCGGCTGCAGTGACGGCTGCCGGCGTGACCGCCTTCTGGGCGGCAGCAGCCACGGCCGGCTATCTGCTCCACCGCGACCCGGTCACCGCCGACGGTGCGGCCGAAGCGCCGGCCCCGGTCACGTATCCGCCCCTCCCGCGTTATAGGCTCGATCCGCAGCGGCTGCTGCCGCCGATGCGCTTCAATGTCAGTGACCTGGAACCGGGCATTTCCCCCTGCGTTTCGCTTGGTGCACACGTCAACCGGCGGTGGGAAGAGACGACCACGCTGCAGCCCAGTAGAACCCAGTTGGGCACGCTCGATCACCTGCGCACCAATGCACTGCTGGTCTGCCAGCAGTTGGCCGAACAGATGGCCATCGAGCGGACGCCGGACAAGCCAGCCAAGGTGATCGGTGACCTGTGGGCAACAGGCATGGATGAAGTGGGTATCGAGGTGGCCGACCGCCGGCCTCTGCAACCTGCGCTGGATGCCATCGAAGCGGTAGGGGACACAGACGCGCTCATCGAGTACCTGTTCGATGCATCCCGGCGTGACGCCAATCCATTGTTCACCTTTACCGTGCGTCCCGACTTCGAAGACCCGGCGACCAACATCGGGTATTTCGCGCAATCCGGTCTGGGCCTCCCCAGCAGCGAGTGGTACGACGACCCGCAAAAAGGACGCCTCCTCATCGATGCATACCGCGCGCACGTGGTGGAAACGCTTGTGCTTTCCGGTATGCCCCGCAGTGACGCCGACAGGCTGGCGCCGGAAATCCTACTGATCGAGCGTGAGCTGGCGGCGGCTTCGGTACCTTTCTCCAAACTGGCTACCGATATCTCCGTGTTCCACAACATCGTCACCCCCGAGCAGGCTCGACAACAGACACCCAACCTTGATTGGCGGCGCTTCTTCCACGCCCAGGGTCTGCAGCCACCTGCCACCTTCTCACTGGGCATGCCGACCTTCTTCCAGAAGCTCGATACCCTGCTCAAGGACATGCCACTGGAGACCTGGAGGGCCTACCTGCGCTTCCATGCCACCGACGACGCGGCTCCGTGTCTGTCCACCGCCTTCGTCGACACCCATGATGCGTTTCATGGCGGGGTGATCAAGGGCCGCAGATCCCGCGTGCCCCGCTTTGCGCGGATACTCGGCATGATCCAGCAGGCAGCAGGGGACGCGATGGGCCCGGCCTACGCGCAGGTTGCGTTTCCCGCTGATACTGCACGTTCATTGCAGACCATTACCCAGCAGCTGACCTCTGCGCTGAAAAACAGGATCGCCCAGTGTGACTGGATGGACGCTGAGACCCGCGAAAGGGCGATGCAGAAAGCGAACACGCAGCGCATCGAGGTCGGCCATCCCAGCCAATGGCCGGTTTGGAGCGATGTCGGCACCGGGCGCAACTCGTTCCTGGAAAACATGCAGGCCGTGCGGGCACATGCCCAGCGTCGCAATGGGGCCCAGTTGGGCCAGCCCGCCGATCACCACCATTGGAAGCTGACGCCGCAGACAGTGAACGCCTACCAGGACGTCTCGCTGAACCTGATCGCGATCCCGGCCGCACTGCTGCAGCCTCCCTTCCATGACGCCAACGCCGACGCCGCCCTCAACTACGGAGGCATCGGCGCGATCATCGGCCACGAAATCGCCCACGGATTCGACACGGTCGGCACCTCCTTCGACGAGCGTGGTCACGAAGGCGATTGGCTTACGCCCTACAGCCGGCAGCAGTTCGACGCACGCGCAGACCGGCTTGCCCGGCAGTTCAGCGGTTACGAGGGTGACGGTGAAGCGGTGGACGGTGAGTTGACCCTTGATGAGAACCTGGCGGACCTGGGTGGGCTCTCCATCGCATTGCAGGCAATGCGGCAGGCGACGGCGGGGACGCCGGATCCGATGATCGATGGCAAGACCCGCGAGCAGCGATTCTTCATCGCCTACGCGATGGCACGTCGAGCCATTTCAACTCCGCAGCGGGCTGAGCTTGATCGCGCCATCGACAATCATCCGCCTGAACCTGTGCGCGCAGACGGTGCGCCGTCGAACATGCGGGAGTTCAGCACAGCCTTCAACTGCACCGCCGGCATGGCTATGGCAGGGCCTGCCGACCAGCAGATTCGTTTTCTCTGATCCTCTGACCTCAGCTGCAGCGGCCAGGTAGACCCTGGCCGCTGCAGCGCATGTTCAACGCACGCTGAAATGCAACCTGCCGTTCTCGGCTTCTACGCCAATCGTGTCGCCGCTACTGAACTCACCTGACAGGATTTTCTGCGCCAGGGGGTTCTCCAGCTGCGACTGGATCGCGCGCTTCAACGGCCGCGCCCCGTAGACGGGATCGAAGCCCGCTGTGCCCAGTGATTCGAATGCCGCGTCGCTGACCTGCAGCTTCAAGCCGCGCTCGGCCAGCCGCGATTCCAGGCCACGCATCTGGATCCGCGCGATCTGCTTGATCTGCTGCTTGTCCAACGGGTGGAACACCACGATGTCGTCCAGCCGGTTGATGAACTCCGGGCGGAAATGCGCCTGCACCACGCCCATCACCGCGGCCTTCATCTGGGTGTAGGCCTCCGGCGAATCATCACCGCTCATGTCCTGGATCTGGTGCGAACCCAGGTTGGACGTCATCACGATGACCGTATTGCGGAAGTCCACGGTGCGGCCCTGGCCATCGGTCAGCCGGCCATCGTCGAGTACCTGCAGCAGGATGTTGAATACATCCGGATGCGCTTTTTCCACTTCGTCCAGCAGGATGATCGAATACGGACGACGACGCACGGCTTCGGTCAGGTAGCCACCCTCTTCGTAACCGACGTAACCGGGAGGCGCACCGACCAGACGAGCGACGCTGTGTTTCTCCATGAACTCGCTCATGTCGATGCGGATCATCGCATCGGTACTGTCGAACAGGAACTCGGCAAGGGCCTTGCACAGCTCGGTCTTGCCCACGCCGGTGGGGCCCAGGAACAGGAACGAGCCACTCGGTCGGTCAGGATCGGACAGACCCGCACGCGAGCGCCGCACCGCATCGGACACAACCTTGATGGCCTCTTCCTGCCCCACCACACGCCGGTGCAGTTCGTCTTCCATCCGCAGCAGTTTCTCGCGCTCGCCTTCCAGCATGCGGTTGACCGGGATACCGGTCCAGCGGGAAACCACCTCTGCGATTTCCTCGGCCGTAACGCGGTCCTGCACCAGCTTGAACTCGGTGTTCTCGGCTTCCTGCGCGGCAGCGAGCTGCTTCTCCAGTTGCGGCAACTGGCCGTACTGGATTTCGCTCATGCGACCAAAATCCTGCCGGCGCTGCGCCGACTCCAGCTCCAGCCGCGCCTGCTCGATCTGCTCTTTGATCCGGGTTGCGCCCTGCAGCGCCGCCTTCTCCGACTTCCAGACTTCGTTGAGGTCTGAGAAATCACGCTCCAGCGCGTCGATGTCGCTCTCGAGGTCCGCCAAGCGCTGCCGGGACGCCTCGTCTTTTTCTTTCTTCAGCATCTCGCGCTGGATCTTCAGCTGGATCAACCGGCGCTCCAGTCGGTCCAGCTCTTCCGGCTTGGAATCGATCTCCATGCGGATGCGCGAGGCGGCCTCGTCCATCAGGTCGATGGCCTTGTCCGGCAGCTGCCGGTCACTGATGTAGCGGTGCGACAGCGTAGCGGCCGCGACGATCGCCGGATCGGTTATCTCCACGCCATGGTGGACCGCGTACTTTTCCTTCAGGCCGCGCAGGATGGCGATGGTGTCCTCCACCGACGGCTCACCCACCAGCACCTTCTGGAAACGACGCTCCAGCGCGGCGTCTTTCTCGATGTACTTGCGGTACTCATCCAGCGTGGTGGCGCCGACGCAGTGCAGTTCGCCGCGCGCAAGCGCCGGCTTGAGCATGTTGCCGGCGTCCATCGCCCCGTCGGCCTTGCCTGCGCCGACCATCGTGTGCAGCTCGTCGATGAACAGGATGACCTGCCCTTCGCTCTTGGCGAGATCATTGAGCACGCCTTTCAGGCGTTCTTCGAATTCACCGCGGAACTTCGCACCGGCGATCAGCGCGCCCATGTCCAGCGACAGCACCCGCTTGCCACGCAGGCCTTCGGGCACCTCATCGTTGATGATGCGTTGGGCCAAACCCTCGACGATGGCGGTCTTGCCCACGCCGGGCTCGCCAATGAGCACCGGATTGTTCTTGGTGCGTCGCTGCAGCACCTGGATGGTGCGTCGGATCTCCTCGTCACGGCCGATCACTGGATCGAGCTTTCCGCTCTCAGCGCGCGCGGTCAGGTCGATGGTGTACTTTTCCAGCGCCTGGCGCTGTTCCTCTGCGCTTTCCGACTGCACCTTCTCGCCGCCGCGCAGCTTGTCGATGGCCGCCTGCAGGCGCGCCTTGTCGGCACCGGCAGCGCGCAGCGCCATGCCCAGGGTGCCGCCATCTTCCAGCGCCGCCAGCACGAACCATTCGCTGGCGATGAAGGCATCGCCCTGCTGCTGTGCCAGCTTGTCGGTGTGGTTGAGCAACCGGTTGAGGTCGTTGCCGATGGACAGGTTACCGGCCTGCCCGGAAACCTTCGGCAATGCCGCCAGCGCCTCGTCCAAGCGCTCACGCAACACGGTCACATTGACGCCCGCCTGGGACAGCAGGGGCCGGGTACTGCCACCGGCCTGGTCGAACAGGGCGCTGAACACGTGCACCGGTTCAACGATGGAATTATCGCGGCCTACGGCCAGCGACTGCGCGTCCGCCAGCGCTTGCTGGAAACGCGAGGTGAGCTTGTCCATCCGCATGTCAGATCCTCGATCATGAGAAGCCGGCCACGCCGGCACTACCCACCAGATGCGGCTGCTGCCGCCGGTTTCAAGGGCATCTGAGATCATCGGCCAGACGGAGGAAACAGGGTGTGCAGGCCATGCTCACCGTTCCCTGCCCTTCCGCGTCACATACTGGCGTCGCCTTCATGACACGGGACCGACATGCATTACGAGCTTTATTACTGGACCGGGATCCAGGGGCGTGGCGAGTTCGTCCGATTGGCGTTGGAGGATGCCGGCGCCGGTTACACCGACATGGCGCGCGAACACGGGGATGAGGTGATGGACGCATTCCTCGCCGGCAAGGCCGAGGGGGGCCGCCCGTTTGCCCCTCCCTTCCTCAAGGCCGGCCGGCAGGTGATCGCACAGGTGGCCGCCATCCTGGATTTCCTCGGCCCCACGCTGGACCTGGTGCCGCATGCCGCATCGCGACGCACGCAGGCCGTGCAGCTTCAGCTGACCATTGCCGACCTGGTCGCCGAGGTGCATGACACCCACCACCCCATCGCGGCGTCGGCGTACTACGAAGACCAGAAAGCCGAGGCGAAGGCGCGGGCAGCTTCGATGCGCGGAGAACGGATGCCCAAGTTCCTCGACTACTTCGAAAACGTGATCAAGGAGAACGGCGGACGGCACCCGCTGCGCGAGCACTCTTACGTCGACCTGTCGCTCTTCCAGCTGCTGAGCGGGCTGGACTACATGTTCCCGCAGCGGATGCGCACGCTGTGGCCTTCGTTGCCACTGCTTGCAGCGCTGAAGGACCGCGTGGAGAAACGGCCGGGCATTGCCGCGTATCTGAAATCCGAGCGGCGCCTGGCCTTCAACACCAATGGCATCTTCCGCCATTACCCGGAGCTGGACGCGCCGGAATGAAACGGTAGAGACGGCCGCTGAGTGTCGGCGCCTGGCGTCGGCGCTTGCCGCTGCGCTCGCCGAGCATGGCTCGGCGCTACCGGTGGCGGAATGACACGGTTACCGATGCCGGAATGGCACGGTAGTGACGGCCGCTGGCCGTCAGCGACCGGCGGTCGTCATGGGCGGGGAACGGGCTGCTTCTGCAGCGACAGCAGGGCCAGCAGCACGGCCAGCGCAACGTAGGCCCCGGCGAACTGCCAGCTGATGATGCGCGCCAGGCCCTGCAGGTCCCACGGCAGGTAGATGCCACCGCGGGGATCCACCGAATGGATCAGCCCGAACAGGGTCAGCCCTGCAGCCACCAGCAGGAAGCCACAGGCCCGGCGCAGGTGCCCGTCGACCATCGCCGCCACCGTGGCGATCCACAGCATCGAGGTGATGATGAAGCCATTGCCCAGCGCGAAGATCACCGCCAGCTCGGGCAGCCCATGCCCATCCACCTTGGTCAGCATGGCCACCAACTGCTCCGGCGCGATCCAGCCTGGCGCCTTGATCGCCAACAGGTAGGCCGCCGATGGCAGGAAACCCAGCACCATCGCACCGGCGTGCTGTTTCGGCGTGGCCTGGAAGGCCTGGGTGGTGATGTCGATGCCCACGTAGACGATGATCGGTGCCAGCACCGCCAGCGGCAGCCACTGCACCAGCCCCGATACGATGCCCAGCATGCCGCCGATTCCGATGAACAGCCCCGTCAGCAGGGTGTAACCGCTACGCGCGCCCATGTGCTTGTACGCCGGCTGGCCGATATACGGCGTGGTCTGTGCAACGCCGCCACAGACACCCGCGACCAGCGTCGCGACGGCTTCCACCAGCAGGATGTCACGCGTGCGGTAGTCATCACCGGCAGCGCGCGCGCTCTCGGACACGTTGATGCCACCGACCACCATCAACAACCCGAACGGCAACAGCAGCGGCAGATAGGTCATCGCCGTCGGCATGCCGTCGAGGAAGCCCAGCGTCGGCAGCGGCAGCACGATCTGCGGCGCTGCCCACACCGGTATCTGGAAGCCGGGCGCACCCAGCCCCGCCATGCCCAGTCCGTAATACAGCGCGGTGCCAAAGACGAAGGCCAGCAGTACGCCAGGCCCGCGCACCGGCAGCTTGCCCTTGGCGATCAGCACATACAGCAGCAGGCCCAGGGTGACGAAGCCGACCAAGGGCGAGCGCAGCGTTTCGAGCAGCGGCAACAGGCCCATCAGCACCAGCGCGATGCCTGCGATGGAGCCCAGCAACGCGGCCCGCGGCAATGCGCGGGTCACCGCTTCGCCGAAGAACGAGAGCACCAGCTTGAGCAGGCCCATGATGACCAGCGAGGCCATGCCCAGTTGCCAGGTAGCAATCGCTGCGGCGTTCGGGTCCATGCCCTGCGCCTTGAAGGCCACGAAGGCCGGCCCCAGTACCAGCAGTGCCATGCCGATGCTGGTCGGCGCGTCGAGCCCGAGCGGCATCGCGGTGACATCGTCGCGCCCGGTGCGCGCTGCCAGCCGCCGCGCCATGACGGTGTACAGGACGTTGCCGACCAGCACACCAAAGGCGGTGCCCGGGAACATGCGGGTGAACACCACCTCGGCCGGGAACTGGAACATCCCCACCAACGCCATGGCGATGAAACCGAGGATGGACAGATTGTCGACCACCAGGCCGAAGAAACCATTGAGATCGCCGGCGACGAACCAGCGCCGCGAAGCGGCAGGAGCAGGAACGGACATGTGGGGGCGGTGGGGGGGTGTGGGGACCGCCGATGGTAGGCCTCGCGAAGCCCGGATGCCAATGATGGTTCGTGCTGAAACATCCCGACCCGGGCATCACCGCGGCCACGGGCCGCACCTTCCTGCACCCGGGCGCAGAGCCCTCCCCTCTCGGGAGGGCTCCGGCGCCAGCTGCCTCAGCGCTTCAGGAAATTGTCCGCCAGCAGGTCCTTGACCTCACCGATACGCCCGGCCAGCACCGCCTTGGCCATGTAGCGCGCGGTGCCCACCACCTGCCCGGCCTCGACCTGCGGCGGCATCACCAGCTCGGTGGGCGTGGTGTGTACATCGAGCAATGCCGGACCGGGGTGTGCCAGCAGGTCCTGCACGGCCAGCGCCAGCTCTTCGCTGCGGGTCACGGTGCGGCCATGGAAACCGATCACCTCGGCGAGCTTGCCGAAATCCGGATTCTTCAACTCGGTGTAGTAGTCCAACAGGCCCTCTACCTTCTGCTCCAGCTCTACGAAGTTGAGCGAGCCGTTGTTGAACACCACGATCTTGATCGGCAGGTTTTCCTGCACCGCGGTCAACAGATCGCCCATCAGCATCGTCAGGCCGCCGTCGCCACACAGGGCGACCACCTGCCGGCCGGGGAAGGCCTTCTGCAGTCCCAGCGCCTGCGGCATGGCGTTGGCCATCGTGCCATGCAGCAGACTGGTCAGCGTACGCCGGCGGCCGTTGACGCGGATATGGCGCAGCAGCCACACCATCGGCGAGCCACAGTCGCCGGTGAACAGCGCATCGTCGGCCGCGTGCTGGTCCAGCAGCGCGGTCAGGTACTGCGGGTGGATCAGGCCCCCTTCACCCGGCGCTTCCTCCGCGGCGCGCTTGGCCAGGGCCTTGTCGCGGTGGCTGATGCACTCATCCAGGAAGTCGCTGTCTTCGCGCGGCGGCAGCATCGGCAGCAACGCCTCCAGCGTAGGCCGGATGTCGCCGACCACACCGAGGTCCACCGGATGGCGCCGGCCCAGATGGCTGCCATCGCGGTCGACCTGGATGATGGTGGCCTTGTCCGGATAGTACTGGCCCCACGCGAAGTCCGCGCCGAGCAGCAGCAACGTGTCGCATTCCATCACCGTGTGGAACCCCGATTCGATGCCGAAGATGCCGGTCATGCCCATGTTGAAGGGATTTTCAGGCTCGACGAAATCCTTGGCCCGCGATGTGTGGGCGATGGGCGCATTGAGCCGCCTCGCCAGCTCCAGCAGCGGCGCATGCGCGCCCTCGCAGCCGGCACCGGCATAGATGCCGATGCGCTTGCCCAGGCCGATCAGCTCGGCGATACGCAGCAGCTCTTCGTCCGACGGACGCAGCACCGGTTGCGCGCGATGCACCGCGAACGGCGGATCGTGCTTGACCGCCTGTTCGCTGATGTCGGACGGCAGGATCACCACCGCCACGCCACGTCGGCTGATCGCCGCCTGGCACGCCAGGGTCACCACGCGGCGCGCCTGCTCGGCGCTGTACACCTGTTCGCAGAACACGCTGCAACTGGCATACACCGCCTTGAAATCGACCTCCTGCGGAAACTCCATGCCCAGTTCGCTGGTAACGATCTGGCTGGCGATCAGGACCATGGGCGCGCGATTGCGATTGTTCTCGAACACGCCGTTGATGAAGTGCAGGCTGCCGGGCCCGCACGACCCCGCGCACGCGGTCAACTCGCCACTGATCAGTGAGTCGGCACCGGCGGCAAACGCGGCCACCTCTTCGTGGCGTACGTGCACCCAGTCGATCTCGCTGCCATGGATTGCCGTGGTGACATGGTTCAAGGTGTCGCCGACAATGCCGTAGCAGCGTCGTACGCCCGCCTGCTGCAGGGTCTCAACAACGATATCGGCGACGCGCTTGCTCATGGCCTTGGCTTCCTGGAGGGGGAACGCCGGAGTCTAAGCCCCCTCCGGTGACACCGCCGTAGGCATGCCGCCGGTCATGGCAAAGCGACGGGCACCCAGCCCAGCACCGGTCCCTTGGATGGATTGCGGTAGCGCACCTGCAGCCAGCTATCGCGCTCGTCCAACAGCTCAACGCGGTCGCCGGCAACCAGATAGCGGCGCGTGCTCGTATCTCCCGGTGCGGCATACAGCGGTTGGCGTGATGCGACAACACGCGCCGTCACGCCCTTCAGGGGCACGCCATGCGCGGGCACTGCCAGGCCACCGGCAACCGCGTTCTCCAGCACGCGACCGTCGGCCGCCAAGGTGCTCCAGACCGCCAGCGGGCCAGCGTCTTCGGCGACGTCGACGTCCAACACCGCCTCAAGCGCTGGCGTCTCCAGCATCATCATCCGCTCGACGCGATACAGGTACAGCGCGTCGCCCGCGTAGCGATAAAGGTCGGTGTACCACATGGGCCCGCCACGGCAGGTACTGACCAGCGTCCGGCTGGACACATCCACCGTGAGCGACCACAACCCATCGCAGTTGGCCTGCGTGCCGGACGGCACGCGCAGCGTCTGCAACCGCCCACTGGCCGCGTCATAGCGGTAGACCGCCACCGCCTCGTTGACCTGCCCCACGCTCGCCCGCACCACGAGATCCAGGTGACCGTCGAAGTCGACGTCCTCATGGTCCAGCCGCGCCTTGCCATCCGCGTCGGCCACACCCGCCACCTGTTGGATCGCACCCGCGCTGCCGATGCGCACCTCGACACCGCCCTCGTCGCGCACCGTCGCCTCGACCGGCACACCCGGTGCGACGTCGAAGCGGATCGATTCGCGGTCCTGTGCACCGACCTCGTCCACGCCACCGGAGCCGCCCAGCACGGCGATCAGCAGCCCATGGCGCAGCGCGTTCAGAAGGACACTTCCACCGGTTGGCGCGACCACAGCACGGACTGGTGCTTGGTCGCGGTTTTCCACGCCAGGCGGATCGCTTCAATGTCGGCACGGCGCTGCGGGCTGTCTTCGTGCAGCACCACCAGCACCTTGGTACGCAGGCGATTGGGTTCCGGGTCACCGCGGAACAGCCACTGACCGTACGCATCGAACACGGTCAAGCCATCGGGGAAGCGCGGCGTCACCTCTTTGTCCAGGAACGCGCGCCACTGCGCGTCACTGATGGTGTTGGCCTGCTCGCGCTCACCTGCACCGCGTTCCTCACCTACGCCGAAGTACAGCTCGCTGCGGACCCACCCGTTGGCGTTGGCCGGACGTGCGGCATCGCCCTGCAGGGCCGCGGTGGCAGACGATGCCGCCGGCGTGCCCGCCGACAAGGTGGTGCACCCGGTGGTCGCCAACGCCAAGGCAATCAGTACGGCAAAACGCTTCATCTTCAACACTCTCCAGAACCCCACGGTAACGCCGAAGTCTCCTCGGCGGACGACACGCAACGACACAGCCTACACAGCCGCACAGGTTGCAACTGCAACCACCCACATGCCAATGCGGCATCAGCTGATGCGATGAAAAAGAGGGACTTGCGTCGCATCTCCCATCACGCCAAGATAATATATCGCTATATCCGGATGGATGTAACTGAAACCATCCTGCCCCTTCCCCATGTCGTGCCCGCAACCGGAGTTTCCATGTCCCACCGCCTGACCGCGTCGCCCTTGGGCGTCGCCATCGCGTTCGCACTGTTCCCCCTGCTGGCCACCGCGCAGCACGCCACCAACCTGGACACGGTGATCGTGACCGGCACCCGCGCATCGGACCGCACCGTGCTGGAGTCCATTTCGCCGGTGGACGTGCTCACGGCAGAAGACATCCGCAAGGCCGGCGTGATCAATGGCGAGCTCGGCAGCGCGCTGCAATCGTTGCTGCCCTCCTTCAACTTCCCGCGCCAGTCCAACTCGGGCGGTGCCGATCACGTGCGCGCTGCGCAGTTGCGTGGCCTGTCGCCGGACCAGGTACTGGTGCTGGTCAACGGCAAGCGCCGCCACCACAGCGCACTGGTCAGCACCGGCAGCAAGATCGGCCGCGGCACCACACCGGTGGACTTCAACGCCATCCCGGTCAGCGCGATCAAGCGCATCGAAGTGCTGCGCGATGGTGCCGGCGCGCTGTACGGATCGGACGCGGTGGCAGGTGTCATCAACGTGATCCTGGACAACACGCCGGAAGGTGGCGCCATCGAGGCCAGCTTCGGCGCACACCACACCGACCTCAAGCCGATCGGCCGCACCCTGACCGATGGCCAGACCGGCAATTTCAGCGCCAACGTCGGCACCGCACTCAGCGACGACGGCGGCTTCCTGCGCGTCGGCGTGGAGTACAAGAACCGCGAAGCCACCAATCGCGCCGGCTTCGACCAGATCCCGCCGTGGGACCAGACCGATGCCAACCTGGCGCTGCGGGGCCAGCGCAATTACGTCCTGGGCGACGGTGCCAGCAAGGACCTCAACGCCTGGTTGAACACGGAGATCCCGTTCGGCGAAACCAGTACGTTCTACGCCTTCGGTACCTACAACCAGCGCGACAGCGAGGGCGCCAACTACTTCCGCTACCCCGACGGCGAAGCGAACTGGAAGGAGCTCTATCCCAACGGCTACCGCCCGATCTCCGAAGGCGAGAACCGCGACGTGCAGGCGGTGGCCGGTGCCCGTGGGCAGTGGGGCGAATGGACCTATGACGCCAGCCTGGACTTCGGCCAGAACGACTTCACCTACCGCATGCGCAACACCTTGAACGCATCGCTGGGCCCGACCAGCCCGACGCGCTTCAAGACCGCCGATTACCAGTACGCGCAGACCGTGGCCAACCTCGACCTTGGCCGGGTTTTCCAGCAGGGCGAGGACATCACCCACAGCGTGGGCGTGGGCGCCGAAGCCCGCCATGAGCGCTATGAAACGCGCCCGGGCGATCCAGCAAGCTATGCGGCCGGCCCGTTCACCGACCGGCCCACCGGCTCGCAGGCGGGCGGCGGCCTGACCCCACAGGACGCAGCCGACCTCGCCCGCGACGTCGCCAGCGTCTACGCCAGCGTCTCCAGTCAGTTCGGCGAGCACCTTTCCAGTGATGTCGCGGCGCGCTACGAGCATCACGATGATTTCGGCGGCGAGCTGACCGGCAAGCTCGGCCTGCGCTACGAGTTCACTCCCGCCTTCGCCGTACGCGGCTCGGTCTCGAACAACTACCGGGCACCTTCGCTGGCACAGATCGGCTACGAGTCCACCTCCACCGGCTATAACGCCGCAGGCCAACTGGTGCAGGGGCGGCTGCTGTCGGTGAACAATCCGATCGCCCGCGGCCTCGGCGCCAGCGACCTGAAGCCGGAGAAGTCGCTCAACACCAGCCTGGGTTTCACCAGCCGCATCGGTGAGAACTTCGACGTGTCACTGGACCTGTTCCAGATCGACATCGATGACCGCATTGCGCTGTCCGAAGCGATCACCGGCGATGCGCTGACAGCATTCGTGCAGCAGCAGTACGGCGTCGCCGGCCTTGAAAGCGCCAGCTTCTTCGTCAACGCCGCCGATACCCGCACCCGGGGTGCCGAACTGGTCGCCAACTGGCGGCATGCCGTGGGCAATGGCCAGCTGCAGCTGACCGGCACCTGGGCATACGCCAAGACCGAGCTCAAGAACGTGCTGCCGACCCCTGCGGCGCTGCAAGCGCTGGATCCAGCGTATGTGTTGTTCGGCGTGGAGGAAAGCAACACCCTCACCGATGCAACCCCGCGTACGCGTGCGCAGTTTTCTGCCTCGTGGAGCAATGATCGCTGGTCACTGACCAGCCGTGTCAGCCGGCATGGCAGCGCCACGCGGGTGTTCAACTTCGGCGGTGGCTTCGAGCCCACCCAGACCTACCAGGCCGAGTGGCAGCTGGACGCGGAAGCGGAATACCGCATCACCCCGCAGTGGAGCGTGGCGATCGGTGGCCAGAATCTGACTGACAACTATCCCGACCTGTCCAACGAAGACATCTACTACTACGGCAATCTGCCCTACGACGTGTTGTCACCGATCGGCAGCAACGGCGCGTACTTCTATGGGCGGGTGCGTTACACGTTCTGAGGCCGGACGCCGGGGTCGGATCGCCTGCGCACAGCGAAGGCGATCCGACCCCGCGCTTTACACCGCGATGACCTGGCGCTCACACCGGCGCTGGCATCGTGCCCGGCATGGCAAACGACCTTCCCCTACGTCCGCCGCCACCGTTGCTGGACGACGCCTGCGCGTTGTTCCTCGACGTCGATGGCACCTTGATCGAATTCGCAGACAGCCCCGACGCGGTGACGTTGTTGCCCGAAGTGCGAGAGGCCATCGGTCGCATCAGTGACCGACTCGAGGGCGCCGTCGCCCTGGTCAGCGGCCGCCCGCTGGCCCAGCTCGATGCGCTGTTCGCCCCCATGCACCTGCCCGCCGCGGGCCTGCATGGCCATCAGCTCCGCGACGCCTCCGGCACCGTCCACGACACCACCGAAGATGAAAGCACCACCGAGTGGCTGCATGCACTGCACCAGCAGGCCATGCGTTTTGCCCATGGCCACCCTGGTGTGCTGGTGGAAGACAAGGGTCCGAGCATGGCCCTGCACTGGCGTGCCGCACCGCATGCGGCCGAGCAGGTCCGCGCGTTCGCCGACCGTCATATCCGCGGCAACGCCGGCTATCGGCTGCAACCCGGCGACCATGTTGTCGAATTCGTCCCGGTCGGCAGCGACAAGGGCCGCGCCGTACGCCGGATGATGCAGTACCTGCCCTTCCGTGGGCGCCTGCCGGTGTTCCTGGGCGACGACCTGACGGACGAACACGGCTTCGAGGCCGCCAACAGCCTGCATGGCTGGAGCGTGCTGGTAGGTGAACGTGACCCCAGCATGGCGGTGTTCCAGCTCAAGGACATACGCAGCGTGCACGCATGGTTGCGTGAGAATGCCTGGTAGGCCGGCCCCCACGGCTGCAGACGAGATGTTCCGCCCATGACCCACCCTGATCTGAACCTCGGCGTTGTCGGCAACGGCAGTTTTGGTGCGTTGATCGACCGCCAGGCCCGCGTTGTCTGGAGTTGCCTCCCTACCTTCGACGGTGACCCCACCTTCTGTGCCCTGCTCAGCCCCAACCAACAGGAAGGCGGTGACTTCACCGTTGAACTGGAGGACCTGGACAGCACCGAGCAGGAGTACTTCAGCAACACCGCGATCCTGCGGACGGTGTTGCGCGATACCCACGGCGGCGCGATCGAGATCATCGACTTCGCCCCGCGCTGGCGCCAGAACGACCGCTTCTACCGGCCCGTCAGCCTTATCCGCCAGGTGCGCCCGATCTCGGGCAGCCCGCGCATCCGCGTATTGGCGCGGCCCTTGGCAGACTGGGGCCAGCGCGTGCCGGACTCCACCTGGGGCAGCAACCACGTGCGCTGGGTCCTGCCTGACCACGTGTTGCGCCTGACCACCGATGTGCCCATCCGCTTCGTGCGCGAGAGCCTGCCCTTCGTCCTCAACCATCCCGTCCACCTGGTGCTGGGCGTGGACGAATCCCTGAACCGCTCACTCAGCGGCTATGTGCAGGAAGCCTTCCAGCGCACGCGGGATTACTGGCGCGAGTGGGTCCGCTATCTTTCCATTCCGCTGGAGTGGCAGGACGCGGTGATCCGCAGCGCGATCACGCTGAAGTTGTGCCAGTACGAGGACAGCGGCGCGATCATCGCCGCCATGACGACGTCCATCCCGGAAGCACCCGGCAGCATCCGCAACTGGGATTACCGCTATTGCTGGCTGCGCGATGCGGCCTTCGTGGTGCGTTCGCTCAACCGCCTGGGTGCTACCCGCACCATGGAGCAGTTCCTCGGCTACATCTTCAATCTCGCCACCGCCGACGGCACCTTGCAGCCGTTGTACGGCATCGGCTTCGAGGCCACGCTGGACGAGCACGAAGTGCCTTCGTTGTCCGGCTACCGTGGCATGGGCCCGGTGCGCCGCGGCAATCTGGCCTGGGTGCAGCGCCAGCATGATGTGTACGGCAGCGTGGTGCTGGCCTCGACCCAGCTGTTCTTCGACCGTCGCCTGCAGGACCCCGGCGATGAGCATGCGTTCGCGCGCCTGGAGCCGCTGGGCGAACAGGCGTTCCTGCTGCACGACGTTCCCGATGCCGGCCTGTGGGAGTTCCGTGGCCGCACCGAAGTGCATACGTACACCGCGGCGATGTGCTGGGCCGCCTGTGATCGCCTGTGCAAGATCGCCGTGCGCCTGAAGCTCGACGACCGCGCAGACTACTGGCGCGGTCGCGCCGATACCATCCACCAGCGCATCATGCGCGAGTCGTGGAGTGAAGAACTCGGCCACTTCACCGATGCCTTCGGCGGCCACCGCCTGGATGCCTCGTTGCTGCTGCTCGCGGACATCGGTTTCATCGAAGCAAAAGATGCGCGCTTCGTCGCCACCGTCGAAGCCATCGGCCGCGACCTGAAGCATGGCGATGCGCTGTACCGCTACGTCGCGCCGGACGATTTCGGCGAGCCGGAGACCAGTTTCACCATCTGCACGTTCTGGTACATCGACGCACTCGCCGCGATCGGTCGCATGGACGAAGCACGCGCGATGTTCGAGGTCCTGTTGTCGCGCCGCAACCATCTGGGCCTGCTGTCCGAAGATCTGTCCTTCGAGACCGGTGAGGCCTGGGGCAACTTCCCGCAGACGTACTCGCACGTGGGTCTGATCACCGCGGCTATGCGCTTGTCGCGTTCCTGGCAGGAGGCCTCGTGAGTCGGCTCGTCGTTGTTTCCAATCGGGTTGCGATCCCCGGCGACACGCGGCCCGGCGGCCTGGCGGTCGGCCTGCTCGCCGCGCTGAAGGAGCGCGGCGGTGTGTGGTTCGGCTGGAGTGGCAAGTCGGTCAAGGAAAACAGCGGCGCGCTGCACGAACAGGTCGAGGGTGACATCCGCTACGTCACCATGGACCTCAACAAGCGCGACGTGGATGGCTATTACAACGGCTTCGCGAACCGCACGTTGTGGCCGCTGCTGCACTTCCGCCTGGACCTGGTGGACTACGACCGGGGCACGCGCGAGACCTACCACCGTGTCAACGAGCTGTTCGCCAGCAAACTCGCGCCGCTGCTGCGCGAGGACGACATCGTCTGGATCCACGACTACCACCTGATCCCGCTCGCGGCCATGCTGCGCGAGCGCGGCATCGGCTGCCGGATCGGCTTCTTCTTGCACGTGCCGATGCCGTCGGCCGATCTGCTGCAGGCGATGCCGGACCATCTGCGCCTGTTTTCCTCGCTGTACGCCTGCGACCTGGTGGGCTTCCAGACCCAGCGCGATGCGGATCGGTTCCAGACCTATCTGCGATTGTTCGGCGGGGGGCGCGTGCTCGGCGATGGCCAACTGGAAGCCCCGGATGGTCGGCACTTCCGCGCGGCGGCCTTTCCCATCGGCATCGATACCGAACGTATCGCCCAGCAGGCCAAGGCGGCCGCCAACAAGACCGCGGTCAAGGACCTGCGCAACAGCCTGCGCAACCGGCAGCTGGCGATCGGCGTGGACCGGCTGGACTACTCCAAGGGCCTGCCGGAGCGCTTCCAGGGATTCGAGCGTTATCTGGAACGCCACGCTGACCAGCATGGCAGCTTGACCTATCTGCAGATCGCGCCCGTCTCACGCGGCGACGTCACCGAGTACCGCCACCTGCGCAGCCAGCTGGAGCAGATCGCCGGACACATCAACGGGGGCCACGCCGCACCGGACTGGACGCCCCTGCGCTACGTCAACCAGAACTTCACCCATTCCACGCTGACCGGCTTCTACCGGGCGGCGGCCGTGGGACTGGTGACCCCGCTCCGCGATGGCATGAACCTGGTCGCCAAGGAATACGTGGCCTCGCAGGATCCGGAGAACCCGGGGGTGCTGGTGTTGTCCCTGTTGGCCGGTGCGGCCGATGAGATGAAGCAGGCGCTGCTGGTCAATCCGCATGATCTGGACGGCGTGGCCGATGCCATTGCCACCGCTGCCACGATGCCGCTGAAACGCCGCCAGGAGCGCTGGCACGCGATGATGGAGCACCTGCGCACGTATGACATCAATCACTGGCGGCAGAGCTTCCTGCAGGCCCTGGAAGCCTGAACCGGTAGCGCCGTTCCAGGGTCGGCGAGCACAGCGGGCCGTGGCCGAACACATTCCGCCGAGCACGGCTCGGCGCTACCAGAGCATCCGACATCGGTCGCGCCGACCCACGGTCGGCGAGCGCAGCGGGCCGTTGCCGGACACACGCCGCCGGGCACGGCTCGGCGCTACCAGTGCATCCGCCACCGGTAGCGCCGACCCACGGTCGGCGAGCACAGCGGGCCGTGGCCGGACACATTCCGCCGAGCACGGCTCGGCGCTACCAGAGCATCCGACATCGGTAGCGCCGTTCCACGGTCGGCGAGCGCAGCGGGCCGTGGCCGGACACACGCCGCCGAGCACGGCTCGGCGCTACCAGAGCATCGGACATCGGTAGCGCCGACCCATGGTCGGCGAGCGCAGCGGGCCGTGGCCGGACACATTCCGCCGAGGACGGCTCGGCGCTACCAGAGCATCGGACGTCGGTAGCGCCGACCCACGGTCGGCGAGCGCAGCGGGCCGTTGCCGGACACATTCCGCCGAGCACGGCTCGGCGCTACCAGAGCACCCGACATCGGTAGCGCCGACCCACGGTCGGCGAGCGCAGCGGGCCGTGGCCGGACACATTCCGCCGAGCACGGCTCGGCGCTACCAAAGCATCCGACATCGGTCGCGCCGACCCATGGTCGGCGAGCGCAGCGGGCCGTTGCCGGACACATTCCGCCGAGCACGGCTCGGCGCTACCAGAGCGTCCGACATCGGTAGCGCCGACCCCTGGTCGGCGAGCGCAGCGGGCCGTGGCCGGACACACGCTGCCGAGCACGGCTCGGCGCTACCAGAGCATCGGACATCGGTAGCGCCGACCCATGGTCGGCGAGCGCAGCGGGACGTGGGCGGACACATTCCGACGAGCACGGCTCGGCGCTACGCCATCCACACCAGCGTGGCCATGCGCCCGGTACGGCGGTCTCGCCGGTGCGAGAAAAATCCCGGATCTGCGATCGTTGACAGCGTGTCACCGTGGACATCGGCTGCGTTCATGCCAGCCGCCTGCAGCCGCTGCCGCGCAAGTGCGTACAGGTCGACCTTCCAATGCCCCGCCCGCGTCGCCGCGAAGGCAGCGCCCGCCGCGGCATCGTGCCCGACGAACGCCCGGTAGACGTCCTCGCCGATTTCATACTCCGCCGGGCCCGCTGCCGGACCCAGCCATGCCACCAGATCGGCCGGTGCCGTCTCCATCGCCGCGACCGTCTGCTCCAACATCCCGTCAGCCAGCCCCCGCCACCCTGCGTGGGCAGCGCCCACCTCCCTACCATCGCGCGCAGCCAATACCAGCGGCAGGCAGTCGGCAGTCAGGATGGCCAGCACGACACCGGGGACCGATGTCACCGCGGCATCGGCGACCGGTTCGCCGCTTCCCTCCGCAGGCGCTGCATCAAAGCGCAGCACCGTCGTGCCATGGACCTGCCGCAGCCAATGCGGCGTGGAAGGCAGGCCAAGCCCCTCCTGCAACAGGCGACGATTGGACTCCACACTGGCGGGAATGTCGCCGTCAGCGGTGTGTCGATTGCCCAGATTGAACTGGTCGAACGGAGGCTGCGACACCCCCGCTCCGTACCGCCGCGTGGTCAACGCGTGCACGCCGGCCGGGGCTGGCCAATCCGGCGTCAGCAACGGCAGCGCACCCCCACTCACCAGCGGTTCCGCTCGCGTTCGGCGAAGGCCTTACTGTCGTCGTGCAGGGCTTTCATCAGCTGCAGCATGTCCGCCGGCGCGGGGGCGGTGTTACGCACCGGCTCCCCGGTGATCGGATGGTTGAATTCCAGTGTCTCGGCATGCAGTGCCTGCCGCTTGAATCCGCGCAGCGCAGCGACGAGCTCGTCACTGGCGCCCTTCGGCAGCTTCAACGCACCGCCGTACAACTGGTCACCGACGATCGCGTGGCGCAGATGCGCCATATGCACACGGATCTGGTGGGTACGGCCCGTCTCCAGACGACATTCCAGCGCGGTGTGCGCGCGGAACCGTTCGCGCAGGCGGTAGTGGGTGATCGCTTCCTTGCCGTCTTCGCGCACGCCCATTTTCAGGCGGTCACGGGGGTGGCGATCGATCGGCGCGTCGGCCGTGCCACCGGCCACCAGCGCCCCCACCACGACGGCCAGGTACTGGCGGTGCACCTGGCGCTCGGACAACTGCTCCACGAGGGCGGTCTGCGCCTGGATGGTGCGGGCGATGACCATCACACCACTGGTATCTTTATCCAGGCGATGCACGATGCCAGCGCGCGGCAGCGCCGACACCGACGCATCGCGGTACAGCAGTGCGTTGACCAGCGTGCCGCTGGAATTACCGGCACCCGGATGCACCACCAGGCCCACCGGCTTGTTGATCACCAGCAGGTGCTCATCCTCGAACAGCACATCCAGCGGGATGTCTTCCGGCTCGGCGTGGGTCTGGGTTTCCAGCACAGCGTTCAGGGTGGCGACCTCACCGCCACGGACCGGGTCGCGTCCGCGCACGGTGACCCCGTCCAGCAGCACATCGCCGGATTTGATCCATTCGGTCAGCTTGGAGCGGGAGTATTCCGGAAACAGCTCGGCCAGCACCGCATCGAAGCGGCGGCCTGCAGCGGTATCGGGGACGGTGGCCTGGCGGGCCTGTTCAGCAGAGGAATCGGACATGGCGGCAACTTTTCAAGACGAAATCGGGGATCCCGGCGACCTGTTTCAGTCGCTGGACAGGACACTAGGCTATCATCGACCCTTCGTATTCCAGCCGCGTCCCGCCTTGACACCATGATCCGACGCTCTTCCCCGTTCTTCGCGCCCGTCCGCCTGACCGCCCTGCTGCTGGTCCTGGTGATCGCCGCCACCGGCTGCAACCGCGGCACCAAGGGCGATAACCCTGATGATGGCCTGCCGGTCGAGACGTTGTACCAGAAGGGCCACGGCCTGATGGAAGGCGGCAACTGGAGCGGCGCCGAGGCCAGCTTCCGCCGCCTGGTGGCCCAGTATCCGTACGGTCCCTATACCGAGCAGGCGATGATCGAAACCGCCTACGCCCAGTACAAGGCCGGCAAGAACGATGACGCGGTGTCCAGCGTCGATCGCTTCATCCGGACCTACCCGACCCACCGCAACGTGTCGTATCTGTACTACCTGCGTGGCTTGGCCAACAGTAATCGCGATACGGTTTTCCTCCGCCGCGTATGGTCGCTCGATGCAAGCCGCCGCGATCTGTCCACGCCGCGTCAGGCTTTTGCGGACTTCAACATCGTCGTCGACCGCTATCCGAACAGCCGCTACGCCGCGGATGCGCGCAAGCGCATGATCGACCTGCGCGACGTATTCGCCCAGCACGAGCTGGACAATGCGCTGTACTACCTGCGTCGCGAGGCGTGGCTGTCGGCCGCAGGCCGTGCCACCTATCTGCTGGAGACCTATCCGCAGAGTGCCTACCAGTACGACGCGGTGGCGGTGCTGGCAGACGCCTACACCCACGCAGGCAACAAGGTCCTGGCCGACGACGCCCGTCGCGTTCTGGAGCTGAACGCTCCGGATCATCCGTGGCTGAAGAACGAGTGGCCGAACTACCCGTGGATGGTCCGCAAGCTCAACCCGTTCGCGGGTGAGAAGTCGGCCACCACCGGCCAGCGCAATGCGACGATGAACCGCAAGTAGGTCGCAACGGTATACCGGTCAGACAAACGCCCCGCTTTCGCGGGGCGTTTTTTTTGCAGGTCAGTGCGGAACTCTCAGCCGAGGCCGTGCTTCCGATTCAGGAAGTGCGCCAGTTCCTGCAGCATGCGCGTGACCTGCTTGTCGGAAAGGTCCGCATTACGCTCCCCCTGAGCCCCCAGACAGTGTGCGACGACAAACGATCTCTCGTGCGAACCCGCACCGAGTTCGCTGATGCACGCTGCGAGTGCGGGCTGCAGTGACGTGTACAAGACGGCAGGATCGGCACCGACGGCGTCTGCGTGCAGGGCCTGTACGCCGCCCTCTGCCCTGCTCCCACGCATCAGCGCTGTGACGACGATGGTCCACCACGTCGCCGCATTGTGCAGCAGGCGACCCGGCGCCAGCACATCCAATGCGCCCATCACCGTCCTATCCAGCGGCGCTGCCGTGTTGCTTACCCCGCGCAGCGCCGCGCCGAACTGCAGTAACCCAGGTGATCGCGCATCATCGGGCGCCCGCTGCACGACGCAAGCGCCCGGACAGGTTGTCGAGAGGACCATCCCTGCACCTCGCGAGTGCTCACGATGCGCTCCCTGCTCCGGCGGCATGGCGCTCATTGAGCCGTTGTGCGAGCTCGGCCAGCACGAACCTCAGCTGGCCCTTGGTGATGGGCACTACGCTGTCCACCGGGTACCGCTGATCCAACGCGTTTTCAACAGCCCCGAGCGCGGAGTCATCCAAACGCTGCGGCTGCAGCTGATAGGCCTGCGCAGCCAGCCGATGAACCACTGAGCGCAGCTGCAGACCGGCTTGGCTGCAAGCACCACGCAACGCCTCTCGGTGGTCAGACTGCTCCACCAGCGCGTACAGGTCCTGGCCGGTGCAGGGCCGCCTCATCTGCGTGAACGACTCACCCAGCCGCTCCCTCAGCGCGTGGCGAAGCCCGCCCAGCGCCTTGTGGTAGACGGGATCTGCAGCAGCTTTTGGATGCAGTTCGTTGAAGAGTTCCTCGGCACCTTCATCCTGTCCCGCCTCTTCATCGCCCGCTACAGCCGGCTGCAGGGTCTGTACCGTGCGGTCGACCACGTCCAGACACGCGCTATCACCGGATTGGCCGCACACCTCCATCGCCTCGGCAACAAGGCAGTGTGCCTTGGCATGATCGGGCTCGGCTTTGCCCGCTGTGAGTGTATCGCCGACCTTTTTCATGCACGCCTGCAACCTGGCCAGCACGTTCTGATCGAACATGGCCTCCAGCGCGGTTGGACGCCAGCCGCTCTCACGCTCCTGCTCCACTGCAAATGCGGGATCTTCGTCGAGGTGAAGGAACTCGGCATCCGCGCCCCCCCCAGCCGCTGCTGCGCAGTAAATCAATACGGTCCCATTGCGGATGTCCGGCGATATCCGGACTGAAGGGAGGGGCGATGTGCCTGGAGCCGCGCGCCTGTGCATTGGCTACGGCGGACAGAACGAAGCCAATCGTGAGCCATGGCGCAGCGTTATGCAGCACGCGCCGGGGTGTCATCAGATCACACACCCCCTGCAGTGCCCTTCCCACTCCGGCGGCGACGTTGCCGACCCAAGCTGGCACGAGTCGCTGCTGCCCACGGAACGGTGTTGATCCATGATCACGCCCTCCCCGCGCCATGGTGCAGGGGGCGGCAAGCACGGGAGCTGCTGGAATTTCCATGTCGATGTCCTTCTCTCAAGTGATGATGAATCCGCCTCAGCGTCCTGCCGCTGTCGTCAGTGCCGGTTCAACCAAGCGGCCAACAAGCCGGTGACGTGATCGCGCTGAAGGTCACTGGCCGCCCTTCCATCAGCCTGCGGCAGCGAAAGGTTGAGCCACTCGTCCAGTTCCGGACCCAGCGCGCTGGCGTAATGTTCAGGGCGAGCGTCGACCAGGTCATGGCCGATGCGCTGCAACAGAGGATGCAGGGCTGCCCCTGCAGCACGCAGCGCCCAGTCGAAACGCTCCATGGCACGGCTGCCGATCGGTTCGACCCTGTCAAGCTGTCGCACGCGCGCCAACAGATCACCACCCGCCATACCCGGCGGCACGGCAGCTGGATCGGATTCGATCAGATCGAAATAGGCCGATTCCAGCCTCTGCAGAATCTGCTGATACTCACCGGTAGTTCGGGCGTTGTGCTGGATCACGTCCTGCAGGTCGGGCAACGTAAGAGCCACCGCGGCGGGGCGGGGGCCCGGCGCATGGCGGTGTACCCGCTGCTCCAGCGCGCGCTTGGCGTGTCGGCCAAGAGCGCGCAGGCACGACGGATCGTCTCCCGCTTTACAGGCCGCTACGGCCTGCTCCTGCAGACACAACGCCTCGGCACGGGAATCGGGTAGCGCGTACGCCTGGCGCCGTTGCAGGCAGCCATGCAGCTGCCTGTCATCATCCCGCAACGGTAGGGCAATCGGGCCAGACCTGTCGCCGGCATTGGCCGGCACCTGCCAGTGACGACCCTCATTGCAGATGTCGGAAAGGGTGAGCCCCATCAACGGGCGCGTGTGCTGGTCGCCCTCCGCTGAACGGCGCCCCTGCACTGCAGCTCCCAGGCCCAGCGCAAATACAATACTTTCGTAAATCCTCATCTGCGCCACCTCCTTTGTCTGCGTCGATTTCCCGTCGGTAGCGCGGCTGACAGGCGTAACACCGGGCGCCTTGCCGGGGCATCAACTGCCGGGATGCCCTGGGTCGCGGTCATTGAGCCAGAAGGCAAGTTCCTGCAATACCTGCGTCGCCTGCTCACGCGTCAATTTCGCCTGCCCCGCCTGCGGGTACCGGACAGCGACGTCCTGCAGGAAATCCGCATGCCATTGTTTGTCCACCAGCTCGGGACGCTGGATGAAGACCCGCCCTCCTGCCTCAGCCAGAGCGCGCCCCAGTTGCACGGCCGGCGCTATGGCCGCCTTCCAGAAGCGCCGGCCCTGCAGCGGATCGCCGATGAGTAGCTGCACCTCGTCGGCGGAATAGCGAACGGCGGTATCGGTCAGATCACGTCGGGTCTGCTTGCTCAGCGCCGTGTACAGTGCTGACATCGAGGTGCCATATTCGTCCGAGTCCTGAAAACGCTGCCGTGTTTCCTCTTCTGCCTTCTGCAATGCGTGGGGCGCTGTGAGCTGTTCATCACGGACGAGCTCGTTGCTTCTCGACTCAATGTCAGCCTGAAGGTTATCGGCTGCGCTTTTTACTGCCTGCTGCCTGCCCCTCTCCAGCGTTCTTTCCGCTACATCCACGCAGCCGAGATCCGCCCCCCGCGCGCAGGTACGCAGCGTAGACTCCATCTGGCATTGGGCTACACGGCGTTCAGCGGGAAGCTGACCGGCACCGGTCCGCCCCAGGCAAGCGCGCAGTTCAGGAACATCGAGATCCAAAAGGTAATTGGCCTCGGTCTGATAACCACCGCCATGGCGGAGCGGGCTGGCCGCTGCGTTGTAAATTCGCGACAACAGCAGTGCGCCAGTGACCACGTGCTTGAGCCCATGCAACACGCGGTTGGGCGCCACTTGGTTCAACACGGTGATTACCGCATCGCCGATGCGGCGTAACGCTTTGGCAGCACCGATGGCCGCATCGGTGCTGCGCCCGGCAAGGGAAAACGAGGGCGGCGGGGTGGAGCAGATGGAAAGGGGCATGCGTTCGGCACAGACAGGGGAAGGTCTGCTGAACGTTAATCAACGTCGCAGCCCGCCACTGCCATTTCCCGCGCACGCGCGCACCGATGCACGCTGGCCGACAGCGCTCAGCCCGTATAGCCGTTGGTGATCGGGTAACGCCGCTCGCGCCCGAACGCGCGTCGCGACACCTTCGGTCCCGGCGCGGCCTGATGACGCTTCCACTCGCTGATGCGCACCAACCGCAGCACCCGGTCCACGACCTCGGTGGCGTAGCCGGCCGCAATGATTTCTTCGCGTGACTGTTCCTGGTCCACGAACCGGTACAGGATGCCATCGAGCACGTCGTACGCCGGCAACGAGTCCTGATCGGTCTGGTTGTCGCGCAGCTCGGCCGATGGCGGCCGGCTGATCACCGCAGGCGGAATGACCGGCGCGCCCCCCACGGTGTTGCGCCACTTCGCCAGGCCGAACACTTCTGTCTTGTACAGGTCTTTCAACGGCGCGTAGCCACCGCACATGTCGCCGTAGATGGTCGCGTAGCCCACGGCATACTCGCTCTTGTTTCCCGTGGTGAGCAGCAGCCCGCCGAACTTGTTCGCCAGCGCCATCAGGATCACCCCCCGGCTGCGGCTCTGCAGGTTCTCTTCGGTGATGTCGGGCGTGGTGCCTTCGAACATCGGCGCCAACGCCTCCATCAGGCCCTTGAACGCCGGCTCGATCGACACCTGCTCCAGCTTAACTCCCAGCGCCTCGCATTGCTCGGCGGCCAGGTCATTGGACAGCCCTGCGGTGTAGCGCGATGGCAGCCGAACGGCCGTGACATTCTCCGCTCCCAGTGCATCCACGGCCATCGCCAGGACCAGCGCCGAATCAATGCCGCCGGACAGGCCCAGCCAGACTTTCTGGAAGCCGTTCTTGGCGCAGTAATCCTGCAACCCACGGGTCACCGCGCGCCAAGCCAGCGCGTCCATGCTTTCATCGCCGTCGTCCATCCACAGCAGCGGCAGGAACCGGCGCTGCTCGCTCTCGTATTCCACGACCAGCCACTGCTCGGTGAACGCAGCGGCCGCCGGGTGGACTGTGCCATCGGCATCGGCCACCACCGATGCGCCGTCGAACACCAGCGCATCCTGGCCGCCGACCACGTTGAGGTAGGCGATCGCCGCACCGCTTTCCCGCGTGCGCGCCGCCAGCACAGCATCGCGCTGCGCGTGCTTGCCGCGCTCGTAAGGTGAGGCATTGGGCACCACCACCAACTGCGCCCCACTGCGCACGGTATCGGCCAGCGGTTCGGCAAACCACAGGTCTTCGCAGATCAGCACGCCCACCGGCACGCCGTTGACCTCGAACACGCAGCTGGGGCCGTCCGGATCGATGTCGAAATACCGGCGCTCGTCGAACACGGCGTAGTTGGGCAGCTCGCGCTTGCGGTATGTTTTTTCCACGATGCCATCGCGGAGCACGCTGGCGGCGTTGTACACCACCGGTCCGGCCGGCTGCGGCCAACCCACTACCGCCGTGATGCCTTTGCACGATGCCGCGATGCGTTCCATCGCCTGCTCACAGTGGCGCAGGAAGCCGGGGCGCAGCAACAGGTCTTCCGGTGGATAGCCACTGATGGCCAGTTCCGGGAACACCACCAGGTCGGCACCGTGGTCGTCGCGCGCCTGCTCGATCATTTCGATGATGCGATCGGTGTTGGCGGCGACCGCGCCGACCGGAAAATCAAACTGCGCCATCGCGATGCGGATCGAAGCCATGAAGATTCCAGCCTGTGGTTGCTATGCCGCCATTGTAGCGCCGAGCCATGGCGGGCGATCCTGCTGCAACCTTGCGGACGCCCTCCGCCGAGCATGGCTCGGCGCTACCTGCCGTGCTGGCGTGCTGCCGTCCTGCCGGAGCGCTGCGCCCATACGCAGAAAGCCGCCCAAAGGCGGCTTTCTGTTTTCGCTGGCAGTCGCCGAGCTGGGCCCGGCGCTACCGATCATGCCGGCCGGGGCCGACAGCGATCTTACTTGACCAGCTTGGCGATGGCCGCGCCCAGGTCGCCCGGCGAACGCACCGTGACCACGCCCGCAGCTTCCATCGCCGCGAACTTGCCTTCCGCCGTGCCCTTGCCGCCCGATGCGATCGCACCGGCATGGCCCATGCGCTTGCCGGCCGGTGCCGACGCGCCGGCGATGAAGCCGACGACCGGCTTCTTCACGAACTGCTTGATGTACTCAGCGCCCGCTTCTTCGGCGTCGCCGCCGATTTCGCCGACCATGATGATGCCCAGGGTCTGCGGATCTTCGTTGAACAGCTTGAGGCAGTCGACGAAGTTCAGGCCGTTGATCGGGTCACCGCCGATGCCGATGCAGGTGGACTGGCCCAGGCCGACTTCCGTGGTCTGCTTGACCGCTTCATAGGTCAGGGTGCCCGAACGGGACACGATGCCGATCTTGCCCGGCATGTGGATGTGGCCCGGCATGATGCCGATCTTGCACTCGCCGGGGGTGATGACACCCGGGCAGTTCGGACCGACCAGCACGGTGTCCGGATGGGCACGGGTCAGCACGTTCTTGACGCGCAGCATGTCCAGCACCGGAATGCCTTCGGTGATGCACACGATGACCTTGATGCCGGCCGCAGCCGCTTCCAGGATCGCGTCAGCCGCATACGGCGGCGGCACGTAGATCACCGACGCATCGGCGCCGGTGTTCTGCACGGCATCGGCCACGGTGTTGAACACCGGCAGGTCGATGTGGGTGGTGCCACCCTTGCCCGGGGTCACGCCGCCGACGACCTGGGTGCCGTACTCGATCATCTGGGTCGCGTGGAAGGTGCCCTGCTGGCCGGTAAAGCCCTGCACGATCACCTTGGTGTTCTTGTTGATCAAAACTGACATTGGATTTCCTTCGGTGTCGAATCAGGCGGCGTTCTTGACAGCTTCAACGACCTTCTTGGCGCCGTCGTTGATGTTGTCAGCCGGGATGATGGCCATGCCGCTGTCACGCAGCAGCTGCTTGCCTTCTTCCACGTTGGTGCCTTCCAGACGCACCACGACCGGGACCTTGACGCCCACTTCCTTGACCGCCGCGATGATGCCCTCGGCGATCATGTCGCAGCGGACGATACCGCCGAAGATGTTGACGAAGATGCCTTCGACCTTGTCCGAGGACAGGATCAGCTTGAACGCTTCGATGACGCGCTGCTTGTTCGCACCGCCGCCCACGTCCAGGAAGTTCGCCGGCTCGCCGCCGTTGAGCTTGATGACGTCCATGGTGGCCATGGCCAGGCCTGCGCCGTTGACCATGCAGCCGATGTTGCCGTCCATGGTGACGTAGTTGATGTCCAGCTCCGAAGCGGTCACTTCGGTTTCGTCTTCCTGCGTCTTGTCGCGCATGGCGACCAGGGCCTTCTGACGGAACGCGGCGTTGTCGTCGCTGTCGAACTTGCCGTCCAGCGCGTACAGGTTGCCGTCGTCCAGGATGGCCAGCGGGTTGATTTCAACCAGCGCCAGGTCCTTTTCGTTGAACAGCTTGTACAGGTTCACCATGATGCTGGCGAACTGGCCGGCCTGCTTGGCGGTGAGGCCGAGCTTGAAGCCGAAATCACGGCCGTGGTAACCCTGCACGCCCTCGACGAAGTCGACGTTGAGCGAATGGATCAGCTCAGGCGTTTCGGCAGCGACCTGCTCGATTTCCACGCCGCCTTCCGAAGAAGCGATGTAGGTGATGGTCTTGGTGCCACGGTCGACCAGCACCGAGAGGTACAGCTCCTTGACGATCTCACCGGCGGTGGTCACCAGCACCAGGTTGACCGGCAGCTCGACGCCTGCGGTCTGGTAGGTGGCCATCTTGGTGCCGAGCATCTTGGCCGCAGCGGCCTTCACGTCGTCGGTGGTCTTGCAGAACTTGACGCCGCCAGCCTTGCCTCGGCCGCCAGCGTGGATCTGCGCCTTGACCATCCAGGGGCCCTGGCCCAGCGAGGTCGCTGCTGCGACTGCTTCGTCCGGGGTAGCCGCGACCTTGCCGGCCGGGACGGGAATGCCGTACTCGGCAAGCAGCTGTTTTGACTGGTATTCGTGGAAATTCATGCGTCACCGTGGGAATAGGAACGACCGCACGCATCTCCAAGGCTCCCTCGCAGGAGCACCGGCACGAACAGCGGCGGGCCCGCTATTGTGGCTGACCCCGGCGCGTGGCGCAAAGACGGCGACGCAGAATCCAGCATGCGGCCGTTTTCTGCTGGGATTTCAGGCATTTGTGGTGCCCCCCCCGCGGCGTGCCAGTAGACCCGTCCACGGCCTGCGCGCACGCTGACCCGCCCGAACGGCACGGAGGGACGACAACCGTGCCTATACTGCGCGGCAGCCAGAAGGGGAGTTTTGGCGTGGCACCCACCGCCTCATTGATCGACCGCATCGAGTCCATCCCTCGGCGCGAACTGTATTTCTTCGCCTTGTATCGCCTGCTGATCGCCACGGCGATCGCTGGCCTGATGTTCAGCCCGATGGCCGGGTTGTTGGGCGAGGCGCACCACCCGACGCTGGCCGCTTACGTGTCCGGCGGCTACTGGCTGCTGTCCGTGCTGATGCTGCTGCTCGGCCGCAGCGAGCGCTGGCTGCGGCCCATCGTGCTCGCCGGCGTGACCCTGGACATCCTCGCCGCCTCGTTGCTGGCCCATGCCTTGCCGGGTGCCAGCGCCGGCATCTCGATGTCACTGCTGTTCAACATCGCCGCCGCCGCCACCATGCTGCCGTTGTCGCTCGGGCTTTCCCTGGCGTTGGGTGCGAGCGTGGCCACCGTGGCCGAATACCTGTGGAAGCTGCTGGAGGGCGGCGCCCCCACACGCACGCTGGCCGAGCTGGCCATGTTCACGACCAGCTACCTGGCGCTGGCCTTCATCAGCTCGGAGGTCGCCCACCGTGCACGGCGCAACCAACAGTTGGCCAACCAGCGCGGTGACGAGGTCGCCGACCTGTTCCAGATCAACGAGCTGATCATCCGCCGCATGCGCACCGGCGTACTGGTGGTGGACGGGCAGAACCGCATCACGCTGGCCAATGAGGCGGCGTCGACCCTGCTGGGCGACAGCGGCGGCGACAGTGACGGTGGCCGAGCGGGCTTGGGCCGTGCGGCGCCTGAGCTGTCACGCCGCCTGCAGCGCTGGCGCAATGGCTGGAACCAGGAAGAGGCGCCGCTGCAGCTGTCACCGGACCAGCCGGAGGTACAGCCACGCTTCGCCCGCCTGCGCAGCGGCAGCGACCTGACCCTGATCTTCCTGGACGACACCAGCGTGGTATCGCGGCGGGCCGAATCCCTCACGCTGTCTGCGATGGGGCGCTTCTCGGCCAGCCTTGCCCATGAAATCCGCAACCCACTGGCCGCCATCAACTACGCCGTGCAGCTGCTGGAAGAAGAAGACGGCAACTTCAGCGAAAGCGACCGCCGGCTGCTGCAGATCATCCACCAGCAGTGCCAGCGCACCAATGGCATCGTGGAGAGCGTGCTGGGACTGGCCCGCCGCGAACGCGCCAATCCGGAAAACGTGGACCTGGCGGCCTTCGTGCGCCGCTTCGTACTGGAGTACAAGCAGGGCCTGTCGCTGGAAACCGACAGCGTGGAATCGATCATTTCCGACACCTCCGTCGCGGCCCAGGTGGACCCGCGCCACCTGCACCAGATCCTGACCGCCCTGGTCCACAATGCGCTGAAGTACGGCCGGATCGGCGAGCAGCCCGCCCGTATCCGGCTGCGCGTGGCGCGCCAGGAAAGCGGCCCGGTGGTGGATGTGATGGACCGCGGCCCCGGCATTCCCGATGCGGTGGCGGCACAGCTGTTCAACCCGTTCTTCACCACGTCCGAGCATGGCACCGGCCTGGGCCTGTACATCGCGCGCGAACTCTGCCGCGCCAACCAGGCGCGCCTGGAGTACGTCCCGGTGCCTGCGGGCGGGGCCTGCTTCCGGGTGATCCTGCCCGCGCCGCACGCATTGGTCAGGCCATGATCGCGCCGCACACGCGTCAATGATTTGTCGCTATCGTCCCCCTCGGCTATCTTTCTCCACATGAACGAAACCCGTAGCGCACTTGTCGTCGATGACGAACGCGACATCCGTGAACTGCTGGTGTTGACGCTGGGCCGCATGGGCCTGCGCATCAACACTGCGGCCAACCTGGCAGAGGCCCGCGAGTTGCTGGCCAGCAATCCGTATGACCTGTGCATCACCGACATGCGCTTGCCCGATGGCAATGGGATCGAGCTGGTGACCGAGATCGCACAGCATTACCCGCGCACGCCGGTGGCGATGATCACCGCGTTCGGCAGCATGGACCTGGCCGTGGAAGCGCTGAAGGCCGGTGCTTTTGATTTCGTCAGCAAGCCTGTCGACATTTCCGTGCTGCGCGGGCTGGTCAAGCATGCGCTGGAACTCAACAACGCCGAACGCCCACGTGCGGTGACTCCGGGCGAGCAGAGCAGCCGCCTGCTCGGTCGTTCGCAGCCGATGGAGACCCTGCGCGCTACGCTGGGCAAAGTGGCCCGCAGCCAAGCGCCGGTGTACATCCTTGGAGAATCCGGCGTCGGCAAGGAGCTGGTCGCGCGCACCATCCACGAACAAGGCGCGCGCGCCGCAGGACCGTTCATCCCGGTGAACTGCGGCGCCATTCCATCGGAGCTGATGGAAAGCGAGTTCTTCGGCCACAAGAAAGGCAGCTTTACCGGCGCGCATGCCGACAAGCCGGGGCTGTTCCAGGCCGCGCACGGCGGCACGCTGTTCCTCGACGAAGTGGCCGAGCTGCCGCTGCAGATGCAGGTCAAGCTGCTGCGCGCGATCCAGGAAAAGTCGGTGCGCCCTGTCGGCGCATCGGCGGAAATCCCGGTCGACGTGCGCATCCTGTCGGCCACGCATAAAGACTTGGCCCACCTGGTGGATGAAGGCCGCTTCCGCCACGATCTGTATTACCGCATCAACGTGATCGAGCTGCGCGTGCCGCCGCTGCGCGAGCGCCACGAAGACCTGACCGAGCTGGCTGCATCGATCCTGGCTCGGCTGGCGCGTAATCACGGCTGCGCCATTCCCCTGCTTGCGCCGTCCGCTCTGGATGCCTTGGCGCATTACAGCTTTCCCGGCAATGTGCGCGAGCTGGAGAACATCCTGGAACGTGCGCTGGCGCTCGCCGAGAGCGACAGCATCGGTGCCGCCGACCTGCGCCTGCCCCAGGCGGCCACGCGCGCGCCCGGTGCCGCTGCCGGGCCGGTGGTGGAGGCGGTGGTAGACCTGCCGGCCGGCAACGCCGCCCTGCCCTCCTACATCGAACAGATGGAACGCACCGCCATCCAGCGCGCACTGGAAGAGAACCGCTGGAACAAGACGCGCACGGCCGCCCAGCTGGGCATCACCTTCCGTGCGCTGCGCTACAAGCTGAAAAAGCTCGGCATGGAATGAGGGCAGTGACGACCGCGGGTCATCCGTGTTCCGGGATGACGGCCAGCGTTGGTCACTTCCCAGGCAGAGGCAGGGGAATGGAAAGGGCGTGGCGGAAGATGTTGGTCGGGTCGACCTTTGCCTTGAGTGAGACGAGCTTCTCGATCAGTTCGGTATTCCACCCGTAATAGAGGTTCAGCCAGTCCTCGTCCTCCTGCCCAGCGTCGTCATACCGCATGTCGATGTCGGGGTAGTTGATGTAACAGCCATCAAACGCGGGGCGGGATGGTTTTCCCTGATGGACCGCAGCGTAGATCGTCCGCATCCATCCAAGGTGCGCCGCATCATCAGCGCAGTCCGCCCAATAAGACTGGAACTGGGTTTTCAGCAGCGATGCGCGTTGCGCAACAGCCGTCGCGCCGATGCCGTTGCGGTTGATCGCTCCCCCGTAGGAATCGATCTGCACCAGCGTCTGCCGGAACCGACGTTCGCTCGTCGCGGTCGTCAGATGCGTCCACAGCGCATCGCACATCGCGGGCGAGAACTGTGCGTTCTGGTACACCGATTTGTACTTGCCACGGTGGTTGGCGCCCGAACCATTCACGGTCTGGGTCAGGTAGATCCAATCCATGGCATCGTCGGCCTCCAGCTGCATCACGTCGCGGTGATGCGGGCCGCTCCGCGCCAAAGGCGGAATGTTCGGCATGATGAATTCCGCGCACCGCGTTGCGGGGATGCCCGCTGCCGCGTTCATCGTGCTGATGAAATCCAGCAGCGGGGCATCATTCTCCCCGCCCACGCCCCCCCGCGGGCCGGTGAACTGGATGCCCAGCACGACGTTGTCCGAGGCGTCGATGTGGTTGAGTTTCAGCACCGTGAACAGCCCGCCGTTGCCACGCCCCTGGATGGGATTCGTCGCATCCGCATCATGCGCTTCGAACCACGTCCAGTACGCCTGCAGGAAGCCAGTGAAGCGCCCCTTCAACGACGACCATGGATAGACCAAGGGCAACCAGTACGCCTTGCGGGGAGCCTTCGGCAGGTCGTCGAAGTAGTACGCGATGATGATGCCGAAGTTGCCGCCACCGGCACCGCAGCAGGCAGTGAAAAGAGCGCGCTGAATGTCAGACCGACTGTCTGCACGCACGTGCCAAGGCACCAGCGCCGTGCCCTGCGTGTTCGGCACGAGCACATCCACCCCCGTCACCCAATCCACGGTCAACCCGTGCAGGCGTGACAACATGCCATAGCCACCGCCACTGATATGCCCCCCCACGCCAACGGAATAACACGAGCCGCCCGGGAGGGTCCGCCCTGCCTGCTTGAACAGCGAGACGTAGCCGTCCCAGTTCTGGTTGCCGGTAAGGATCTTGAAGCGGTAACGGTCCGCACCCTCGTTCCAGGGGGAGGTGACCTGTTGCTCCTCGTCGTACTGCATCCCCTTCATTTCACCCAGGTCGATGATGGACAGGGACTCGCCTGCCAGCTTGTTCGCCACCAGGCCTTCATAGCAATGCCCGCCGCTGCGCACGGTGATGCGATGCCCTGCCGCGAGCGCGGCGTTGGCTGCTGCGAGTACCTCATCCGGCGTGGTGCATATGCGGATATCATCTGCCCCCTCCGCCAGGCTGGGTGGCCATCGAAGATTGAACCCCTTCTGCAAGGCTTCGTGGCGGGCATCGAGGCGGGTGATGACGTTCATCTCTGCGACTCCTTCGTAACCGCCTCACCAACGTGGCTCGGCTGGCTCGAAGATGATCCCCATGAACGTCCGCGTCGATGCGGTAGAGACACCCGCGTGCAGCGCACTGCAGACGCTTGACGGATTGTCTAGCGTGGTCGCCGACAGAGGCGTGCCCAAGAGGCGTTCCATCAGGCCCGTCCAGCGCGCCGGAGGCGGGGATGCCCTCCTGTGTGCAAAGGCTACGCGTTGAATCATCCGACAACGATCGCGCCATGACGCACCCTCTTCGACGGGCTTCCTCGCGCCCGCTGCGACACGCTGCGGTCACACCGCACCCGGCAACGCGCGCCACGCTCGTTGAGCGCAGCGGCCGTCAACGACAGTCCAGCGGCAAGCGGCTGTCGGTGCCTTACTCGTCGCGATACTGCCCGTCGGTCACCTGCTCGAGCCACGTTACAGGACTGCCATCGAGCGACTCTGCGATGGCGATGTGGCTCATCGCTGCATCAGCGCGAGCGCCATGCCAGTGCTTCACGCCTGGCGGGATCCACACCGTGTCGCCCGGACGCAGGGGTTGCCGGGGCTTGCCCCACTCCTGCACCCAACCCGTACCGGTGGTGACGATCAGCGTCTGCCCCAGCGGATGGGTATGCCAGGCCGTACGCGCACCGGGCTCGAAGGTCACCGTCGCCCCGCCAACGCGCGCAGGCTCGCTGCCTTGGAACGGCGCATCGATCCGAACGGTGCCCGTGAAGTAGTCTGCGGGGCCGGCCGCAGATGCCTTGCTGCCGGCGGGGTTGACCGCGATGGATGCGCCTTCCGGCGTGCCAGCGGTCGTGGCCATGGCCATCGCAGCGGTCAGTAGCAGGGACATCGTGTATTCCTTGGAAACGGTTGGAAACGCCAGCCTACGCCTCGCTGGGGCCGCCATTGCAGCAGCCTGAGCGGATGCATCCAGAAACGCCGCTCATCAATCATTGCCCACCGTGACCCAGCGCGCGATGATGCGCGCATGCCGCGCGAGAATCTCAACGATCTGCAAGCGTTCGTCCATGTTGCCCGGGAGGGCAGCTTCACCCGCGCCGCTGCCCAGCTGGGCGTATCGCAGTCCGCGCTCAGCCATACGCTGCGTGCGCTGGAACAGCGACTCGGCGTGCGCCTGCTGACCCGCACGACGCGCAGCGTGTCGACGACCGAAGCCGGGCAACGGCTGCTGGACACCCTGTCGCCGCGGCTGGCTGAAATCGAAGAAGAGCTGACCGCGCTGGCCGAATACCGCGACCGACCCGCGGGGACCATCCGCATCAGTACCGCCGGCCATGCCGCCGAGCACGTGGTATGGCCGCGACTGCAGCGCGTACTGCTCGACTACCCGGATCTGAAGGTGGAACTGACCGTGGATTACGGGCTGAGCGATATCGTCGCCCAGCGGCATGACATCGGCATCCGGCTGGGGGACCAGGTGGCCAAGGACATGATCGCCGTGCCGATCAGCCCACCGCTGCGCATGTGCGTGGTCGGCACGCCGGCGTACTTCCGTCACCATGTCATCCCGATGCATCCGCAGGATCTCGCCGCGCACAATTGCATCAACCTGCGCCTGCCCACGCATGGCGGCTTGATGCCATGGGAGTTCGAGCGCGATGGCGAAGAAATCAACGTCCGCGTAAGCGGCCAGTGGACGTTCAACAACAGCGCACTGATGTTGCGGGCCGCGCTGGCGGACGGGGGCCTGGCCTGGCTGCCCTGTGACCTCGCACGAGTCGCAGTCGACAGCGGCCAGCTGCTGTCGGTGCTGGAAGACTGGTGCCCGGATTTCGATGGGTACTACGCCTACTATCCCTCGCGTCGCCAGGCCTCGGTGGCCCTGCGCATCGTCCTCGATGCACTGCGCGAAGCCCGCTAGCGCCGCGCCCTGCGCTGCGAGCGCAAAGCGCGGCTTGTAGCAGACATCACCCTGCCGGACCCGATGCCGTCGAGCAGGGCTCCGCGCTATCGCCCTACCAGCTGGGCCTGCGCCGCACTGTAGCGCTCACCCACGATCGCGATCTCGGCCAGCGCCGCTTCGATGTGCGCCAGCGCCGCGCCGTCCAACGTCAGCGACGCCGCGCCGAGGTTTTCCTGCAGCCTGGGCAGCTTGGTCGTTCCCGGAATTGGCACGATCCACGGCGCCTGCGCCAGCAACCACGCCAGTGCCACCTGCGCCGGCGTTGCGCCGGTATCAGCGGCGATCGTGCCGATGCGATCCACCAGGGCTTGGTTCGCCGCGCGGGCATCGGCTGCGAAGCGCGGCACCGAATTCCGGAAATCACTGGCATCGAACGTGGTATCGGCCGAAATCGCGCCGGTCAGGAAGCCCTTGCCCAGCGGGCTGAACGGTACGAAGCCGATTCCCAGCTCTTCCAGCACAGGCAGCAGTTCTGCTTCCGGCTGCCGCCACCACAGCGAGTACTCGCTCTGGACCGCGGTTACCGGCTGCACCGCATGGGCGCGTCGTACGGTCGCGGCAGCGGCTTCGGACAAACCAAAATGCTGCACCTTGCCTTCGGCGATCAACTCACGCACGGTCCCGGCCACATCTTCGATCGGCACGTTGGGATCAACGCGATGCTGGTAGAACAGATCAATGCGATCGGTACGCAAGCGCTTCAGGCTGGCCTCGGCCACCGCGCGGATGCGTTCAGGGCGACTGTCCAGTCCGGCGCCGGCGCGGCCTTCCTTGAAACCGAACTTGGTGGCGATCACCACTTTCTCGCGGTACGGCGCCAAGGCCTCGCCCAACAGCGCTTCGTTCTCGAATGGACCGTAGGCTTCGGCGGTGTCGAAGAACGTCACCCCCTGGTCCACCGCCGCATGCAGCAGTGAGGCGGCCTGCGCGCGTTCGGTGGCGGGGCCATACCCGAAGCTCAGGCCCATGCAGCCCAGACCGATCGCGGAAACGTGCAGGCCACTGCGGCCGAGTTCACGGGACTCCATGGAAATGCTCCTGCCGGCGATGCCGGAATCAACAAAGGAAGCCCACCGTACGCTGTGCGGTGTCGACGATTGGATCCCCTGCGGCGCTGGCGGTAATGAGCCGGGCTCATGAAAGCAACAGCGGTGGCTTGTGGCGGTGTGCTTGATCGCGTTGCTTCGCTGCGTTGCTTCGTCGGTGCGCTTCATCGCTTTGCTACATCGCGGCGCTTCACTGCTTTGCTTCGCTGCTTTGCTTCGCTGCTTTGCTTCACCGCTTTGCTTCACCGCTTTGCTTCACTGCTTTGCTTCACTGCTTTGCTTCACTGCTTTGCTTCACTGCTTTGCTTCACCGCTTTGCTTCACTGCTTTGCTTCACCGCTTTGCTTCGCTGCTTTGCTTCACCGCTTTGCTTCGCTGCTTTGCTTCACTGCTGTGTTTTATCGCTGTGCTTTATCGCTTGGTAGAGCCGACTTCAGTCGGCTGCTTCACCGACAGCCGACTGAAGTCGGCTCTACCAGAGCGGGGGCCGACTGAAGTCGGCTCTACCAGGGCAGGTGGAGCAGCCGACTGAAGTCGGCTCTACCCGTCGGCTCTACCAGGACGGGCGTGCCGTCGTGATCAGCGGACTTCGGAAATCTCCACACCGTCCAGGCCCTGCGACAGTGTGCGGGCATCGCCGCCCTGGCTCAGCTTGATGCGCAGGCGCACTTCGTTCTGCGAATCGGCATACCGCAGCGCGTCTTCGTAGCTGATCTCGCCCGCCTGGTACAGCTCGAACAAGCTCTGGTCGAAGGTCTTCATGCCCAGCTGGGTGGACTCCTTCATGACTTCCTTGAGCTTGTGGATCTCACCTTCGCGGATGTAATCCTGCACCAGCGGCGTACCGAGCATGATCTCCATGGCGACCTTGCGCGAGCGTCCGTCCGGCGAGGGAATCAGCTGCTGCGCGACCACGCCCTTGATGTTCAGCGACAGATCCATCAGCAGCTGGTTGCGGCGATCTTCGGGGAAGAAGTTGATGATGCGGTCCATCGCCTGGTTGGCGTTGTTCGCATGCAGCGTGCACAGCACCAGATGACCGGTCTCAGCGAAGGCAATCGCATGGTCCATGCCTTCGCGGGTACGCACCTCGCCGATCATGATCACGTCCGGTGCCTGGCGCAGGGTGTTCTTCAACGCCGCTTCCCAGCTGTCCGTATCGATGCCGACCTCGCGCTGGGTGATGATGCAGCCTTCGTGGCGGTGCACGAACTCGATCGGATCTTCGATGGTGATGATATGGCCAGTCGAGTTGTGGTTGCGGTAGCCGATCATCGCCGCCAGCGAGGTCGACTTGCCGGTACCGGTCGCACCGACGAACAGGATGATGCCGCGCTTGGTCATCGCCAGCGTCTTGATGATCGGCGGCAGCGCCAGCTCATCCACGGTGGGGATGCGCGTTTCAATCCGGCGCAGCACCATGCCCACTTGGTTGCGCTGGTAGAAGCAGCTGACGCGGAAGCGGCCGACACCGGACAGGCCGATGGCGAAATTACATTCGTGCGTCTTCTCGAACTCTTCGCGCTGCGCCGGCGTCATCACGTTCAACACCAGATCGCGGCTCTGCTGCGGCGTCAGCGGGGTCTGGGTGATCGGCGAGATCTTGCCGTTGACCTTGATCGCCGGCGGCATGCCGGCCGTGATGAACAGGTCCGAGGCGCGCTGGTGCGCCATCAGCTTGAGGAAGGAAGTGAAATCGATGGTATTGGTGGCGGCACTGTTCACGGCGGACTCCAGATGGCGGGGCGGTAGGCGCGATGCATCGGCGTGCGACGCGCGCCGGTTGGACGCGCCCCGCCCTGCCGTTGCCGCGCCTTACTCGAACAGGCGCTTGTCCTTGGCGTACTCTTTGGCTTGGTTGCGCGTGATCAGGCTGCGCTTGACCAGATCCTGCAGATGCTGGTCCAGGGTCATCATGCCGTACTGCTGACCGGTCTGGATGGCCGAGTACATCTGCGCCACCTTGTCCTCGCGGATCAGGTTGCGGATGGCGGGCGTGCCGACCATGATTTCCCAGGCCGCCGTGCGTCCACCGCCGACCTTCTTCAGCAGCGCCTGCGAGATGACCGCACGCAGCGACTCCGACAGCATGGAGCGCACCATCGGCTTTTCGCCGGCGGGGAACACGTCGACGATACGGTCGATGGTCTTGGCCGCCGAACTGGTGTGCAGCGTACCGAACACCAGGTGGCCGGTTTCCGCCGCGGTAAGCGCCAGGCGGATGGTTTCCAGATCGCGGAGCTCGCCGACCAGGATGATGTCCGGATCTTCGCGCAGCGCCGAACGCAGCGCTTCGTTGAAGCCGTGCGTATCGCGGTGCACTTCGCGCTGGTTGATCAGGCACTTCTGCGAGGTGTGCACGAACTCGATCGGATCCTCGACGGTGAGGATGTGTCCGTACTCGTTCTTGTTGATGTAGTCGATCATCGCGGCGAGCGTCGTCGACTTGCCCGAGCCGGTCGGCCCGGTCACCAGGATCAGCCCCTGCGGCTGCTGGATGACCTCGCGGAACAGCGGTGGGCAGGCCAGGTCCTCCAGGGTCAGCACCTCGGACGGAATGGTACGGAACACCGCACCCGCGCCACGGTTCTGGTTGAAGGCATTGACGCGGAAGCGCGCGAGCGACGGAATCTCGAACGAGAAATCGACCTCGAGGAACTCTTCGTAATCGCGACGCTGCTTGTCCGACATGATGTCGTAGACAAGCGCATGCACCTGCTTGTGGTCCAGCGCAGGAATGTTGATGCGACGGACATCGCCGTCGACACGGATCATCGGCGGCAGGCCTGCGGACAGGTGCAGGTCGGATGCTTTGTTCTTTACGGAAAACGCCAACAGCTCGGCGATATCCATGAGCGGCTACTCCCCAATAACGGCTTGGACTGGAAGGATCTTTCCCCGGGCGTCAGTATAGCGTTCTGTCAGACCGGAACGCGTTACGTGCAAAGTCCCCTGCCCGGAATACTGAGCAACCTGCAGAACGCGGCCCAGGCCGCCGGGCGGCCAACCCCGTCCCTGCTGGCGGTGTCCAAGACCCACCCGGCCGACGCCATCGCCGCGTTGGCCGCCCAAGGCCAGCGCGCCTTCGGCGAAAACTACGTGCAGGAGGCCCTGGCAAAGATCGAGGCGCTGCAAGGTCTGGCACTGGAATGGCACCTGATCGGCCACCTGCAGTCGAACAAGGCCGACGCGGTTGCGTGCGCCTTCGACTGGGTGCAGAGCGTAGACCGGTTGAAGCTCGTGCAGGCGCTCGCCCGCCACCGTCCCGCCACCTTGCCGCCGTTGAATGTCCTGATCCAGGTGAACGTGGATGATGAAGACAGCAAGCACGGATGCGCGTTGGAGGCAGTGGATGCGCTGGCCGCGGCGATTTCGACCGAACCGACCCTACGCCTGCGCGGCCTGATGGCCATCCCGGCGCCATGGCCCGATGCCGCGCGTCGGCAGCAGGCGTTCAGGCGCATGTATCAGGCGCAGCAGGCGCTTGCCGACCTTCATCCCGGCGCAGACACGCTGTCCATGGGCATGAGCGGCGACTACGCCGAGGCCATCGCGGAAGGCTCGACCATGGTCCGCATCGGCACCGCACTCTTTGGCGCCCGCCCGCGCCCCGCATGAATTGAAAGGAAGATCCAGATGACCGATACCTCCATTGCCTTCATCGGCGGCGGCAACATGGCGCGCAGCCTGATTGCCGGGCTGGTGCGCCAGGGCACGGCACCGGCCCAGATCCACGTGGCCGAGCCGGTGACTGCGCTGCGCGAGGCGTTGACGGCCGAGTTTGGCGTCAAGACTTACGCAGGTGCCAGCGAAGCCGCGGCGCAGGCGGGCACATGGCTGCTGGCGGTCAAGCCACAGGTGCTGCGCGATGTATGCGCATCGCTGCAGCCGCTTGCCGCGGCAACGAGGCCGCTGCTGGTATCCATCGCCGCCGGCATCACCAGCACCCAACTGGACCGCTGGCTGGGCGGAGACGTGGCCGTGGTGCGCGCCATGCCCAATACCCCGGCCCTGCTGGGGGCCGGTGTCACCGGACTGTTCGCCACGCCAGCGGTCACCGACGCGCAACGTACGCAGGCCGACCGCATCCTGGCCAGCGCAGGCGGCACGGTCTGGGTGGACGACGAGGCGCTGATGGATTCGGTGACGGCTGTATCCGGCAGCGGGCCGGCATACGTTTTCCTGTTGGCCGAGGCGATGGAAGCCGCCGGCATTGCACAGGGTCTGCCCGCGGATGCGGCACGCACGCTGGTGCAGCAGACGCTGCTCGGTGCATCGCGCATGCTGGACGAAGCCGGCGAGGCACCCGGTGAGCTGCGCCGTCGCGTCACCTCGCCGGGGGGTACGACCCAGGCGGCGATCGAAAGCTTCCAGGCAGGCGGCTTTGAAGCGCTGGTCGCAACGGCGCTGGCTGCCGCACAGACACGTGGCCGCGAACTGTCCGCCGCCAACGATTGACCCCCGGTAGCGACGGCCGCTGGCCGACCTTCGGCTGCCGCCCCACAGGTAGAGCCGACTTCAGTCGGCTGCCGCACTACGGGTAGAGCCGACTTCAGTCGGCTGAGTTGGGGCAGCCGACTGAAGTCGGCTCTACCCAGCGGGCCGGCCCCAGCGCAGCCGACTGAAGTCGGCTCTACCGTACCTCGGGCGTCACCGGAAACCGCTCCATCAGGAAATCAACGAAACACTGCAGGCGTGGCCGGGGGCGGCGGTCCGGCAGGTAGATCAGGTGCATCGGCCGTGCGGCCGGCACGTGATCGGCCAGCACGGTGACCAGCCTTCCCGCCGCGATGTCTTCGCCCAGCAACGCGGTCGGCTGCAATACCAACCCGGCACCGGCCAGCGCAGCCTGCCGCAGTGCCTGGCCGTCGTTGCTGCTCAGCCGTGCGCGCGGCTCCCAGTCCACCGCATCGCCGTTCGCCAGCTGCCATCCATGGCCCCCGCGCCAGGACAGATGGCTCAGGCACTCATGCTGGGCGAGGTCCGCTGGATCACGCGGCGTCCCTTTCCGCCGCAGGTAGTCCGGCGACGCGCACAGGCTCATCGCGTAGGGCGGCAAGGGGCGCGCCACCACCTCGCGGGACGGCAGCGGGCCTACCCGGATCGCCGCGTCGAAGCCGTCCTCGATCAAGTCGACAGTGCGATTGCTGAGGTCCAACTCGATATTCACCAGCGGCTGCGCTTCCAGCAACGAAGCCAGCGCCGGCGCAAGCACGCAGCTGCCCCACGTGCTGGGCGCACTGATCCGTAGCAGCCCACGTGGCTGCAACTGCAGGCCCGCGACACTCGCTTCGGCGTGCTGCACCTGCTCGAGCACCTGCCGGCATCCGGCCAGATACGCGGTGCCGGCCTCCGTCAGACGCTGACGTCGGGTGTTCCGTTGCAGCAGCGCCGTACCCAGATGCGCCTCCAGCTGCTGGACGTACTTGCCGACCATCACGGCCGACACGTCCAACTGTTCGGCCGCGCGCGCGAAGCTGCCGAGGTCGGCCACGGCGACAAAGGCCTGCATGCAGCGGAGCGTGTCCATTACTAACTCCAGGTTAGGAATGAGCGAATCATACGCCCCTTATCCAAAGCCGATCGCCGCGCCAGACTGGCCTCACTTACTGAAGGAGTATCCGCATGAAGATCCTGATCGTTGGTGCCTCTGGGACGTTGGGGCAGGCGGTAGCCCAGCATCTGGGCCAGCACCATGACGTTGTCACCGCAGGGCGTCGCAGTGGCGATCACCGCGTGGATCTGACCGACGATGCCAGCGTGCACGACCTCTTCCAGCAGACCGGCCTGCTCGACGCGGTGATCGCCACCACCGGCCAGTTGCACTTCGGCCCCCTGCAGGACATGACGCCTGCCCAGTTCAACAGCGGACTGCAGGACAAGCTGCTTGGCCAGGTGCGCCTGGCATTGGCCGCGCAGCATCACCTGCGCGCAGGGGGCTCGATCACCCTCACCAGCGGCATAGTGAGCGCCCAGCCGATCAGCGATGGCAGCAATGCGACGGCGGTGAACGCTGGCCTGGAAGGCTTCGTGCGTGCGGCAGCATGCGAACTGGTGGCGCGCGGACTGCGCATCAATGTGGTGAGTCCTACGGTGCTGGAAGAATCCGCAGTTGCCTACGCGCCGTACTTCCCGGGCTTCGAACCGGCGGCTGCCAGCCGGGTCGCGCTGGCCTACCAACGGGCGGTGGAAGGCATCCAGAGCGGGCAGACGCTCACGGTCTGGTGAGCTGGCGACTGATCGAACAGGTTCAGGAGGCATGGGATGTCCGGGATGTCCGGGGTCCACGGGATCTCGGGGATGCCCGGGGATGCCCGGTAGAGTCGACTTCAGTCGACTAGCGCAGGCGCAGCCGACTGAAGTCGGCTCTACCGAACCAGCAGCGAGCAGCAGCCGACTGAAGTCGGCTCTACCGAACCAGCGGCGAGCAGCAGCCCGAGGGCTGTCCTCAGTCCCAGCGCTGCGGCCCTTCGCCCTGTTCTGCCAGCACATCGCCGGGGTTGGCCAGCCAGCAGCGTTTCAGCGACAGGCAGCCGCAGCCGATGCAGCCGGTCAGCTGATCGCGAAGGAACTGCAGCAGGTGGATGCGCTCATCCAGTTCGCTGCGCCAGCGCGCGGACATGCGCGCCCACTCCGCCTTGGTGGGTGTGCGTCCTTCAGGCAGCTCTGCCAACGCCGCACCGATTGCTTCCAGTGGCATGCCTACCCGCTGTGCCACCCGGATCACTGCCAAGCGCCGCAGTACATCGCGCGGGTAACGCCGCTGGTTTCCTGCGTTGCGCAGGCTGCGGATCAGCCCCTTGCGCTCGTAGAAGTGCAGCGCCGACACCGCCACGCCACTGCGCTTGGCGACCTCGCCTACACTAAGCTCCTGCATCGCCATCTCTTGACCTCAACCATGGTTGAGGGCGGATGCTGCCGCCTCCGCATTCCCATTACAAGCCCTGACATGAACTCCGACGTCTCTTCTCTGGCCCTGGTGGATAAGGCATCCATCCTCTCGCCACGCTATCGCGCCACGACGGTCGGCATGGTCGCACTGGTGGCGCTGGTGGCGTTCGAAGCGCTGGCCGTTGCGGCGGCCATGCCTACCGTCGCGTTCGCACTGGATGGCCTGCGCCTGTACGCGTTGGCCTTCGGCGGCGCGTTGGCGACCAGCGTGATCGGGATGACCGTGGCGGGTCGCCTGTGCGACCAACGCGGACCATCGCGGCCACTGTGGCTGGGTCTCGCGTTCTTCGTCATCGGTCTGATCGTCGCCGGCCTCGCCCCGCGCATGGGGGTTCTGGTGGCCGGACGCCTGCTGCAGGGCGTGGGCATCGGCGCGGTATCGGTATCGCTGTACGTGCTGGTCGCGCGCACCTTCCCAGAGCCGCTGCGGCCGAAAGTCTTCGCCGCCTTCTCTGCGGGCTGGGTGGTCCCATCGCTGGTAGGCCCGGGGCTGAGCGGCCTCATCGTGCAGTACGCCGGGTGGCGCTGGGTATTCCTGGCGGTTCCGGTGCTCGCTCTGCCGGCTGCCTGGTTGCTGGTGCCCGCGCTGCGCGCCAGTGCACAGGACGTTCGCACCGAGGTCGTTGCGCGCCCGGTCGTGCGGTGGGCCGTGGGCGCGGCGCTGGCCGCCCTTCTGTTGTACCTGGGGGGACAGCAGCAGGGCATCACCGCGCTCGCGTTGATGACCAGCGCACTGGTCGGGCTGGTGGTATGCAGCCGCCACCTGCTGCCTACGGGCACCTTGGCGCTGCGGCGCGGCTTGCCCAGCGTGATCGCGCTACGCGGTATCGCCGCGTCTGCGTTCTTCGCCGCGGAAGCCTTCCTGCCGCTGTTGTTGCAACGCGAACGTGACCTCTCCCCCCTGTGGGCAGGCGCTGCACTCAGCATGGGGGCGTTGGGCTGGTTCTCCGGCTCATGGCTGCAGGGACATCAACGTTTTGGCTGGACCCGTGCGCATCTGGTGCAGGCCGGTTCGTGGATGATGGGCGGCGGCCTGCTGCTCACCTCGCTGACCCTGCAACAGGGCGTGCCCCTGCTGCTGGCCTTGGCAGGCTGGTCACTGACCGGGCTCGGCATGGGCCTGATCTACCCCAGTCTGTCGGTGCTCACGCTGTCAATGTCACCGCGTCACGAACAGGGCGCGAACAGCTCGGCGCTGCAGCTCAGCGAAGGCATCGCGGTGGCGACCACGCTGGCGCTGTCCGGCGCACTGTTCGCCGCTTTCATCGATGGTCGCGAAACACTGGGCTACCTGCTGTGCTTCGCGGTGACCCTGCTGCTGGCACTGCTGGCCACGGTGGTCGCGCGGCGCATCTGATCGCATGCGATCAGGGTCGGTGACGACGGTGGGTCGTCACGCCGTTGGTGGGTGGCGGCTCTGTAACAACGAACGGTCGTCACCCACCAATAGCGATCGTTTCCGACCGCGCGTTGCACCTCTGCGGATATAGCAGAACAACGCCCGATTGCTTTTCGATAGCTTCGCTGCATTCTGAGACGTCAGCCACGTGCGACGCTTCGGTAAACCGCAAACATGCGAGTCCAGCACAGAGGACAACGCCATGCTTGCCACCGCGCTCCTTTTCTCAGCCGCTCTGACCCCGCTGCCAATGGCCGGTTACATCGACCGCATTGTGGAACACCGTGCGGATGGCGACGTCATCCTCCGCACTTCCGAGCACTCCGACTTCAATGGAAGCAGAATTCGTCTGGAACAGAAGCTACGACGTCTCTCTGGCAATAGGTTCTCCATAGACTTCAGCGATCAGCCTGCTGCCACAAAGACCTACCATGAAGCGCTGTGCCTTGAGAGCGGGATGCGACCCAGCACGGGGCGGGGAATACTGGGAGGTGAAAATGCCATAGCCGCTTGGTCGTGCGTATCTTCCGAAACGCGAGAGGGCACTCCGGCCACCATCGAAGAGATCGAGCGCGCGTTCGACGAGCCTGCATCAAGCCTGGACAACTGGACAGACTATGCACGTACCGCCGCTCCCTCTGGGAGTGCAGCACCGGGGCAGCCGTTCTTCGCCATCGGATCGATGAGCGTGAAAAGCTCGGTAGCCGGCGCAGTGTCCTACAGCGTCAGCGTCGATGACAGACGATGCTACGCTCAAAGTGCCGAGCGTCACGCGGGTGCCTTCGAGCTTTCAGCCCAGACAGGTGTGAACTGCAGCGGCACCCGTCCCGGTTCTCTCAACACTGAACTGCGCGCCTGCGTCCCGCGCGCGTGTGGCCTGAGCCAAGGCAGCTACCGCATACGGTGAAGCGCCCCCAGGGCCTGTGACGACCAGCGGACGTTATCCACCAGACTCCAGCTCACGGCCTTGCACCCACCTCGTCCACGTCTTCGCGCAGGATGCGGCGGATTTCCAGCACGGCCTGCGGCGTCTCCTGCACGCTGTGGCCGGAAATGATCACCTTCTCCGACACGGCGCCCTCCAGGTGGGAACTCCAGTACGGCACCAGTCCGTCATCGGACTGCAGCAGCGGCACTTCTGGCTTGCGCTGGGCAATGATCGAGTGATACTTCAGCCCGGGCTGGATCGGCAGCGAGCCGGCTGCCATGACGAAGGGATCGGTGGATTTCAGGTTGTCGATGCTGTTGGGCACACGCAGCTTTTCGCTCCCACTACGTTGCGCATCGGCCTGCTGCAGGGTGTTGAATGCATCCTCGAATGAACCCAGGATCGTCAACGGCAGACGCACCAGACGACCGATCAGGCGCCCCACCCGGTTGCCCGCGATGTCCGTTCCCTTGTGCGGGGCCGCGATGAAGATCGCCCGCTCCACGTTCGGCTGCGGCTGGAACTGCAGCAGCGGGCCCAGCTTCGTCTTCACCCGCTGCAGGCGCTCGCCTTTCAGGTCGTAGCGTGCCATCAGGTCGTTCCACAACGCATCGCCGGATGCGCTGACCATCAGCCGTCCCAGTACGCCGCCCATGCTGTGGCCGATGAACACCTGGTCCTTCGACGCACGCGTCTGCCCGCTGGGATCGAAGTGTTTCAGGGTGCTGTTGAACGCGCGCGAGATCTCGTACCGGTTCAGCGCAATCGGCGCATTGGTCGGGTAATACACCTGCCACACCTGGAATTCGCGACGCAGCTCCTCTTCGCCCATGATTTCGTTGGCCACGTTCACCCACGCTTCCGGACTGCTGCCCAATCCATGCAGCATGAAGATGATGCGGCGGTTCGGGTCCCAGGGTTGCATCAGGTAGATGTGCGGCTCCTTGATGCCTTCGGCCAAGCCGAACAAGGTGCGCAGCGCCTGTGTGGCGAACCCGCTCTGTGCAAGCCACAGCCCATACGCCGCAGTGAAGTTGCCGGCCAGCGGCACCTGCTGCCCGTGCAGGTCTACCCGCTCGGTCGCTTCCGGGGAGTACACATCCAGCAATACCTGGCTGGTCTTCAGCACGTCGTCCAGCGAGTCGCCCTTGAAGCGCAGCAGCGCGGTGGCGTTGATCGAGGACATCTCACTGTACTGCGGCACTTCGTGTTTCCTGGCGGGCGCGGCCGCATCCACCGGCGCGTCTGCCTCCGGCAAGGGGGTGCTCAACCGGGGTGGGTCCATCACCACCACCAGCTCGGCACCGAACCCATCACGGCGGTAGGTGCTGCGCAGGCCAACGAAGCTGATCGTTGCCGCCGACACCAGCCGGGTGGGCATGCTGGGCATCGACAGGCGATCGTAGTCGGAGGTGATCGTCCAGCGCTCGCCGGCCACCGGCGCGTTGTAGTCTTCGCCTTCCAGCGCGGACGCGCGTGCCCGACGGAACACCACCGACGCCGTCTGCTCAGCGGCATAGTTGTAGTAGTCGCGCACCTGCGTCTGACGATCCTCGAAGGCACGATCAGAGGGCGCGCGGCCACTGAAGAACAGGTACGCATACGCGTAGCGCGCCGCCTCCAGCCACGCATCCACCGCCGCGTCGCTCATCGGCTCCTTGTCTGCATGCTTGGGTTTCGGACTGAGGGCCAGCGCCGTCTGCACCCACAATTCGGACAACGCCGACATGCGCTGTTCGGCACTGATGCCATCGGTATCCAGCAACGTCCTGCGGCAGACCACTACGTCCTTGCCACACTGGCTGGCATCCAGCCCCACCACGCTCAGTGTTTCCTGTGATGCCGCACTGAGCTTGCCGGTGGTCAGCACATCCGAGCGCTTGCTGGACAGGTAATCGGTGTTGGCCACCTGCTTGACCGTTACCATCGCGCAGCCACTGCCCAGAAGCAGCACGGCGGCAGCGAGCAGCAGGCGTACCCTCTTCGGCCAGTAAACCGGCGCCCTCATGTCGATCATTGTTCACCTTCCTGGGCGGTGCCGGGCACGCCACGGCGGATCCATCTGGAGAAATCCCTGTCAGACGCCGGCTGCAGCGCGCGATCAGTGATGCGTGCACGCTCGCGGAGCGCTTTGAACGAATGCCCCGGCGTCAACGCGCCTTGATCGAATGCGTACCGGTCCAGATACCCGGACAGCAGCAGGCGGTAGTCCAGCGGCAGCCCGGGGGCGATATGCCGTGCCAGATCAAATACGATCGTGGTGCAGTTGCTGGTCAAGGTGTTGTAGAACGCCGGCGCCGCATCGAGCGTGCGCGCCTCGTCGATGTAGGCGGCGAACAAGGTACGCAACTGGGCCTGGCTCAGGCCATGCAGCCGGTACAGATAGACATCCTCACCGCGCGCATTGGTGCGCGTGCGGATGATGTCGGTTTCTTCGGATGCCACCAGGGTCATTTCGAACTTGCGGAAGAAGCCGCCCAGCGCGGAGAACGACTCGCCCTGCTCTTTGCGGATCTCCAGCGAGAACACCAGCTGCCGACCGTCCTCGAATCCGAACGACACCAACGTGTGGGCGATGGCAGGTCCCATCCAATAGGACATCACCAGGTCGGCCGACGCCAACTGCTGCAGGTCGTACTCCCGGCGGACCCAGCGCGCATCGTAGTCCTGCTCGGTGCGCCAGGTGAAGTCGCGGACGTTGTCCAGCACGACCCTTCGACCGTCGAAAGAGGCCACGTGCAGCCGCTGCGCCACGTCGTCAGCCCATGCGCGGTCCTGTCGCGGCGTCAGGCCCAGCCACGTCAGTGCCGCAGCCACCATGCACAGTCCGTAGGCAGCGGGCAGCCTGCGTCCCGCCCGTCCGCGCGCTACGCGCACCGACATCCAGCCACCCGCCAGCAACCAGAGCAGCGCCGCGCATCCCGCCAACCAGCCGGGTCCCGGCACCTGATAGAACACCAGTCCAGCGACCCACAGGGTCGCCAGCAGCATGAGGGTTCCGATACTCCAACGGCCTGCTGCCTTCACGGGGACCTGTCGCATTCATCTTGGGGCGCCTAGTTAGCCACAAGCGAGGTGCCGGGGAAATCCGAGGGCGTTCAGGAATGGCCGCCGCGCAGACCGGTGGCGTCCCGGTAGCCGCCGGGAGTGGCACGACGCGACAGGAGATACTTCGGGCAGAATGACGCCACGCACCGGGAGGGATCATGGGCATCAAAGAGGTTTCGGCTGTGGCAGTCAACGAATGGCACACCGCCAGTTGCCATTGCGGCGCTGTGCAATTGCGCCTGCATCTGCCCGATGGCATCGTCGATCCGCGCCGGTGTGACTGCTCGCTGTGTCGGCGTCGTGGCGCCATCGCGGCCACCGTGGCTGAAAACGGGATCGAGATCCTGCAGGGGCACGCCCACCTGCGTCTCTACCAGTTCAACACCCACGTGGCCGAGCACTGGTTCTGCGATGTCTGCGGAATCTACACCCACCACCGTCGGCGCTCGAATCCGCATGAGTACGGCTACAACGTGGCCTGCCTGGAGGGCATCGATCCGTTCGGGCTGGGCGTGGTACCCACCAATGACGGGGTCAACCACCCGGCCGACCGATAGACACCAGGTCAGTGCCTGCTGCGGCGGCTCGGGGCGGCAACCTTCTGCCAGGGCGAGATCGCCAAGCGACCTGCGCGTACGGGGCGCTTCAAGGTCAGGCGCCGGGCGCCTGCTTCGGGAGGCGCATCCGGTCCCTCTTCGATCGGCCCTGCATCGCTTGGCGTTGCCAGTAGTGCAGTGTGCGGAAGCAGGCGGTCGATGAGCCACATGGCGGAACTCCGTTGGGGGCGGGTGCACCCACCCTAAGTCCGCCCCGGCGACCGCCATGTGATCCGCCGATGACATGACGATGACCGTGCTGAACGGCACGGCCACTCACGTTCAGGCGCTCTTTTTCCGCCGGCCCAGACCGCGCACCAGCACGAAGAACAACGGCACCATCAAGATCGCCAACAGCGTGCCGGACACCATGCCGCCGATCACGCTGATACCGATCTCGCGCCGACTCACCGCCCCGGCACCCGTGGCCAGGGCCAGCGGCACTACGCCGGCCACGAAGGCCAGCGAGGTCATCACGATGGGCCGCAGCCGCAGGCGCGCCCCTTCCAGTGCCGCATCCACCGCAGAGCGTCCGGCACGGTACTCGGCCTCGGCGAATTCCACGATCAGGATCGCGTTCTTTGCGGACAGGCCGATGGTGGTCAACATGCCGACCTGGAAATAGATGTCGTTGACGAAGCCTGCGACGGTGGTCGCCAACACGGTGCCGAGCACGCCCAGCGGAATCACCAGCAGCACCGCCACCGGCACTGTCCAGCTTTCATACAGCGCCGCGAGGCACAGGAAAATGAACGCAATGGACGCCAGGTACAGCCAGATCGTCTGGTTGCTGGAGAGCTGCTCCTGATAGGACAGGCCGCTCCACTGCAGGCCGAATCCCTCTTCCTGGGCCACCAACTGCGTCATGCGGCCCATGGCCTGACCCGAGCTGCTGCCCTGGGCGGCACTGCCCTGCAGCTGCATCGCCGGCAGGCCGTTGAAGCGTTGCTGCAGCTGCGGCCCGCGCTCCCAATGCGTGCGGGCAAAACTGGCGAACGATGCCATCTGCCCATCGCTGCCACGCACATACCACTGGTTGATGTCCTCGGGCACGCTCCGGTACGGGGCGTCGCCCTGAATGTAAACGCGCTTGACCCGGCCGCGGTCCAGGAAATCATTCACGTAGGTTCCGCCCCAGGCGGCCGACAACGTGGTGTTGATGTCCGCCTGCGCCAGACCCAGGGCGCTCGCCTGGGCCTGGTCGATATCCACCTGCAGCTGGGCGCGATCGCCCAGTCCATTCAAGCGCACCGATGAAAGGCCGGCGTCCTCGTTGGCCGCCTGCACCACGCGCTGCTGCGCCCCCTTCAGCGCTTCGCGCCCCGCCGCACTGCTGTCCTGCAGCCACAGTTCGAATCCGCTGGACTGGCCCAGCCCGCGCACCGCAGGCGGCGACAGGACGTTGACCTGGGCATCGGCCACAGCACGGAAGTGCGCGTTGGCGCGGGCGATGATCGCATCGGCGCTGGTGTCCCCATCGCGCTCACTCCACGGTTTCAGCGCAAGGAACCCCTGGCCCGCGTTCTGCCCTGTACCGGCATTGTTGCGACCGACCACCACGAAGGCCACATCCACGCTCTGCTTTTCATTTTCCCGAAAGTAACGTCCGATGTCCTCGCCCAATGCTTCGGTCTTGGCCATGGGCGTACCTTCCGGCGTGGTGAACTGGAACATCACCAGCCCTTGGTCCTCTACGGGCAGGAAGCCGGTCGGCATGCGCAGGTACAGGCCCGCCACCGCGACGACCACCAGCAGATAGAAGGCCATCCAGCGCCGCGGCCGACCGACCACGTGGGCCAGGCCGGCACGGTAGGAGGCCTGGGTGCGTTCCACCCGAGCATTGAACCAGCGGAAAAAGCGTCCCGGCGGGCGCTCCTTGTCGGCGGGCTTGAGCAGGGTGGCGCACAGTGCCGGGGTCAGGGTCAGCGCGACCAGCGCGGAAAGCACCATGGCCGACGCAATGGTGATCGAGAACTGCCGGTAGATGATGCCGGTGGCTCCGCCAAACATCGCCATCGGCAGGAAAACGGCACCGAGCACCACGGTGATGCCGATCAGCGCACCGGTGATCTCGCCCATCGAGCGCTCGGTGGCTTCGGCCGGTGGCAGCCCTTCTTCGTGGATGATGCGCTCGACGTTCTCCACCACCACGATCGCATCGTCCACCAGCAGACCGATCGCCAGCACCATCGCGAACAGCGTCAGCGTGTTGATCGTGAACCCGGCGACGGCCAGCACCCCGAAGGTTCCCAGCAATACCACCGGCACCGTGATCGCCGGGATCAGCGTCGCGCGCAGGTTCTGCAGGAACAGGAACATCACCACCACCACCAGGATGATCGCCTCGATCAACGTATGGACCACCCCTTCCACCGACACCCGTACAAACGGGGTGCTGTCGCGTGGGTACGCCACCTCAAGGCCCGGCGGGAACGTCGGCTTCAGGCGCTCGATTTCCGCACGCACGGCATCGGCGGTCTGCAGGGCATTGGCACCGGAGGCCAGGGTGACCGAGAATCCGGCGGCCGGGTACCCATTGAGGAAACTGCTCATGGTGTAGCCCTGCGCACCGATCTCAATGCGCGCGACCTGGTCCAGCGTCAAGGCCGCGCCATTGGGCAGTGTCTTGAGGATGATCGCGCGGAACTGCTCCGGGGTCTGCAGCCGTGACTGCGAGGTCACCGTGGCGTTGAGGCTCTGGTCGTCCATCGCCGGCAGACCGCCCAGCTCGCCGGCCGTCACCTGGGTGTTCTGCGCCTCGATCGCGCTGCGCACATCGCTCGGCATCAGGCTGTAGGCACGAAGCTGATGGGGATCCATCCAGATGCGCATCGCATACGGCGCGCCGAACACATCGATCTCGCCAACGCCCGGGATACGGCTCATCGGATCCTGCACGCTGCTGGACAGGAAATCCGACACGTCCACCCGCTGCATCTTGCCGGTGGTGTCATACAGCGCGACCACCATCAGCGAGTCGCCCTGCGACTTGGCTACCGTTACGCCCTGCTGCTGCACTTCCTGCGGCAGGCGGTTGATCGCCTGGTTGACGCTGTTCTGCACCTGCACCTGGGCGATGTCCGGGTCGGCCTGCTGGTCGAAGGTGACCGTGATGCGTGCCTGCCCTGCGGAGGAACTGCTGGAAGAAAAATATAACAGGTGGTCGATGCCTTTGATCTGCTGCTCGATCACCTGCGTGACGCTGTCTTCCACGGTCTGCGCGGACGCACCGGTGTAGTTGGCGGTGATGTTGATCTGGGGAGGCGCGATGTCGGGGTACTGCTCCACCGGCAACTGCAGGACCGCGATGCTGCCCAGGGCCATGATGGAGATCGCCAGTACCCAGGCGAAGATCGGACGGTGGATGAAGAATCGGGAGAGCATGCGCAGGTCAGCCCTTCTTCGCTGCGGTGTCGGCGGGTGCCACGGCAACCTTGGCACCGTCCTTGGCGTCCGTCACCGCCACCTTCGCCCCATCCACGAGACCTTGCCGGCCGCCGATGACGATGCGCTCCCCGGCCTTCAGGCCATCGGCCACCAGCCATTGGTCGCCGACCGCGCGCAGGGTGCGGAATTCCCGCTGGCGCACTACGTCGTCGGCATCCACGACCCAGGCAAGCGCGTTGCCCCGCGGACTGCGATCGACCACGGACTGCGGCACCAGCACTGCCTGCTGGCGCGTGCCCTGCCCGACCATCGCACGCACGTACATGCCCGGCAGCAGTTGCCCGTCCGGGTTCGGGAAGGTCGCCCGCAGGGTAATGCTGCCGGTGTCCTGGTCCACGTCCAGATCGGCAAACTCCAGCGTGCCCTGCAGCGGGTACGCACTGCCGTCGGACAGCTTCAATGTCACCGGCGTCGCCGATGCCTGCACGCCGCCCTCGGCAATGGCACGGCGCAGCGCCAGGAACTCATTGCTGGACTGGGTGATATCCACATTCATCGGATCCACCTGCTGGATCTTCGCCAGCGGCTCGGCCTGGCCGGAAGTCACCAGCGCGCCCGGAGTGAAAAGCGCCCGGCCCACCCGCCCGCTGATCGGTGCGGACACCGCGGCGAACCGTAGATTGGTCTGCGCGGTCTGCAGGGCCGCATTGGCCCCATCCACCGCCGCGTCGGCCTGCTTGGCCGTGGCGATCGCATCGTCCACCGCCTGTTGGGAGGTCAGCTGCTCCTGGCCCAGCGCCTGCAACCGCCCGGCGCGCAGGCGCTCGGTCACGGCCGTGGCCTGCGCCGTGCGCAGGTTCGCCGCCGCTTCATTCAACGCCGCCTGGTACAACGACGGGTCGATCTGGAACAACGGATCACCCGCGCTCACGGTAGCCCCCTCTTCGAACAGCCGCTTCAGCAACACACCCGAAACCTGCGGGCGTACATCCGATTCTTCGAAGGCAACCGTGCGTCCCGGCAGCTCCTGGTCCAATGCGACGGCCCGGGCCTGCAGGGTCATCACCGATACGTCGCGCGGCGCGGCGGCGGGGGCGGCCTCTTTCTGTGTGCACCCGTTGAGAATGAAGCAAAGGGTGGCGGCGAGGACCAGCCTGCCGAAACATGGAAAAACCATTGGACATTTTCCTGCGGGGGAAGGAAATCGGGGAGTTTTCGGACGAATCCGATGCGACGCGTCAGGGGCCATGCCACGGCGGTGCCGGCCACGCCGCATCCTGCGTGCGGCGAATATAGAAGAAAACCCCCGCACGGACGCGTGGACGCCAAATGAAACTTTTTTCATCCGTAGCAGACGCCTTCGGTTGCGGGGATGCACTGCTCCCTGAACCCGGCTACGGCGCTGCCGCGCGCATTGTCCATCAAGGCTGACGCCGTCACGGCTGAGGGAATGGCGACAGAGCTGGATAGTCGCAGCTCACCGTCCCGCTGGGCCACGACGGCGACGTGGCAACTGCACAGTCCGCCACCTACGGCGTCGTCACGCTCGATCGCATCCCCGGCCAGCGCGGATCACCCAGGATTGAGGGCCTCAGGGGACGGTTATCTGACCCAGTCCGTTGCGTCGGACGCCATGTTCACACGCGTGGGGGTCCCGCTGCGTCGCCATGTACAGGTTTCGGCGGCGGACAGCACGTTGCGCGCAGGCGACCTGAAACTGAATATGATGGCGCGCGGTACACAATGACATCGGTTCAGCACCGCACTCGCAAGAAGGCTCGCGCGCAGTTGGTTTCGTATTCATCCCAGAAACCCGCCGGATGCTTCGCACGAATGTCGGGGGTCACCTTTGGCCACATCCAGACACTCTCGTGGAAGCCTGCCTGTTCGGCCGCGGCCTCATGGCTGGCCGTATCCCAGTTGTAATCCACGACGACCGCATCCTCCCGGGCACCGAACCGGATGCGCATGCGCTGATGACCCTCGCCGCTCACGCACTCAAGCACCTGCGCATGTGTGGCGGGGTTGATGCTGCCGGTGTGACGGTACTGGGGGTTGTTGACCACCGCGATGAAACAGCCACCAGGTCGCAGCAGGCGCCTTGCCTGTGCGTACATCGCTGCAAGCTCGTTGCGGGTCTTGGCAAGACAGAGCAAACAGGCCCCCGTCACGATGTCGAACTGGCCATCCCGCTCCACATCCATCACATCTGCGTGCAGGAACGTCATGCGGTCCCCCTCGCCGGCCGATCTTGCGCGACCTTCAGCGATCATGCTGGTGCAGATATCGATCCCCAGCGCTGACCTCGCCCCGGCGGCGAGCAATTGGCGACCGCACCACCCCTCTCCGCATGCAAGATCCACTACATCGCGGCCACTCAGGTCACCGGCCAGTTCCAGCAGCGTGCATCGTTCCAGTGAACGGGAGGGGGACGCGCGCTCAAGCGCGAGATAGTAGCGGCAGAACGCGTCATACGAAGCAGAGACAGGCATCGGAAGGAGCTCCCCAGCAGTCGAGCACCATGCTTGCCGCTGCTGCCGTCCTGCGTCGAGAGGTCGTCACGACACCGTCGGATCGGCCCGGTGGCTTATCGTTATATATTGTGCAACAACTGCCTGTTTCATTCCGGCGTGCCAAGAGGGACACGCAAGCGTCCCGGCGCCCGCCTATTGGCCTTCCGCCCATCGCCGACCGAGACTTTCCGCTCCATGCAACGTTCCGCCATCAAAGCCTGGTTCGTCGTCCATAAATGGACAAGCCTGGTCTGCACGCTGTTCCTGCTGCTGCTCTGCCTGACCGGCCTGCCCCTCATCTTCGGCCATGAGATCGGGCACCTCACCGGCGCTGACCCCGAAATTCCCGCTGCCCCTGCCGATGCACCGATCCGCAACCTGGATGCGCAGGTTCAGACCGCCCTGCAGCACTTTCCCGGCAATGTGCCCCTGTTCGTCGGCTGGGACCCCGATGCACCGCTGATGTACGTCAATACCGGTGCGCGCAGCGACACGCCCGCGCCGCAGATGCAGACCGTGCTGCTGAACACCGTCAGTGGCGAACAGGTCCCCGCACCGCAGTTCAACGAAGGCGTGATGTACTTCCTGTACCGCCTGCACACGGATCTGTTCCTTGGGCTGCCGGGGTTGTTGTTCATGGGCGCGATGGGGCTGCTGTTCGTTGTCGCCATCGTGTCCGGGCTGGTGCTCTACGGCCCCTTCATGCGCAAGCAGCGCTTCGGCACGCTGCGCACGGGTCGCAGCCGCCGTCTTGCCTGGCTCGATCTGCACAACGTGATCGGCATCGTCACCCTCGGCTGGGCGCTGGTCGTCGGCCTTACCGGTGCCATCAACACGCTGGCCAAGCCCTTGGAGCAGGCCTGGCAGACGCAGCAACTGGGCGAGTTCGCTGCACGCTACGCCGGCCAGCCCAAGCCGACGCAGCTCGCGTCGCTGCAGGCCGCGGTAGACACCGCGCGCGCAGCCGAGCCGGACATGCGCCCGGCGTTCGTCAGCTTCCCCGGTACCGGCTACAGCGGTGACCACCACTATGGCGTGTTCATGCAGGGCGATTCGCCGGTGACCGAGCGGTTGTATCGGCCCGTATTGATCGACGCGCAGACCGGCGCCCTGACGGCACAGCCGCAGTTGCCCACCTACATGACCGTGCTGCTGCTGAGCCAGCCTCTGCACTTCGGCGACTACGGCAAGCTGCCGCTGAAGATCCTGTGGGCGCTGATGGACCTGCTGACCATCGCTGTGCTGATCAGCGGACTGTACCTCTGGTTCAAGCGCGGGAGCACTGCCACGCGCGTAGCGGAGATCGAACGGGCGCAGACCCAGGAGGTTGCATGAAGAGTCCTTTCATCGCACCTGCATGGATCACGCTGGCCAGCCTCATCGGGCTGGTCAGCGCGCTGCTCGGCGACGGCCTGTTCGACCTTGTGTCCTGGGTCATCTTCAGTGGCCTGATCGCGTTGTTCGTGCGGGCCTGGATCAAACGCGACCGTCGCTGATCGGCGTGCGCGGTCGGCGATCGGCCTTCGTCGATTGCCGGCTCTGGATGGTGCGCTCCACGTCGACACCGCCTGCATCCCAGCGACGGTACCCTCGCCAGATGCGGCTCACCACCTCCCCTCGTTTCCTCAACACCGTGCTGCTTGGCGGCGGCACCTCGCAGAAGCTCGCCGCCGCAGCGTCCGCCGGGTTCGATCAGGTCGAGATATGGCGCCAGGATGTGGAGCCGACGTCGGCCGCTGCAGTGCGTTCCGCGCTGCAGGACACCGCGATGGGACTTACCGACGTCCAGGTGCTCCTCGATTTTGACGGTGCACCCGACCCGCATCGCCGCGATAAACGCCACGAGGCCATCGGCCTGTTGGATCTGGCGGCTGCATTGGGGGCCCGGACGGTGCTGGTACCCGCCTCCACCGACACGCGCTGCATCGGCGATCGCGTCGGGCCGGATCTGCGCTGGCTGTGCGCGGAAGCGGGATCACGAGGACTGCGCATCGCGTATGAAGGGATGGCGTGGAGTGTGCTCAACTCCACGCTCCCCGCCGTGTGGCGTCAGGTACAGGCGGTGGACGCTGACAATCTCGACATCGTCGTCGACGCATTCCATCTGTTTGCCGCAGGCCGCAGCGTCGACGACCTGCGCGGGATTCCCGCGCACCGCATCGCGCTGGTGCAACTGAGTGACGTGCAGCAGCAGCCCCTGCCCGGCCACGTGATCGACACCGCCCGCCATGCACGTTGTCTGCCGGGCGAAGGCATCTGGCCAGTACACGAACTGCTGGATGCGCTGCAGGACATGGGCTATTCCGGCCCGGTGGGCCTGGAAGTATTCAACGATGCGTTGAAGGCCGAGGATGTCGGCACGGTGGCACAGCGCGCGATGGATGCACTCGACCGGGTGTTGTCCCGGCGCTGATGCGTCAACGTTCGCACACCAGATTCACCGACATGCAGTTGTGTACGTAGCCCTCCCAATAGCCGGCAGGACGGCCGCGGATATCCGCTTCCAACAGATGCGGTTCATGCCAGCTGACAGCACGGAACCCCGCTGACCGGATCGCATGCTCATAGTGTTCTCTCGCCCACCGGTAGTTGGTGATCCGCGCCGGGGGCGAGCCGGGGAACTCGAACACCAGCCGTGCACCCTCCCGCCACGGCACCTCCTCGATCGCCTTCACCCCATAAGCAGAATAGTTGCCAAGCGCCATCCGGAATTCCGGATTGAGCGTCTGCACCACCAGCCTGCCGCCACGCTTCACGTGCGGGATCACCGATTCGAACATCTGCTGCAGCGCGTGCAGCGACTGCGCGTAATTGAACAGATACGCCGCCAGCACGATGTCGTGCTCCGCCGTTGCGGGCATTGCGGTCACATCATTCACCTCGAAGGTCATGTCGTCACCGCGGTCCGCGGAAAGCGCGCGTGCGTAGTCGATCATGCCTTGCGATAGATCTACCCCGTGCGCGCGGCCGGCACCGTGGCGAAGAAACTCGCGTCCGTAATAGCCGGACCCACAGGCGAGATCCAGCACCGACCTGCCCTCGATCTCGCCCGCCAACTGCAGCATGGTGCGCATCTCGATGGGACGGGTGGGCGAGGAGCTGGCGTAGGCCACGTACTGATCCACCATGTTGTCGTAGTGCGCGGTCATCACATCATCCTTTGAGTGTCCGGAACGTGTGATCAGACGCTAGCGACGAAGCATTCGCCCTTGAAGAGTCATATGCGTCGCCCGCGCGCTGGATGTCAGCCACTGGCCACCATGCGACCGTCTGCCGCGTGCAGGAAGGCCTGCAGCGCCGGCGCATCGTTCAGCACGGTGGTGCAGAAGCACAGATCGAACGTGGTCACCGGCGCCGACAGGGGGACATAGGCGATCTCGGCGGCGCGGAAGCCCATCATGCTGGCCGGGATGATCGCAATCCCGGTTTCCACTGCCACCAGCGAAAGTACGGCGTGCATGCCGTGCGCCTCCTGCACGACATTGGGTACGAAGCCTGCAGCACTGCACTGCTGCATCACGTGCGCGTGGAAACCCTCCCCTTCGGCCGCCGGCCAGCCGACAAACTCTTCTCTGGCAAGGTCGGCCACCTGCAATGAGGCGCGGGCGGCGAGTGGATGATCGCGGGGCAGTGCGATCGCCAACGTGTCACTGTCGAACGCGTGCAACCGCAGGTCTGCGGAAGAGGGAAGCGGGGGGATGAGGATGCCGATATCGATCTGTCCCTGCCGCAGCATCGCCTGTTGCTGGAACGAGGTCGCCTCGCGCAGCTCCAGACGCACGCCCGGATGGCTCCGCCGGAAGCACCGGATCCGTTGCGGCAGGCTGCCGTACAGCGCACTGCCGACATACGCCACGCGCACCACGCCGGTGCGCCCCGCTGCTGCTTCGCGGGTCGCAGCGAGCGCATGGTCGGCCTGCTGCAAGGTGCGTCGTGCTTCGACGAGCAGCACTTTCCCGGCAGCCGTAAGCCCAAGTGTCCTGTGCCCGCGCAACACCAGCATGGCACCCACGAGCTCTTCGAGGCGGCGGATCGCAGCGGTGAGGGGTGGCTGGGACATGTGCAGGCGCGCCGCGGCACGATGGAAGTGCAGCTCTTCTGCCACGGCCACGAACTGGCGCAGCAGACGGAGATCGATCATGGCGGTCGCCTTGCAGACAAGGCACTCAGGGTATCAGCAGCGCTCAGCCGGAATGCGTCGAGCGCGACTCGGTGTTGGTCAACGCGATGCGTGGCCACGCGGCATTGAATCCTTCAACCGTGTCGACCGCGATCGCCTTCAGATCGCGCGGATAATCCACGCCGGCCGCTTCGCCTGCGCGCGTGGCGTGGAACTGCCCGTTGCTCGCACGCAGGATCCAGCCGCCTTCCGTGCAACGGGTGGACGCCAGCCACGCAACGCCCGTGGCCACCGCATCGGGGTGCAGCTCATCAGGCTCGCCCTGGTGCCCCCACATGCGTGTCTTCGCTACCGGCGATATCGCGTTGACCACGATGTTGTCCCCAACCCCTTCGGCGGCCAGCACGTTGACCAGTCCGACAGCGGCCATCTTTGCCATCGCATAGCTGACCAGCCCCTGCTGCACATGCTGCGGATACAGCGCCCGATCAGACGTCGTCACCACGATGCGCCCGCCTCCATTGGCGCGCATGCTCGGCCATGCCGCCTGAGCCAACCACAGCGGCGCCTTGGCCGCGATAAGCAGCGTGTGCTCCAGCTGCGCTTCGTCTACGTCCTGCACCGGCTGGTAGGCCACCCAGCCCGCGTTGTGGATCAGAAAGTCCAGGCGTCCGTGCTGCTGCAGCACGTCGTCGACCAGTGCGTGGCATTGTGCGCGCGTGTTGATGGGCAGGCAGTGACTGCTGACCGTGCGACCTTGCGCCTGCAACTGCTCCGCTGCACGGGAGATGCGGGTCGCATCAAGGCCTCTGCCATCGGTATCGGCACCTACATCGTGCATCGCGACCGTTGCGCCACGACCCGCCAGCAACCGCGCGTAAGCGAGCCCAAGGCCGCCTGCGGCGCCGGTGATGAGGCCAACCTGGCCTTGGAAAGAAACAGGGGTATGCATGCGTCCAGCCTGAACGACCGGATCAACAACGGCCAATACCGTTGTCTGCCAGCAGTGATACCCAACACGTATCAACGCTGCCCGCGCTAGCGGGACAATGCCTCGGTGCGGAACGCGGCCACGGTGCCCAGCAGCTGCGTTGCCTGTTCTTCCATGCTGCGCGCAGCCGCGGATGCCTCCTCGACCAGCGCCGCGTTCTGCTGGGTTCCCTCGTCGATGTGATCCACCGCCTGGTTGATCTGCACGATGCTTTCGCTCTGGTGTTGAGCGGCCGCGCTGATGCCGCGGATCAGATCGTTGACCCGCCGCACGCTCTGGACGATGTCGTCCATCGTGCGCTCTGCCCCCTGCGCCAACGTGCTGCCGGCGCCGACCTTGCCGACCGAATCGCTGATGATCTGTTTGATCTCGCTGGCGGCGGTAGCCGACCGCTGCGACAACGACCTGATCTCCGATGCAACCACGGCGAACCCACGCCCGTGCTCGCCAGCACGCGCCGCTTCTACTGCAGCATTCAATGCCAGGATATTGGTCTGGAACGCGATGCCGTCGATCACGCCGATGATGTCGCCGATGCGATGCGAAGACGCCGCGATCAGCGACATGGTCGAGACCACGTCATGCACGGCTTGACCGCCCTGTTCGGCCACCCGCACCGTCGCGCCAGCCAACTCGCTGGCCTGCTGTGCGCTGTCTGCGGTCTGCCGCACGGCCGCGGTCAGGCCCTGCATCGATACGGCGGTTTCCTCCAGCGACGCTGCCTGCTGCTCGGTTCGCCGTGCCAGGTCATCGTTGCCTTCCGCGATCTCGCCTGCGCCCATCGCGACCGCATCCGCGGATGCCTTGATCCGCCCGATCATGCCGGCCATCGACTCCACCAGCAGGTTGATCCCCTGGCAAAGCTCGCCGATCGCGCCGCGTTTGCCGTTGAGGTCGATGCGGCGACTCAGGTCACCGCCCTGCGCGGCGGCGACCACGTCCCGGGTCTGGTCCACCGCCTGCTGCAGTGCCTGTGACTCGAGCACCTGCGCCGTGATATCGCTTGCGTACTTGACCACCTTGAACGGCCGCCCATCCATGTCATGGATCGGGTTGTACGAGGCCTGGATCCACACCTCACGGCCACCCTTGCCAAACCGGCGATAGCGTCCCGCGTCGTATTCGCCGCGCCCGAGTTTCTCCCAGAACTGGCGGTATTCGGCACTCTGGGCATAAACGGGGTCGGCAAACATGGAATGATGTTTGCCGCGTATCTCATCGAGCGAGTAGCCCGTGGTCTCCAGGAAGTTCTCGTTGGCGGTCTCGATACGCCCGTCCAGGCTGAACTCGATGACCGCCTGCGATTTGTTGATCGCGGCAAGCTGGCCCGCGACATCTGCGGCACGTTGCCGTTCTTCCGTGATGTCAGTGGCGAACTTCACCACTTTGCAGGGCGTGCCCTTGCTGTCGAAGACCGGGTTGTAGGACGCCTGGATCCAGATTTCACGCCCGCCTTTGCCCACCCGCCTGTATTGACCCGCGTCGAATTCGCCACGGCCCAGCTTTTCCCAGAAGGCTTTGTACGCTGCACTGCGCACCTGCTCCGGCTCCATGAACATGGAATGGTGCCGCCCCTGGATCTCTTCCATCGTGTAGCCGAGGGTCGCCAGCACGTTGGCATTGGCTTTCAGCACGGTGCCATCCAACCCGAACTCGATGACCGCCTGTACCCGGTGCAGTGCATCGACCTGCGCCTGCAGGTCCTGGTCCCTGCGCGCCGCCGCGTCCGCCGCCGCGTGCCGGGTGGCGGACGGTCGAAACAGAAAGGCAGAGAGGCGTGCGGGTACCCGGGTACCGACAGATGGGCTGGGCATTGCAGGGTCCTCGGGTCCAACAGGCTGAAGGGCTGGGCCGTGCAGATACACGGCGGGGCGACGCGATGGCGTGGGGACGAACGAAGGCCGCAGCAGGGAGAGCAGAATGCTGTGAAGTTTGTAACGGCAGTTCGCAGATTATCTTGAGGATTAACTTTGAGACCCCGGTCACGATTATCGAGATATCCGAGAGATCAGTTTCTCACTGCATGCCCTGTTCCGCCCCTTATGCGTTGACGTCGACCACCGTGCGGCCCTGCACACGCCCTTGCAGCACGTCCGCCGCCAGTCCGGGAACGTCCGCCAGGCCGATCATCCGGGTGGTGCGGGCAAGCTTGTGCAGGTCCAGATCCGTGGCCAGTCGTGCCCAGGCCTGTTCGCGCGCGGCGTACGGTGCATTGACCGAATCGATGCCGGCCAAGGTCACATTGCGCAGGATGAAGGGCAACACCGAACCCGGCAGATCCGCCCCCTGCGCCAGCCCGAACGCCGCCACGACGCCGCGATAGCGGATCTGGGCCAGCACATTGGCAAGCGTATGGCTGCCCACGGCATCAATGGCGCCGGCCCAGCGCTCCTTCGCGATGGGCGCACCCGGCGCCGAGAGCGTGGCACGGTCGATGATCTCAGCGGCACCGAGTTCCTTCAGATACTCCGCTTCCTGCAGGCGCCCTGTCGACGCCACGACGCGATAACCGAGCCGGGACAACAACGCGATCGCGATGGACCCGGCCCCGCCATTCGCCCCCGTCACCAGCACGTCGCCGTGGTCGGGCGTCACTCCACCGTGCTCCAGCGCGAGCACGGACAGCATCGCCGTATAGCCGGCCGTTCCGATCGCCATCGCATCCTGCGTGGAAAATGCCTCGGGGACCTTGACCAACCATTCCCCGGGTACGCGCGCTTTCTGCGAAAAACCGCCATGGTGGGTCTGGCTCAATCCCCAGCCGTTGACCAGTACGCGGTCACCCGCCGAGAAGCCGGCATGGCCGGAGCTCTCCACGATGCCCGCCAGGTCGATGCCGGGAATCAACGGGAACTTACGGATCACCGGGGAACGTCCATCCAGGGCCAGCGCATCTTTGTAATTGACCGTCGAATACTCCACGGCAACGGTGACGTCACCGGGCATCAGGTCATGTTCGTCGAGCTCTACGACGTCAGCTGCGATGCGGTCACCGGTCTGGGTGGCGAGAAGCGCTTTGAAAGTCATGGTTTACTCCGACTGTGGCTGGCGAGGGGGTGGATGCGGCGCCTGGGGCGGTACGAAGATGCACCGGGCGCCAGACAACGCGATGTTCGGGGGCCCGGCGCGCGCTCAGCCCTGAAAGACAGCAGCGCGTGCTGATTCATCCGCCAGCACCGCATGGCGGCAGGCCTCGAGTATCTCATCGGCCAGTGGCGAATCATCCGGGCACGCCCTGGACAACACGATCGCACCGACCGCCTGCGCAATCAGGGCGATCCGCTGCGCACGTGACCTGCCCTCCGCTACCGCCGCAGAGGCATCCGCATCCGGCATCGGTGCGGACACCTGGCGCTCGATTCCTTCGGCGAAGACGGCCCTGACCGCATCGGGCTGGCGCGCAGCATCGGTGCTCAGCGCGGCCATCGTGCAGCCCACGGCCGGGTTGTCACGGTGCGCGCGTGACAGGTAGTGGCCGAGAAACGCATCCAAGCCACCGTCACCTGCCGCCGCGAGTGACTGGGCAAAGCCGCACGCCGCTGCTTCCGCCATCAGATCCGCCTTGGAACCGAAGTGTTTGTAGAAGCCGCCGTGGGTGAAGCCGGCATGGGCCATGAGGTCCGCGACGCCGACGCCGTCATAGCCCTTTTCGCGAAACAACGCGGAGGCGACCTCAACGATATGGGCACGGTTGGCCTGCGCCTGTGCCTTGCTGACTTTCATTGCGGGGGTACTCCCTCAGTGCGGCCATGTGCGTGGAAGCACTATATCACCCATAGATGATGCCCATAATCAAACCATTGACATTTAAGATTACGGTCATCATCATTGCTATCGTCAGCCAGAGCCGGCACGCCCAAGCGACCCGGTTGGCCCCCGTCATCACCAAGAGAGAGACATTCCATGGCGACCCCATCGCTGTTCGACCCCTATGCTCTGGGCCCGCTGGTGCTTGCCAACCGCATCGTCATGGCGCCGTTGACGCGCAACCGTGCTGGACCCGGCCTGGTGCCCACCGATCTCGCCGCCACCTATTACGCACAGCGCGCGTCGGCGGGCCTGATCATTACCGAAGCCACCCAGGTTTCTGCCCAGGCGCAGGGCTACCAGGACACTCCCGGGCTGTACACCCAGGACCAGATCGACGGCTGGCGCAAGGTCACCGACGCCGTGCACCGCGAGGGTGGGCGGATCTTCGTGCAGCTGTGGCACGTCGGCCGCATCTCACATGTCGACCTGCAACCGAACGGTGCCGCTCCGGTGTCAGCCTCTGCCCTGCGTGCGCAGACCAAGACCTTCGTGAACAACGGTTTCGCCGAAGTATCCGAACCGCGCGCGCTGGAGATCGACGAGCTGCCCGGCATCGTCAACGACTTCCGCCAGGCCGCGGCCAATGCAATCGCCGCAGGCTTCGACGGCGTGGAAATCCACGGCGCCAACGGATACCTGCTTGAGCAGTTCATCAAGGACGGCGCGAACCAACGCACCGATGCGTACGGTGGCTCCATCGAGAACCGCGCGCGACTGCTGCTCGACGTCACCGCTGCGGTGGCAGAAGAGATCGGTGCCGACCGCACCGGTGTGCGCATCTCGCCGGTGTCGCCGGCCAACGCTATCTCGATCAGCGACCCACAGCCGCAGTACGACTACATCGTCGACCACCTCAGCCGCTTGGGCGTGGTGTACCTGCATGTGGTCGAGGGCGCCACCGGCGGCCCGCGCGATGTCGCGCCGTTCGACTTCAGCGCGTTGCGCCGACGCTTCAAGCAGACCTATCTGGCCAACAACGGCTATGACCTGGAACTCGCAACCCGCCACGTGGCAGAGGACAAGGCGGATCTGGTGGCCTTCGGACGCGCCTTCATCAGCAACCCGGATCTGGTGGAACGACTGAAGACCGGGGCGCCGCTCGCTCCACTCAATCCCGCCACGCTGTATGGCGGAGGCGCCGAAGGCTACACCGACTATCCAAGGCACCCCGCCGCATCCGCCGCATAACTCCCCCGATCCCGAACATCAGAGACCTACCGCATGAACACTGCACACAGCGTCCTCATCACCGGCGCCTCCACCGGCATCGGTGCCGTCTACGCGGACCGCTTCGCACGGCGCGGCCACGCACTCGTCCTGGTGGCCCGCGATACCGCGCGTCTGGAGGCACTTGCCGCACGATTGCGCAAGGAAACTGCCGTGGCCATCGACGTGGTGACCGCAGACCTCACCCACCCGGATGACCTCCGCAGGGTCGAGGCGCAACTCCGCGACGACACCCGGATCGGCATATTGGTCAACAACGCCGGCATGGCACAGACGGGCAGTTTCCTCGAGCAGTCCGCAGAGGGCATTGAGCGCCTGTTCACGCTGAACACGCTGGCGTTGGCACGGCTTGCCGCCGCGATCGCCCCGCGTCTCGCCGCCGCCGGTGAAGGCGCCATCATCAATGTCGGCTCAGTCGTTGGACTCGCCCCGGAGTTCGGCATGACACTCTACGGTGCAACCAAGGCTTTCGTCCTGTTCCTGTCGCAGGGCATGCAGCTGGAGCTGGGCCCGAAGGGCGTCCATGTGCAGGCCGTGCTGCCTGCTGGAACGCGAACGGAAATCTGGTCGCGAGCAGGTATCGACCCCGACACGCTTCCCGACCTGATGGAGGTCAACGAACTGGTGGACGCCGCCCTGGTGGGCTTTGACCGCCGTGAAGAGGTGACCATCCCGCCGCTGCACGACGCGTCGCATTGGGACGCCCTGCAGGGGTCACGTCAGGCATTACTCGGTGACATCCGCCAGGCGCACGCTGCCGAACGCTACCGCAGCGGCGACTGACCCGCGTGACCGCGTCGCTTCGGCGATCGCGTTCTGCTCCACGTACACCGGCCTGCCGCATCCACCCAACAGGACACCTGCAATGAAAGCCTTCATCATCGACCGCCATGGCAAGAAGGAAGTGGGCCACATCGCCTCCGTGCCGGAGCCGGCACTGCGGGAAGACGATGTCCTGATCCAGGTGTATGCCGCCGGTGTCAACGCATTGGACAGCAAGATCCGCAGCGGTGAGTTCAAGCTGATCCTGCCCTACACGCTGCCGTTGACGCTCGGCAACGATGTCGCCGGCACCGTGGTCCGCGTTGGCAGTGCGGTGCAGCAGTTCAACGTCGGCGATGAGGTGTATGTCCGCCCCGACCAGGATCGCATCGGCACCTTCGCCGAACGCATCGCGGTGAAGGCGGCCAGTGTTGCGCTGAAGCCAACGAATCTCGGTTGGGAAGAAGCCGCCTCGGTGCCGCTGGTCGCGCTGACCGCCTGGCAGGTGCTGGTGGAAACCGCACACTTGAAGAAGGGCCAGAAAGTACTCATCCACGCCGGCTCCGGCGGGGTGGGTACGATCGCCATCCAACTCGCCAAGCATCTGGGCGCGTTCGTCGCCACGACCACCGGCACCGCCAATGTGGAGTGGGTGAAGGCGCTGGGTGCGGACCAGGTGATCGACTACCGGACACAGGATTTCGCGGACCTCCTGCACGACTACGACGTCGTGTTGAACAGTCTGGGCAACGACGTGCTGGAGAAGTCGCTGACCGTCCTCAAACCCGGCGGAATGTTGATCTCCATTTCGGGGCCGCCTACCCCCGCCTTTGCCGCAACACAGGGCTTGTCCTGGCCGCTTCGACAGGTCATGCGCCTGCTGAGCAGCGGCATTCAGCGCAAGGCCAAGCGCAAAGGAGTCGAGTACCGCTTCGTGTTCATGCGCGCTGATGGCCCGCAACTGCGCGAAATAACCTCGCTGATCGAAGCAGGCAGCATCCGCCCCGTGCTGGATAAAGTGTTTCCCTTCGAGGCCACGGCCGACGCGATGGCCTACGTGGACGCCGGACGCGCCAAGGGCAAGGTGGTGGTGCAGGTCGTGCCGCCTGCTGGGCGCGGATCGGAGTGATGCCGCGCCGCACGCGGCGACCGCAACGGCAGGCTCACCTCACGTGCCCAGCGACCCGGCATCCCACTGGAGCGCATCAAAATGCACGAAATGCACCGAATGCGCGGAATGCACGGAATGCACGGAATGCGCGGAATGCACGGAATGCATGGTGCGCGGAATGCGCGGAATGCACTGGTAGAGCCGACTTCAGTCGGCTGCATTGGCGAAGGCAGCCGACTGAAGTCAGCTCTACCGGAAAACGCCGCACTTCAGCGCGTATCTGCAGCAGACCGGCGCGCCATCGCACTGAACAGCCGCGGCGACTTGATGTACGACGTGCTTGGCGATTAACACGCCGCCGAGCATGGCTCGGCGCTACCGGCCGCCTGGAACGTCCAGAACCCTGCCTGCGGCGTCCGTCAGCCGTGCAGACGCCCCTCGCCCCCTAGAATGGGGGCAGACGGCAATGCCGATCCTGAAAGAGGAACGACAGGTTGAAGATGAAGCGCTACCTCCCCCACATCGCCGCATTGCTGGCTGCCGCCATCGCGACCGGTGTTGTGGCCAGCATCGTGCAGACGCAGCTCGTCTTCAGTGAGTTGTCGGGCTTCGGCATTCCCCTGCCTGCGGCTCTGCGGGCGTGGACCACGCTGGAAGACCTGGCGATGTTCGGCCCGGTCATGACCGGCATCGCGTTCGCTGCCCTGCTGCCTGCCATCGTGGTGGCGCATCGGATCATGCGCATCACCCCCGGTGCATGGCGGAACGGCGTGTTCGCTGCCGCCTCTCTGGCCGGTGTGTGGGTGGCGTTCTGGATGATGCGTTCGGTGATTCCCATGCCGGCCCTGCCCGGAACGCGTGGTCCACTCGGCCATATCCTGATGTCACTGGCAGGCGGGGTCGGCGGTGTGTTGTACGCCACGATGAGCGCGCCGGGGCGTGGCACAGCGCAGGCGACCGCACCGGGGTGGCCGTGGCGCCATGGTGTGCTGGCCGCCGTGCTGCTGTTCGTCCCTGCCCTGCTGTTCTTCACCACCGCGCCACTTGCCGGCGACAGGCCGGTCGACACGCCTGCTGCCAGCTACCAGGTGCAGACGGTCACCAGCGGCTTGAACCGCCCCTGGTCACTCGCGTTCCTGCCGGATGGCCGCGTGCTGGTGACCGAGATGGGCGGACGGCTGCTGGCCATCGCCGCCGATGGCACCCGTTCGGAGATTGCGCTGGACGGGTTGGCGCCGATCTTCCTGCAGGGCGGCACCGCCGGCCTGATGGACATCGCGTTGGACCCGCAGTTCGACCAGAACGGCCGGCTGTACCTGACGATGGGCTACGGTGTGGCGTCGGCCAATGGCACGCGCGTGGTACGTGCACGCCTTGCCGACGACAGGATCGAGGAGGTCCGCGTCCTGTTCGATTCAACGCCAAAACCGAGTGCCGGCAACAACGGCGGACGCATCGCGTTTCTTGCCGATGGCACGCTCGTGCTGACGGTCGGCGACGGCAGCGCGCGGCGTGAGGAAGCACAGAATCCCGCCAACCACCTGGGCGCCGTGATCCGGATCGACCGCGAAGGCCGCCCGCCCGCCGATAATCCCTTCATCGGCCAGCCCGGTACCGCGCCGGAACTCTACAGCCTCGGCCATCGCAATGCGCAGGGGATCACCATCGACCCCACCACCGGCGATCTACTGCTTTCAGAGCACGGTCCCCGCGGCGGCGATGAGATCAACCGCATCGTGGCGGGCGGCAACTACGGCTGGCCGCTCGTCACGGGTGGCATCGACTATCCCTTCGCCCGCGTGACGCCTTTCCGCCGCCTGCAGGGCTACCGGGACCCGATGCTCGAATGGACACCTTCGATTGCGCCGGCGGGCCTTGCGGTGTACGACGGAGACCTGTTTCCCGCGTGGCGCGGCAACCTGCTCGTGCCTGCACTGAAGGAGCGCGCGGTGCGGCGTGTGCTGCGCGATGGCCGTCGCATCGTGGGACAGGAGCTGCTGCTGGCTGACCTCCATGAGCGCATACGCGATGTCAAGGTCGCTCCTGATGGGTCGATCCATGTGCTCACCGATGGGGTCGAGGGGAAGCTGCTGCGACTGACGCCGCGCACTGGCAGCGCGTGATTCGCCCCCTCACCCCGCTGCACAGATGACCGCATAACCCGACCGCTTGACGAGAGACGACGAGCACCCACATGCATTACCCAACACTGCAGCACGGCATCTGGCACAACGCGCCGGCAGAACACCCGCTTGATGCGGACGGCCAGCTTCAGGTCGTCACCGCACCGGGCACCGATTTCTGGCGCGAAACCCACTACGGATTCACCCATGACAACGGTCACTTCCTTGCGGTGAAGGCCCCGGCTCGCTTCACCTGCCAGCTGCGTGTACGCGGTGACTACCAGGAACTCTACGATCAGGCCGGCATCATGGTGCGTATCGACGAGCAGCATTGGATCAAGGCCGGCATCGAACTCAGCGACGGACGGGCCATGCTCAGCAGCGTCCGCACCGACGGCATTTCCGACTGGGCAACCGCGCCCTACCTGGGCGACCCCACGGACTTCTGGATGCGCGCCACCGTAGACGCCGGCGTGCTGCGGCTGCAGGTTTCTGCGGACGGCACACACTGGCCCCTGGTTCGACTCTGCCCGGTGCCCATTGCCGCGCAATACCAGGTGGGTCCGATGGCGTGCAGCCCGAAACGCGGGGGCCTCCGTGTCACGTTCTCGGACTGGACGCTGGGACCTGCTTCAGGAAAAGATCTACACGACCTGTCCTGACGGCATGCCGGCGATGCGGCAAACAGCGGGATGGTTGCAATGACCAAAGGGGCTTTCGTCCACGCTCCGTGTCGCCCAGCATCGGCCACAGGCAAGGCATCGGCCTTTGCAGAGGAAGCAGCATGATCAGGCGCATCGGCGGTAGTTTCATCCTTGTACTGTGCAGCGCCACCGCACTGGCGGCCAGCCCCGGCTATCATCCCGACTTCCACCCCGAGACCTTGAAGGGTCCACCAGTGGGCCGCGCCAATGAGGTGCTGGTGCTGGGCTCGCCCCACCTGTCCGGGCTGCCGGACACCTTCACCCCTGCCCAGCTGGAGCCCCTGATGGAGCGGCTGACGGCGTGGAAGCCGGACGCCATCGCAGTGGAGGCGGTATCCGGCCTGCAGTGCGATTACATGCGGCGCTTCCCGTCCCGCTACGTCGACAGCATCGACAGTTACTGCCCGGATACCGGTCCTGCGCAGATCGCTGCCGGCTTGGACGTGCCTGCGGCGAACGCCGAAGCCGAGCGGCTGTTGGGCAGCCTGCCCGCCGCGCCCACCTCGGCACAGCGACGCCGACTGGCCCTGGTACTGCTGGCGGCCGGCGAACGTAATTCCGCCATCGTGCAATGGCTGCGTCTTCCCCCGCCGCAGCGCACCGCGGCCGACGGCCTGACCGATGATCTGGTCGCCTACCTGGACAAACGCCTGCAACGGCGCGACGAGTCGATTCTTATCGCCGCTACGCTGGCTGCAAAGCTCGGCCTGGAGCGCGTGTGGGCGGTCGATGACCACACCGCCGACTCAGCCACACCGAAGGCGTTGGAGAAGGCCTCCGGCGAAGCCATCATGAAGGCATGGGACAACCCGTATACCAAGGCGCGCTCTGACGCCGATGATGCGCTGCATGCCAATCTCGGCAAGCCCGGCGGCCTGCTGGCGATCTACCGCGCGTACAACGCGCCGGAAGCCGCCCTGCAGACGTATCACAGTGACTTCGGCGCGGCGCTGATGGAGCCGTCATCGCCGGGCTTTGGGCGCAATTACGTGGGCTACTGGGAAACCCGCAACCTGCGCATGGTCGCCAACATCCGTGATGTGCTGGGTCACGCGCCCGGCACGCGCCTGCTGGCCATCGTCGGCGCATCGCACAAGCCGTACTACGAGGCGTACCTCAACCTGATGCACGATGTGCAGCTGGTGGATGCCGAGAACGTACTGCGCTGAGCCCGCGCGATGGCCCGCCCATCGCCAGCGCGCTGACTCCTGAGTATCACTCAACAGTTCATCCAGATCAGCCCCCCTTATCGGAGGCGATGGAGCGGGAGATCATGGTCTCCGGTGCAGCGCGCCGGATGCTGTCGCATCCCATGTTGCGGCAGCACCCTGACTCCCCCGAAGGCTGTTTTCCATGAATCCTGTCACCACATCCGCCGCTGCGGAGCGTGTACCCGCTCCCGTTGCCGTTGCCGACGCCCCTGCTCACTGGGCCGGTGTCTTTGCCATGACCCTGTGCGTGTTCGGGCTGATCGCATCGGAGTTCATGCCGGTCAGCCTGCTGACCCCCATCGCGACGTCGCTCGGCGTCAGCGAGGGGTGGGCGGGCTACGGCATCGCCATTTCGGGCGCGTTCGCCGTCATCACCAGCCTGTCCATCCGTCGCATCGCGGGAGACCTGGACCGCAAGACCCTGCTCCTGCTGCTGACGGTGCTGATGGGCGTTTCCGGGGTCATCGTCAGCCTTGCCCCGAATTACCCGGTCTACATGGTCGGACGGGCGCTGATCGGCGTCGTCATCGGTGGCTTCTGGTCCATGTCCGCCGCCATCGCAATGCGGCTGGTGCAACCGCAAAGCGTGCCCAAGGCGCTGGCGGTGTTCAACGGCGGCAACGCGCTGGCCACCGTCATTGCCGCACCGCTGGGCAGCTACCTGGGCGGCATCATCGGCTGGCGCGGTGCCTTCATGTGCCTGGTACCGGTCGCGCTGGTCGCGCTGGTCTGGCAGTGGATCAGCCTTCCTTCGTTGAAGGTAGCAACGCGCTCCGGCGTGACGCCCAGCGTCTTCGCCGTACTGAAGCGGCCACTCGTGCTGCGTGGTATGGCAGCTGCGGGCGTGTTCTTCTGTGGACAGTTCATGCTGTTCACCTATCTGCGCCCGTTCCTGGAGGCAGTGACACGGGTGGACGTGGCCACGCTGTCCCTGATGCTGCTGGCGCTGGGCGTGGCGGGCTTCATCGGCACCGTGCTGATCGGTGGCTTCATCAAGAACAGTGTGTACCGCCCGCTGATGATCATTCCGCTGGTGATGGCCGCCATCGCCCTCACCCTTACGGTGTTCGGACAGTCCGGCAGCACGGTGTTCGTCCTGCTTGCAGCGTGGGGACTGGTGGCTACGGCCGCGCCGGTGGCTTGGTGGGCCTGGCTGGCCAAATCCCTGCCCGATGATGCCGAGGCCGGCGGTGGACTGATGGTGGCGATCGTGCAGTTGGCGATCGCGCTGGGCTCCACGGTAGGCGGGCTGCTGTTCGACGGCAGCGGTTACCGCGCCACCTTCATCGCCAGCGCTGTCGTGCTGGTGGTCGGGGCGCTGCTGGCCGCGCTGACCGCGCGTACGACGATCACGTCGGGTATCGCAGCGCGTTGACGAGCGCCGAAAACGCAGGCGATGGCTGGCGGCGGTTGGGGTAGTAGAGGTGGTAACCGGCGAACGTCGGGCACCATGCATCCAATACCTGCACCAGTTCACCGCGGGCGATGTGCGAGGCGACAAGATCCTCGGTGACGTAGGCCAGGCCGATACCATCAACGGCCGCGTTGATGACGTGGTACATGCTGTTGAAAACGAGCTGCCCCTCACCCTTCACCGTGAACTCTTTCCCGTCCTTCTCGAACTCCCAGGCGTAGATGCTCCCCGTCGGGCGGTGGCGGATGTTGACGCAGGGCAGCCCGGTGATGTCATACGGCGTGGCGGGCATGGCGTGACGCTGGAAGTACGCCGGCGAACCCACCACCACCAGTCGCCAATCCGGTCCGATGCGTACCGCGATCATGTCGTTGCTCAACGCCTCACCCAAGCGGATCCCCGCGTCGAACCGCTCCAGCACGACGTTGGAGAAGCCGTAATCGACATGGAACTCCAGCGTAATGTCCGGATAGGCCGCCAGGAAGGCGGCCAGCCGCGGACGGATCACCATCTCGATGGCATCGTCGCTGCAGGTGATGCGAAGGGTTCCCGCCGGTCGGTCGCGCAGATCACCAAGCGCCTCCACGCTCGCACTGATGGCATCGAAATGCGGGGCGATGGAACGCATCAGGCATTCGCCCGCCTCGGTGGGCGCCACGTTGCGCGTTGTCCGCGCCAGCAGCCGCACACCCAGGCGTTCTTCCAGCTGCCGCATGGTGTGGCTAAGCGCCGAAGCCGAGACGCCCAGCCTGGCGGCCGCCTTGGTGAAGCTCTGCTCCTGCGCGACAGCGAGGAAGGCTTGCAGATCATTGGTCTTGAACCCTGCCATTGCTGATTCCGCCCAGGCGCCTACGTGGTGACCGACAGTATCACCGCGATTGGTGAGCAGGGCTCAGTAAGCCTTCAACGGTGCACCGGCTAATCAGGGACTTTGCGGGCGGCTACCGTGGACTGCGCCATTCCTGTGCGACGCCGCCCTGCCCTCTTACCGAGTAGACCCGATGAAACACCTTGCCCTGTTGCTGGCGCTCACCGCCAGCACATTCACCGCGATGGGAGCCACCATGCCGACCGGCGCAGACAATTTCTACCGAAGCGATGACGTCACCATCGAGAAAGTGAGCTTCAAGAACCAGTACCACATGGAGGTCGTGGGCAGCCTCGTGCGCCCCACGCATCCAGCTGCCACCACCGGCAACTTGCCCGCGGTGATCGTGGGCCACCCGATGGGAGCGGTCAAAGAACAGAGCTCCCTGCTGTACGCGCAGAAACTGGCAGAACACGGATTCGTGACGTTGGCCATCGACCTGCCCTTCTGGGGCGAGAGTGCCGGCGAGCCGCGTAATCTGGTGGCGCCGGAGATGTACAGCGAAGCCTTCAGCGCGGCCGTGGACTATCTGGGGACCCGCGATTTCGTCGACCGCAGCCGGATCGGCGTGCTCGGCATCTGTGGCAGCGGCAGCTTTGCCATCAGCGCTGCGAAACTGGATCCACGCCTGCGTGCCATTGCCACGGTGAGCATGTACGACATGGGCGCGGTGACACGCCACGGCCTGGGGAATTCGGTATCGCTGCAGCAGCGCAAGGACCTGTTGGCGAAAGCAGCGGAGCAGCGCTATGCGGAGTTCACCACGGGCCAGGGCGTATTCCTCGACTATCTGCCCGTGGAACTGCCGGCCGACGCCGATCCGGTGACGCGGGAGTTCTGGGCGTTCTACCGCACGCCGCGCGGCATCTCGATTCCGCAGGGGCGTACGCTGGAAACCACCCAGAACCGCATGCTGACCAGCGAGGTGCGCTTCATGAACTTCTATCCGTTCACTGACATCGAGACCATCTCGCCGCGCCCCCTGTTGTTCATCGCCGGCGACAAGGCGCATTCGCTGGAGTTCAGCCAGCAGGCCTACGCGCTCGCCGGACAGCCGAAGGAGCTCTACCTGGTACCCGGCGCAGGGCACGTGGATCTCTACGATCGCGTGGATCTGATCCCATTCGACAAGCTGGTGGCGTTCTTTACCCGCACGCTTGCCGGCACCTGAGGCTGCGTACAAAGTTGAAGTGCACAGTGGCATCGATGCGGGGGACTTTACCTTCCTGATCAGGGCGATGTAGCCGTCGTGGCTCGCGAGCTGCGGCTATCGCCCCTGAGCAGCTCGACCACGCTCGCTACGCTGCATTCTTGTCCGTCATGAAGTCGATGAATGCACGAAGCTTGCCTGGCATATGCGTTCGATGTGGATAGTACAGATGGAATGCGTCGTCCATTCCACTGTGCTGTTGCAGAACTCGCTGCAATCGGCCGCCCGCCAACTCCTGCTTCGCAAAATCCTCATACACGAAGCCGATACCTTGGCCTTGGACGGCGGCATCCACGACGGACTTCATTTCATCGAAGAGGAGGCGTCCATGAACCTCGATCTGGACGGTCTGCCCATCAGCATCGAACTTCCAGTCGAACCATCGTCCTCCCCCGGAGTAGCGCTGTCGTATGCAGTCATGCTGCAGCAGATCGTCGATCGTCCTGGGCTCCGTCCGCTCCTGAAAGTACTCTGGCGCAGCCACCACGATCCGTTTCTGCGCAGCCCCGAGCTGTTTGGCGACCATATCGTTCTGCACTCTTTTTCCCATGCGGATGCCGATGTCATAGCCACTACTGACGATGTCGCCAAGTACGTTGTCCAGTGATATCTCGACGTGGATCAAGGGGAACCTGGCGAGAAACTCAGGAAGATGCGGCTCGATCAACGTCCGGTAGGCCACGTAGGAAGAATTGACCCGCACGGTGCCAGAGGGCTGGTCGGTCGCCTGCAGCGTCTCTGACAAGGAGTTCCTGATCAGCGCAAGCGCGGGTGACAACGTGGAGCTGAGTGACGCCCCCGCTTCAGTCAAGCTGACGCTGCGCGTGGTCCGGTTGAAGAGCCGGACATTCAACTGCGCCTCAAGGGTTTTGATGGTGCGGGACACCGCAGTCGGGGTAACGCCCAGTTCGCCTGCCGCCTTGGAGAAGTTCAGGTGACGGGCCACTGACTCAAACGTCAGGAGTCCTTGCAGATACACCGGGGGAGCAGAGTGACCATTTGCCGCACTGTCCCCCTGCGCTGCAGACCGGATTGTGAACTTATGGTCCATACCGTATGTCCCGTTGTGTCTATTCACGTCATTATCGCACGCACCCATACTCCTGAAATCAAATGAATTCAGCAGGCAACCCGGTTGCCGAAAGGAACAGCGATGATGCCCAGCACCTCTCCCAACGATCTCTTCTCTCCGGTAGCCCTCGGCGCGCTGAAGCTGGCGAACCGGATCGTCATGGCGCCGCTGACGCGAAGCCGCATGGGCGCGGATGGTGTGCCGAACGAGATGCATGCGCGGTACTACGCACAGCGGGCCAGCGCCGGCTTGCTCATCAGTGAAGCCACCAACATCTCCGCTCAGGGGCGGGGCTACGACCTGACGCCCGGCATCTGGTCGGAAGAACAGGTGGCGGGCTGGAAAGTAGTAACCGACGCAGTACACGCGGCCGGTGGCCTTATCGTCTGCCAGCTGTGGCATGTGGGGCGTTTCTCCCACGTGGACCTGCAGCCGGATGGAGCCCAGCCGGTCGCACCATCGCCGATCCGGGCAGAAGGACAGACGTTTACCGCGAAGGGAATGCTCGATGTCTCGCCGCCCCGTGCGCTGGAGACGTCCGAGATTCCGGGCATCATCCAGCAGTATCGGCATGCCGCCGAATGCGCAAAGCGCGCCGGCTTCGATGGTGTGGAAGTGCATTCGGCCAACAGCTACCTGCTTGACCAGTTCCTGCGCGACTCCACCAACCAACGTGACGACGCGTACGGTGGCACCATCGAGAATCGCAGCCGACTGACGCTGGAGGTCACGGCTGCAGTGGTTGAGGTCTGGGGTCACGACCGGGTCGGCATCCGGATTTCGCCGGTGACGCCTGATGCAGGCAACACGCCCTTGGACAGCCAGGTGATGAAGACCTACGGCTACCTGATCGAGCAGCTCAACCGATTCCAACTGGCCTACCTGCACTTTGTGGAAGGCGCCACGGCAACCTCGCGCGTGGTGCCGGAAGACGTTGATCTGGACGCACTGCGCGCCCTCTTCAGCGGCCCCTATATCGGCAACAACAACTACGACCTGGCGTTGGCAGTGAAGCGTCGGGAAGAGGGCAAGATCGATGCCGTAGCGTTTGGCCGCCCGTTCATCGCGAATCCGGATCTCGTGCGTCGATTGAAAGAAGGTGCCGAGCTCGCCGTCGCGCCGCGCGATACGTACTACGGGAATGGTGAGAAGGGCTACACCGACTGGCCGACGCTCGCCAACTGACGCGAAAGCGTACCGAACGGCCTCGACCCACCACGTCAATCAAGGAACAGTCATGACCGAATCAACCTACGTCCAGGATTACCGCGCCATCGCGGAGGTACTGAACCAGTACATCGCGGGCTGCAGGCAGGGCCAGAGCAGCATCATGAAGCCCGCATTCGCCCCGCAAGCAACGATGTACAGCATCGACCCCGAGGGCAAGCTGTCGGGTGGCGCCATCACGGTGCTGTTTGAAGGTATCGACACGCACTTCCACCCCTCTCCTGACGCTGAGGCGGAAGTCACCCGAATCGAAATCGTCGGCACAGCGGCCAGCGCCCGCATTGATGCCAATGGAATGTCGGGCCTCTCGTTCACTGACTTCTTCCACCTGCTGAAGATCGATGGCAATTGGCTGGTCATCAGCAAAGTGTTTCAGACCCACGCGGCACCTTGACCGCGCATCCGCACAGCAACTCCATACGCTCGTAGGTGCCTCAAGCAGTCGGCGCATGCCGCCGACTGCTTGAGCGCGCTGGCGCCAGGCACGCACAGTCAGGAACTTCTTCCGATGTAGGCGTGGCTGCTCAACCAACTCAGATTTGATGACCCCATTCTTTACGACGCTCCCACGCCCAAGACGATTACCCCCGCACCCACGGCACGGCGCGCGGCAGGTAGCGCGCAATCAGGCAGAGGATCAGTGCGGCCAGTGACAGCGCTGCCGCAATCCACAGATTCCCTTGGATCCCGGTGCGATCCAGCCACCAGCCTCCTGCCCAGGCTCCGGCCGCAATACCGATGTTGAACACGCCCACATACAACGATCCGGCAACCTCCATGGCACGGGGGACGGCTTTCATCATCCAGGTCATCAGACCCACCGACACGCCTCCATACGTCAGTCCCCACACCACCAGCACGACGATAGCGCCCCCAAAGGACGTACCAACGGACAACAGCAGCAGCGGCGTCAACAGCAACCCGACCGAAAGCGCTAAAACTGCCGGCCACGTACGACGCGCAGCGAGTGGGCCCATGACGAAGTTGCCGGCAATCCCTGCGACGCCGTAGGCAAACAGCAACGCGCCCATCCAGCGTGCATCGATGCCGGACCAGGCCGCAAGCAAGGGACGCACGAAGGTGAACACCATGAAGTGGCTGGACACCAGCAGCAAGGTCAGCAGCAGCCCCACCTGCAAGGCACGATTGCCCAGTTGCTGCAGAAACAGCCGCGCAGTCGTACCCAGTGCTACGGGCAGTGCGGGCATGACGCCCAGATGCAGCAGCAACACCAATGCACTGAACGCCGACATCGCGAAGAATACGGCGCGCCAGCCGAGCGCTTCGCCGATCATCGTGCCCAGCGGGACACCCAGCACAGAGGCCGCCGCCACGCCGCCAAAGATGATCGAGGTCGCCAGGCCGACGCGGTGTGCAGCCACCAGACGTGCAGCCAGCCCGCCCGCGATGGCCCACACGCCGCCCATGCACAGCCCCACCAGCGCCCGCGCCGCGAGCATCGATCCGATGCCTGGTGCCAGCGCCGATGCAAGGTTGGCCACCACCAGCAACGCCAGCAGTGCGCGCAGGATCAGTCGGCGGTCAAGCGTGCCGGCGGCGATGACGAGCAACGGTGCACACACTGCCGCCAGCAGTGCGGGCAGCGAGATCAGCCAACCAGCATCGCCGGCACTGATGCCGAGCGCGTCGGCAATGGGAGTCAGCAATCCCACCGGCAACATCTCGGTGGTGACGACGGAAAATGTGGAGAGGCCTACGGCCGAAACGGCCAGCCAGGGATGACGCGCGAGCGGCTGGGCGGCCGCCGACGAGGGGGTGGGCATGGGAGTGACCTCTAACGGGACAGGAGTCGATATCAACCGGCGTCGGTGACGGTTCGCGCGATGGGTTCAACGCGATCCAAGCGCGCAAGTGTGCGGCTGGCCATCAGGGCACTGATCAGCACGAGCCCGCCCGCGCAGAGCGCAACCACAATCCCAGCCGAAGGGCCCATGCGATCCACCGCCTGACCCGAGGAGGCAGCGCCTGCCGCCACGCCGACGTTCAGGCCGGCCAGCAGCCAGGTCATGCCCTCGGTAACGCGATGCGCGGGCACCTGCCGTTCAACCAACGACATGGCGACGATCATGGTCGGCGCGAAGAACAAACCGGCCACCAGTACCGCCAGTGCCAGCGGAATGACAGCCGCGACGTACAGCAGCGGGAGGGTGGTGAGCGCGGTGGCGACGCCGCCCCACAAGAGCAGCCGATGCAGGGGAAACGGGAACACCCGCGCGCCGAACAGCAATCCTGCCGCGCAGGAACCGAGGGCGTATGCGGAAAGAACGAGGCTGGCTGCGGCGGGTTGGCCAAGGGATGCAGTGAAGGCAACACTGGTGATGTCGATGGTGCCGACAATGAGGCCCATCGCCAGCATCAACAGGACCAACCAGCGCACACCTGGCAAGGTGATCATCGACCGCTGTCTGCCCCGTGCCAGGGCGTTGTTTTCCACGGCAGGCTCGGTGCCCCGCTGCATCACCAGCGCGGCTACTCCGACAGCCAGCAGCACAGCCGCCGCCAGCACACCCGCCTGCGGCAGCAGCCCGATCGACAGCGCAACCGCGATGGGCGGGCCGGCAATGAAGCTGAGCTCATCGAACACTGTTTCCAGGGAGAACGCGGTCTGCAGCTGCGGACGCCCCCGGTGCAGCGCGGTCCAACGTGCGCGGACCATCGCCGAGACGCTGGGCATGCACCCCGCAAGCAGGGCGCCGGCAAACAGCATCCAGTCCGGCGCCTGCGCGAAGGTGCTGACGGCAAGGAGCAATAGCCCGGCGATGCTGATGGCCGTGGCAAGGGGAAGCACCCTGCCCTGTCCGTGCCGGTCGACCAGCCGCGAAACCTGCGGTGACACAACGGCGTAGGTGAAAACGAACACCGCCGACACCGCGCCTGCAAGGGCATAACTTCCTTTCACGGCAGACAGCAGGGTGATGATGCCGATGCCGGTCATCGGCAGTGGTACGCGTGCAATCAGCCCGGCCAAGGCGAGGGCGCGGGTGCCAGGCGTGTCGAAGAGCTCGCGGTAAGGCGTTGCCATTGGGTTCTCCAGGAGGGTCCGCGCTTGCCTCATGCAGGCTTGGACATGACAATACATACAGTTCGTATGAATAAGAGGCTACATTCATACGCAACGTATGTAAACGATCATGCATGTCCACCACCAGGAGCTCCGATGGTTCGCCGCACCCGTGCAGAGATGGAACAAACCCGTGCCAGCCTGATTTCCACCGCTCGACGGGTCTTCGGTGAACACGGCTATGCCGCGACCTCCATGGATGACCTGACGGCCCAGGCAGGGCTTACGCGTGGCGCGCTGTACCACCACTTCGGGGACAAGCGCGGCCTGCTGGCAGCGGTGGTCGACCAGATCGATGCAGAGACCGACGCACGTCTGCAGGCGATCAGCGACCAGATGGCCGACCCGTGGGAAGGCTTCCGTCAGCGCTGCTGCGCGTACCTGGACATGGCACTGGAGCCGGACATCCAGCGCATCGTGTTGCGCGATGCACGTGCCGTGCTGGGCGGTGCCTCACCGGATTCGCAGCGCTACTGCGTGACGTCGATGCAACGGCTCATCGAAGGGCTCATCGAGCGCGGCGTGATTGCGCCCGTGGATGCATTGGCGCTGGCCTCACTGATCTACGGCAGCCTCGCCGAGGCCGCGTTCTGGATTGCGGAAGGCGATGACGGAAACGTGCGCCTGGTGCAGGCCAAGGCAGCGCTCGATCTGTTGTTGAAGGGGCTGAGGGGTGGCTAGGATTGGGTTGTGTCCTGGCATGGCTGCAACGATGAGCGGGCGCAGGCGTTGTTCCACTCTCCCAACAACCGCGACTGGGCCGACTTCACCCGCATGATGGCGAAGCTGTACCGCGACGTTCGCTGATATCCATGCGTTGACCCAAGAGAGAGTTTTCATGCCTTTCAGCGCCTGAAAAACGGGTCTGCTCCCGCCACAGAGATAGCTGACATCGGGTCCGCTTGCGGCCAGAAGCGGACATCAAGAAAAAGCCCGAACTAAGCCGCACCGAGAAGCTGCGTCGATTTGAATTGATTGTTACGGGAACAGCTCGTCAATCGCATGGATCATCTTAATCATAGCGTGGTCATTGGGAAATATCTTTTTGCATCTCTCTATGAACGGCACAAGCGCGCTCTTGGCTTGATCGTCCATGCTGACGGGGGTGATCTCGCTACTACTGTACTTGGCCTTAAGGTAGCCCCCTGCCTCAATAGCTTGCAAACTACCTATTTGGAAGTGCATCTCCGGAATGCTGTCCCGTTCGGTCTCTTCCTTCTTGATGGTTTTTCCGGACTCAATCGCCTTAAAGTACATGTAGACGGAAGCAATCCCGGCGTAAGTCAGCTCAGTTAAATATTTGGTGAAACCGCCACCGCTGCTCGCGCTTGGGTCGGCATTGGCCGGGGCAGTCGCCACTAGATTAATGGCTTCCGACTCGCTGCTTGTTTGAAGGGCCGCATTCTTAAGCTCTTCGAGCCCTTTATCAACATTATCAAATCTTCGTGGAACCTCGCGAAGGTGTTTGCCCATCTCACTGGAGATCGCCGTAATTCTCGTGGCAGCTAGAGATATTTTGGTATTCGTCTCGATGAGTTTTCTAAGTTGCTGCTCTTGCTTATGCGACGCGATGAAGCTGTATATGATGGCTACAACCCCGAGAACTAGAGAGTTAATCGTTAGTGCAAAGGAGACTCTATCCACTAGCCGGTTGTCGTCTACGAGTCCGAATCCTATTGCGCCGCATACTGCAAGGATCAAAGCAGCGATTGCGTACCTATAGTGAACTTCACGATTGTTCATCACGTCCGTAGTTCCAAACACCTGAGTTAGGCCTAGCCGCGAAGCTGGTTCGGCCTGAATACATTGCTAGGGCGCACTAGCCCTTCTGTAGCCGTTCTAGCTTTCTCAGTTTGTGGATCAAAAGCCTAGCCCCACTCTCATCCACGAAGTCTTCGTACATGACAGTGCTGTCCCTAAAATGCTTCTCCAGACGGTTAAGAACAGCGCGCAAAGCTGCTAGCATCTGCTCCACGAGCGCCCTGCTTATGCCGCTCAGGGGATCGGAGCCTCGATTGCTGAGGTAGTTGTGATCCTGATGAGCAATGCGCTTATTGCGATGTTCGCGCGCAAACTCTGCTGAGTCCAACGCCTCGTCGCAAAGTGCTTGAAGTTCGGCTCGTAGCGCGAGATCCGTAATCATCGGAGGTAGCGACTGTATTGTCAGGTTTTTTTTCTTACCTGTTTCCGGTCGATCTGTCATGCGCGAAACGCCAAGCAGGACACTGTCCCATAGCTCGTCTTGCACGATCTTGAAGAACAGGCCAGCGGCTCTGTTAAGCAAGTTAACCGTCTCCGTGTCATCTCCAAACAGCTGACGGTACTGCTGCCATAGGATATGGAGTTCGACGAGCTTTCGATAGAGCTCGTAGAAGCTGGCACCTAACTCATCTCCCATTGAGGAGATGTACTCGGCACGTATCTCATCTATGGACCGTGTGGTCATCGTAGTGCCCCCTATCTACTGAGGAGCCGGATCCCTTGGTCCGGTTATGCGACTTATACACAGCGCACCGTGCGGTGAGCTATCCCGTTGATATGACTCGAGCTTAGGGCGTTCGAGACCGGATAACAAGCCGATGCACGGGCGGAACCAGCTAGCTAATCAGGGGGCACTTAGGAAAGCCGCCGAGAAGCTTTGATGGTCCGCTTCGGGTGGAACGTAGCGCGGCCCTACCCGCGATAAACATCTTTAATCCCCCGCCCCGCCGATATCCGCTAAAGGCCAAAAGCTGCCACTGAAAGCCAAAAATGAATGCACCAGAGCCAATCAGGACGACCTGAGCTCATCCCCCCCCCTCGCTTGATCACGCCACCAATCTAAGTGCGCTGATCCCCGTCTCTGTCCGAGAGCAGATGTTCGTTTGATCAGTCCCACATGCCCTGATCGAACCACGCCGTCGATCCCCCACCACCACCCGGCAACCAACCGCACCGCAAACCCAGCCCGACAACCCCGCTCCAACCCAGCCACCGGTCACCCAGCCCACCGTGCTAATCTGAACGGTTGCATCCGCCGCCCCTTGCCACGCCATGCCCTACTCGCCCAAACCCCGTGCAGCCATCCAGACCGGAACTGCCTCCCGCACGCTGTGGCCGCTGTTGGCGGTCATGGTGTTCTTCCTCGCCAGCGGGTTCCTGGCGGTCAAGAACATCCACACCATCCGCGAGGGCAGCGCGCTGGTGATCCGCTCCCAGGAGACGATGACCGCTTTGGCGGATGTCCTCTCATCGGTGCAGGATGCCGAAACCGGCCAACGCGGCTATCTGCTCACCGGCGATGACAACTACCTCGAGCCTTACCGGGCCGCATTGGGTGTGGCCAGCACGCGATTGGAGGCGGTAAAGGAAGCCTTGGCCGATGACCCGGCGCAACGGGACCGGCTCAAGTTGTTGGCGCGCAGGGTGCAGGACAAGCTGGACGAACTGCACGAGACGATCGAAGTGCGTCGCACGCAGGGGCTGGAGCCCACGCTCGCCGTGGTCGGCTCCAATCGCGGCAAGGCGGCCATGGATGACATCCGTGCGCGCTTGGCCGCCATGGGCGCAGTCGAACTGGACAAGCGCGCCCGGCGATTGGAAGAGATGGAATCTGCCTACAGCGCAGCGCTGAGCTCGGGTGCGGCAAGCGCCGTGCTGGGCATTGTGCTGACGATCTTCATCGCCTTCCTGCTCCGCCGCCATACGCGGGCACGCGAGCGCGATGCCTGGCTGCAGCGGGGTCGGCTGGAGCTGGCCACCGCCACCGGTGGCGACCTGGACAGCGTCGCACTGGCACGCGCCAGCCTCGGCTTCCTGACGCGCTTTACCGGCGCAGAGGCCGGCATGCTGTTCGAACCGGCAACCACGGGCTTCCGCCAGATCGGCGCGGTGGGCGCCGCGTCCGCGCCCGACGGCGCCAACGTGCAGCGTGACCGTGGCAGCCTGCTCGGCCGTGCGGTGGATGAGAAGCGCGTCCTGGTGGTATCGGATGTGCCGCCGGGCTACTTCACGGTGGGCTCGGGTCTTGGGCAGGCGCAGCCGCGCCACCTGGTCATCGCTCCGAGCATCCACGAAGGCGAGGTGAGCGGGGTCATCGAGCTGGGCTTCTTCGGAGCGGTACCGACAGAGGTCGTCGAACTGCTTGAACTGGCCTCCGCCGACATGGCGGTCGCCTTGCGGTCAGCGGCCTACCGGGCAAGGCTCTCCGAGCTGTTGGCGCAGACGCAGCGGCAGACCGAAGCGCTGCAGGTGCAGAGCGAGGAGCTGAAAGTTTCCAACGAGGAACTGGAGGAGCAGAGCCGTGCCCTGCGCGGCAGCCAGCACGAGCTGGAGGAACAGCAGGCCGAGCTGGAGCAGACCAACAGCCAGCTGTTCGACCAGTCACAGCAACTCGAGGAAGAGCGCGACAAACTCGCACGCGCCAACGCGGCCATCCTGGCCGAGTCGCACAAGGTGCAGCGTGCCAGCCAGTACAAGTCGGAGTTCCTGGCCAACATGTCGCACGAGCTGCGCACGCCACTCAACTCCGCGCTCATTCTGTCCAAGCTGCTGGGCGACAACCGCGATGGCAATCTCACCGCGGAGCAGGTGAAGTTCGCGCGGACCATCCATTCTTCCGGCACGGACCTGCTCGTGCTCATCAACGAAATCCTCGATCTGTCCAAGATCGAGGCCGGCCACATCGAGGTGCATGCCGAGCGCTTCGGAGTGGAGAAGCTGCTGTCCGGCATCGCGGCCCTGCTCGGCCCTGTGGCCAGTGAGAAGGGCCTGTCGCTGGACGTGCTGATGACAGCCGACTGCCCGCCGGTGATCGAATCCGATCGCCAGCGCATCGAGCAGATCCTCAAGAACCTGCTGTCCAATGCCTTGAAGTTCACCGAACAGGGCGGCGTGACAGTCTCCGCTTCGGCCAGCGGCGATGGCCACATCCTGTTCTCGGTGACCGACACCGGCATCGGCATCGCACCCGAGCAGCAGGCGCGCATCTTCGAGGCATTCCAGCAGGCTGATGGATCGATCAGCCGTCGCTACGGCGGAACGGGCTTGGGGCTTTCCATCTCGCAGGAGCTTGCACGTCTGCTGGGCGGCGACATCACCGTGGAGAGCGAGCCGGGCAAGGGCAGCTGCTTCCGGCTGGTCGTCGCGACCCGGTTGGCGACCGCAGCGCGCCCTGCTGTCTCCGTCGCGGTCACGGCCGCAGCGTCCGCTCGCGCCACGTACGTTGCCAACACCCCGGCGGCAACACCGGAGCCGCGTCCGACCAGCGGCGGAGGCCACAGAGCCGACAGCACCGAGCGGGGCCTGATCCTGATCGTCGAGGACGACATCGCATTCGGGCAGATCGTCAGCGACCTGGCGACCGAGATGGGCTTCCGCGCGCGCGTGGCGCAGACCGCAGGCGAAGCGTTGGCGGCTGCGCGCGCAGAGCTGCCGCATGCCATCGTGCTGGACGTCGGCCTGCCCGACCAATCGGGTCTGTCCGTGCTGGACGTGCTCAAGCGCGATATGCATACGCGGCATATCCCCATCCACGTCGTGTCCGCGCTGGATCACTCGCGCAAGGCGCTGTCGCTGGGCGCGGTGGGCTTCCTCGGCAAGCCTGCCACCCGCGATGAGCTCGCCGGCGTGCTGCTGTCTCTGGAGCGCCGCCTTTCGCTGCGTCCGCGCCTGGTACTGGTGGTTGAAGATGACGCCGTCCAGCTGGATGCCGTGCGCGAGCTGCTGGCCTTGGCGGATGTGCAAACGATCGGTGCGCGTTCGGCGGCGGAGTGCCTCCAGGCGCTGGGCGAACATTCCTTCGACTGCATGGTGCTGGACCTGACGCTCTCCGATGCGTCGGGATTCGAGTTGCTGGAGATGCTCAGCGCGCAGAGCGCGGAGGCCCTGCCGCCGATCATCGTCTATACCGGTAGGGTGTTGTCGACCGCCGAAGAAGTGCGACTGGGCCGCTACTCCCGCTCCATCATCATCAAGGGCGCGCGCTCACCCGAACGTCTGCTCGATGAGGTGACGCTGTTCCTGCACCAGGTGGTCAGCGAGTTGCCGGAATCCAAACAGGGCATGCTCCGCACCGCGCAGCACCGGGACACTGCATTGGAAGGACGCCGCGTGTTGATCGTGGAGGATGATGTCCGCAACATCTATGCGCTGATGAACGTGCTTGAGCCACACGGTTGCAAGGTCACCATCGCGCGCAACGGCCAGGAGGCCATCGATGTCCTGACCGCTGCCGTCACCGGTCCTGCGCCCATTGAACTGGTGCTGATGGACATCATGATGCCGGTCAAGGATGGCCTGACCGCGAGCCGTGAGATACGCCAGGACGGGCGCTTCGACACGTTGCCGATCATCGCCCTGACCGCGAAGGCGATGCCCGACGACCAGCAGCAATGCATCCAGGCCGGTGCGAACGACTACGTGGCCAAGCCACTGGACGTGGACAAGCTGGTGTCGTTGATCCGGGTCTGGCTGACGGCCTGACCCGGCGAGCGCATCTTCCCCCGCTGCGGATTCGGAAGAAACGATGCTGGCATCCTGCTGGCGTCCGCGTCACAGCGATCAGCGCGCCGAACGCTGCGGCTGAGATACGCCACGCGTTCAGGGCATCGAGCGCAGCCACGCTGCGGCAACTTCAACGGCGTCCTGATCACGGGGCACCAGATGCTCAGGCGCGATGCCTTGGGGGTAGGCTTCACCATCACGGTCGAGCATTGCCCCGACGGTCAACCGAAGCATGCCGCCATCTGGAAGCGGGAAGCCACGATTGGACGTCGCGAGCCCTGCTGTGGTCTGCCCAAAGAACCGGGTTCCCGGACGTGCCCTGAACGCCACGGCGATGGCCTCCCCGGAGCTCGCCGTCTTCGGCCCCACCAGCACGGCCACGGGACTACGGGAGAGGTCCACACTGCATCCAGGCGTGGGCTGCGAGCGCCAGCGTGTCACGGCACCGTCCCGATTGCGGAATGCTCCCGCATCGTGGGACCCCAGCAAGGAATGCAGCCCGTTGAGCATGGGCCACATGTTGCCGCCCGTGTCCTGACGAAGATCGAGGATCCAGCCCTTTGATGAGGCTGGCGCTAGTGTGGTGATCCGCTCGCAGAGCTCTGCGGTAAATGTGGCACCGGCGCCCGCATTGTTTCCACGCAGGCCGGGCACCAGCACGTAGCCGATATCCTGCATCAACCTGGACTCGATGGGCCTGCTCGCAACCGCGCTCTGGCGGTAAGCGAGGGCCTCCCTTGGCATCTGAAGCAGGCTGTGGCGATCTGCCAAGGCATCCAGCACCTTGCGCAGCCTGCTATACGCCTCCTGCGCAGGAAGATCCTTAAGCTCCGGCGACAGCTGGACCGTCTCTTCGGCAGACCAATTGACGTTACCCGCGTTCAGTGCCTCGGCGCGAATGATGGGAAGCGCGTACGTCAGCATGTCATGAGCGGTAATCCCGGCCGAACTCACTGCCTCCTGCGTCAACCTGAGATTCTCTACTTCCACGTGCCCGACGCTGTTCAATGTCACGCCGAACTTGAGGCGGGTCGTGCCGACCGGCACATAGAGCAGTACCTCACGCGCGAGTCGCCCCTCATCGGCGCGAACGGGTTCGCGCCCCGAGTTGGCGAAACCCAACCGTCCATCGGGACCATCTGCACGAACCCAGATCGCGGCTTGACCCCTCCCTTGGGTAACCGTGAGATTGCCGGCCAAGCGAACTTCCCTTCCGCGAAAAGGACCAGCGTCCAACGAGGCAACCGCGCCGACGAAGGAATGCTCACCCGTTGATTCGGCGGACAGAGCGACCGCCGCGCCACTCGTGCCGAGAACGTCCCCCGATCCCGTGGTGATCGAATAAGTACTGGTACCTTCCCAGATCGTCGCTGCCTGCGCATCCGAGCTGAAGAGCGCCATGACGAGAAGAGCCGCTGTGCCACGCATAGTCAACATCCATGTTCACCTTGAACCACGATCCTAGTCCAGGCACATTGCACCGACAAGGCGACATGCGGACGCAAGGACGGTGATGTTCCCGGCGTGGTTCGAGCGCTGACGATGATGTCCACGACGCTGTAGCAGGCAGGCGTTGCTGCACGCAGTACTCATCGCAGATCATGGCCGACCACGCCATGACTTCTGGAGAAGGCTGTGAAAGGACTCTTGCTCAACAGTGCAATCTCGCTGACCGCCGTCGGCATCTCGTTGTTCGCCCTTCACCGGGCGGATCAGGCAAACGACCCGGCTCGCGTCATAGAAGCCCGAGGCTTGATCGTCAGGGACGCATCAGGCGTATCGCGCGTGGAGATAGGTGCGCCTGTAAACGGCCCCATGATCCTGGGCAGAAGAGAAGAGCGTGTGGCGCCTGCATCCGGCATCCTGCTGAACGGCCCGGACGGGAATGAGCGCGGAGGCTACCTCACCGTTGACCTCGGCGACGAGGCAGTGCTGACGCTGGACGGCGCAGGGAGCGGCAAAGAAGTCTTCAAGGTAGTGGCGAACGAGAATGCGGGTGCATCCTTGTTTGTCATTCATCAGAACGACTCCGCCGCCATGCTGACGACGTACCAAGGAAAGCCGGAACTTCGATTCATCGAGCAGGATGGCCGGGTGAGTCTCTCGCAACAAGGCGAAGAGTGACGCGACAGTACGGCACAGCGTGTCAGCCCGCTGACGGCCGCTCAGGCCGCCAGCAGGCACCACGCCACGGAACGCACATCCATCCCAGCCGTCAGGGATACATCGGGAAAGTCCACTGGACGGGGATCGACGTCCACCGGTAGTGCCGCACCTGCAGTCGGGCAATCGGCCGGGGCGTCGCGATTTCAGTGCGGATGGGCAACGTGCTGTTCTCCCATGCGAGGGGCAGCTCGGCGAGCCGGTTGGGCTGCGCGGGTTTCAGCGGAGCGACCGATAACTGCTCGGATGGCATCTCCTTGCCGTCCGAATCGAGTGGCACGACCACCGTGTACAGCCCCGTCTTCTGTTTCCACGTCTGCCGTCCCTGCACCAGCGTCACACGGTGGGCAGAGGGCCTCAGCAGCGTTGCATCGGGATTGCGTGTAGCAAGCGCGCCTGCCTCAAGGGTCTCCGACGTATCGAAGGCGTAGACCTCGGCATCCACCGACATGCGTACGGCTTCCACCTGCCCCAACAGCGCGCGCGACGCACCGAGCGGCAGGTGGAACGGGAAGCTCAGCTCGTTCTGTGCGGCCGAGTACCTCTCTGACAAGAACAAGGTCGGAGTAACAGGATGGGCTTCAAGGCCGATGATCGGTGCCGCCTGTGCGTCCAACAGCTCAACGGTATGCAGCCGCGACATCAGCATGGGCTCGTGCTCGCTTCGACGCGCGCCTGCAGGGGTGGAGGCGGGCATGCGCGCACCGAGGGCCAACCACCGTCCGCTGCCGGTCTCTGCAGGGATCCACAGCGACCCCATGTGCGGCGCCAGTGCGGGAAGTACCTCCGCACCTACCATGTAGTCCTCCAGCGCACCCAATGGCGCGGGATGGTGGGTATACGCAGACGATGCCGGGGACGGCGCGCTGAAGGGTGGCCTGGCAAGCTGCTGATTTATCTGTTCGACATAGCTGACGTAGCTCTCCACCTCGTCCGCCATCTGCAGCATGAGGTCATGGCGCATGTCGGCCAGATGGACACGATGCCGGGTCGCCGGCTGTCCCTTGCTGCCCGGTAGGTTTACCTCCATGCGCAGCTCGATCGGCATGCCATCAACGCGCTGCACGACCAGTCGCCCTTCGCCGTGCGCGCCCGCGCCCGCGCCGTCGAGCGTCATGCCCATCAACACCGCCGTGTCCGTCACCTCGATGACACGCAGGGTGGTCTTCAGGGCGCCGTAGGGCTCGATACGTTGCCAGCCGCTGATGCGGTCACCGACGGCCACCGATGCAGGCAGCGGCACCGGGCGCAGGCCGGGTGCCTGATACGTTGCCAGCAACGCGCCTGCCTCGTTGGGTGATGCCTTCGTCAGCACCGACCAGGCGTTCTGGTCAATCGCACGCAGCGGTCCCGGCTCACCGTCTTTCGTCAGCGGCGCGGCAAACCCGTCGGTCAGTACATCGAGAACTTCGTCGTCCGTGCCTGGTTGCAGATCCAACAGATAACGCGTCACGCCCGACGCGTCGACCTGCCGCGTCCAGAGGGGAGCCAGCTCCAGCTGCGCAGATCCACGACGCGACGCGTGCAGGTCTGCGCGGTAATAGCCGATGTTGGAGACCTCACCATCCTCGGCGGCCTCACTGCTGATCGTATGGCTGACGTAGTACACCGCCGGCCCTTCGACACCGTACTGCGCTGCCAATGCCGGTGCTACGCCAACAACCGCCAGCACCACCACCACTGAGGTGCTGAGACAATGTCGCACTAGATCCATCTGCCCCGCTTCCCTGAAATTAATGACAACGCGAAAGTGTAGCAACGCAGGCCTCAGCCGCGTCCGATTCGCTGGCAGCCACGCTGACGTAGACGTCCGGCACTGCTTTCATCGCATCCTCCACTCGCCCGAGCTGCAGCATGAGGAGCGGCGGCGGCAGTAGACTGAGCGCTCTGCCAAGGATGGAATGGGTTGCAGCATGCGCGCGCACAAGCACTTGAAGAAACGACGCCGCGGCCTGTTGCGAAGGCTAGTGGTGTCCGCCGCTGCTGTAGCCGCACTGCTCGTGTTCTGCGTCGCTGCCTGGATCGCATGGACGGTACCGAAGCCGTGGCGCACGGGCATAGCCAACGTCGGTGCACCGTGCACTCAGAGCTTCGCCGGGAGCCCGGAATCCGCACGCGGCGCGGTGATACGCGTTGTGTCCGAACCAGGAGAGATCTGCGGCTACGCGTACGCACTGCGCCCAGAGGCAGGCGACGCCAGCCAGTACGTGCTCGACGTGGATACGGGCAGCGTGGACGATTCGACGACGCTGTTGGTATCACTGGCGTCCTACGACGGCTGGCGGCGACTTGATCGAGTTCGTCGCCGGATCGAGGGGCCTGCCGACCTGAAAGGCCTGAGGCTGGCCGTTGAGCATTCGCCGCGTACGACGCGCGTGGAGGTCGTTACCTCGGTGCGCGGCGGCGGCGCGTATGCACTGCAGGGCGTCACCTTGCATCCTTCGACTACCCCCGTTGCGCCGGGCATTGCGCTGTACCGCGAGGCGATGGACGTCATCGCCGGCAATGCACTCAACGCCGCGAAACTCCCCGATGATTTCCGCACACAGTGGCAGCCCCGTGAGGATGCGACGTCCGGTGAGGCACGGCGCGCCATTCGCCAAGTGCTGAGAGCGTTGGGCGACCGGCACAGCGTTCTGCTGGACCCCGATCGTCTAGCGGCGCTGCCGCAGCAAGAACACGCGGTGTTCAAGCCCGCGACGTGGAAACTGCTCGATAGTGGCCTCGGCTCTATCCAAGTACCGGGCTTCCTCGGTAGCGACCGTGCGCTTCGAGCGCGCTACACCGCCTCGATAACCGATGCGTTGCAGGCCGGAACTCGCGCAGGCGTGCACGCGTGGGTCGTCGATCTTCGTGAGAACCGGGGCGGCAATATGTGGCCGATGTTGGACGGTCTGGAACCCCTGCTGCGCGGCCAGACGCTGGGCTGGTTCCAGCGGCGGGATGGCAGCCGTACCGCGTGGCGCAACCGCATGACCGAGCGTGCTGCACAGGTAAGCGATCTTGGCCGGCTACCTGTCGCGGTGCTCAGCTCCCATCACACCGCCAGTTCGGGTGAAGCGGTGGTGCTTGCCTTCCGCGGCCGAGCCCGCACGCGCAGCTTCGGTACGCCCACCCATGGTCTTTCAACCGGCAACGCGGGCTTTACGCTGCAGGATGGGACGGTGTTGCAGCTGACCACGACATCATTCGTAGACCGAACCGGGCAGGTCCATGGCGGCCCGATCGAGCCTGACGAGCGCGTTGATTCCCTGCCGCTGATGGATGACGCGGAAGCAGAAGCGGCGCGCTGGTTACGGCGGCAGCGCCTGCCCTGAAGACAACATCACGACCTGCGTTCCATCCCCAGCGGCATGAGCTCGAATCCCAGCATCTCGTAGAACCGCTCCTTGCCCGGATTCGACTTCAGCATGGCATTCGGCGTGCCCGCCAACTGCAGAATGCGTTTGACGAGCGCTGCACCGATGCCCTTGCCTTGGCACGCGGGATCTACGGCGACATCAAAAACAACAGACCAGAGCGTGTAATCGGACAGCGCGCGCGCCGCCCCGACCAACTGGCCGTCGTCGTACGCAAACACCGTGACCTGGCTCTGCCGGAAGAGGGATTCGAGCAATGCGGGAGGTCGATTTCCCAGCCCTGCCCGGCTCAACAGAGCGGCGAGCGCGTCCCAGTCGATTCCCTCTGTCGTGCTCGTGTAGCGGACGTCCATGTGTAAGCATTCTCCGCTGCAGCGAGGTTGTTCAGATCATCTCACGGGGCGGCACCGCCTGATCGGTGCCCACGCCACCCGCACCTCCAGCCCCGATCCAGAGTCCCGTATGCCCTGTCAGCGACTGGGCTCCACCACCACGGCCGTGCCATAGCACAGCACCTCGGTCAGCCCGGTCATGATGTCGGTGGCGTCGTAGCGCATGGCGATCACCGCATTACCGCCCAGGACGCGCGCGTGCTTGACCATGTCCCGGTACGTTTCTTCGCGGGCCTGCTCGCACAGTTCGGTATAGATGGTGATGTTGCCGCCGAACAGGGTCTGGATGCCGCCCAGGAAGTTGCCGACGATGGAGCGCGAGCGCACGGTGATGCCGCGCACCACGCCGAGGTTGCGCACCACGCGGAAGCCCGGAAGCTCCAGCGCGGTGGTGACCATTGAATCATCCAGCAGGTGACCGGTGGAAGGACGCGCTGCGCTGTTGTACGGATCGGCCATGGTGGCGGTTGCCTGTGGTCAGGTGGGAAAGCAGAAGGGTCGATCCGCATAGTGGACTGAACGCGCCACGCCCGCCACGCCGCTCACCCTATGCGCTCGACCGCCCACGCCAGCGCCCTGTCCCTCCTGTCACTTCAGCGGATGTGCCTTGACCCCTTCGTGCGTGATCTTCACCGGCAGGATGTGCCCCTGCGCGTCGAACGACATGCGCTCGATTGCGGTCGCGCGGTGGTGGCGGCTGGTCTCACCCAACGGGCGGCGGTGGTAGACGATGTACCAGTCTTCGCTGCCCGGCGCATGGATCACCGAGTGGTGGCCGGCGCTGGTGGCGATGGCCGGATCCTGCTGCAGGATCGTGCCGATACGCTTGAACGGACCGGTGGGTGTATCGGCGATGGCGTAGGCCACCGCATAGTCCGGCTCCCCCCATCCGCCTTCGGACCACATGTAGTAATAGCGTCCATCGCGCTTGAACATCAGCGAGCCCTCCACGTATTCCGGCGCGGGCGTTATTTCCTTGTACAGCGTCCCATCCGGCAACGGCTGCAGAGCACTGAAGTCGTCCTTCAAGCGCACAATGTTGGCGTGTTTCCAGCCGCCGTAAATCAGGTACCACGTGCCATCGTCATCCTTGAAGACGAACTGATCGATCGGTTGTGCGCCGTTATGGAAGGTACCGATCAGCGGCTTGCCCAGATAGTCGCGAAACGGGCCTTCCGGCTTGTCCGCCACGGCGACCCCGATGCCGCCGACTTCGTCATCGTTCTTGATGTCATTGGCGGAAAAGAAGAAGTAGTACTTGCCGTCCTTTTCCACCACCGACGGTGCCCACAGCGCCTCTTTGGCCCAGCTGATGGCTTCAATCTTCAATACGGCGGAATGCTTGGTCCAGTTCACCAGGTCCGGCGAGGAAAACGCATCGAAGAACACCTGCTCCGCGTAAGGGCGCGAGGTGGTGGGATAGATCCAATAGGTATCGTCGAACACTGCGGCTTCTGGATCGGCGTACCAGCCGGGCAGGATGGGGTTGCCAGACATCGCGTGCTTGCTGTCTTGACCCGCAGGCGCTGCGTGCGCGCCGAACGATAGGGTTGCTGCCATTGCCACAGCGATCAGATTCCTGCCCAGCGCCATGCCCTGCCCTCCCCAAACCGGATTGATGCCTGCAGTATTAGATCGATCTAGGCGGAATGCACGGTGCGCTGCATCAAGGGCCTTCGCCCGGTGCCGCGAAGACAGTTTCGACAAACTCGTCATAGCCTGGCCTGACCGGAGAATCGGCGTGTTCGGAGAGCGCGAGGCGATCCCACAGCCCCTGCTCGAGCACGCGCGCGCGAAAACGTTGTTCGGGGGCCAGGTGATAGTCGATGAGGGTGCCTTGTGCAAAGCCCGCCTGATCGCCCGCCCGTGCCTGCAACATGTAGTAGGCGTTCGCCATCGCGGGATCTTGGAACCCCTCCACCAGCATGTGGATATCGCCTGCGGTCTTCAATGCATAGACGGAACCCGCCCTGGCACTGCTCTCAAGCAGTTCAAGCACCTGTGCGCGTGGTGCGCCCTGCCGCGCGATGCGGTACGCATAGATTGCCTTGGCAGGCTCATTTCCGTTGTTGGCCAGAGCCTGCAGCGTCGGCAGCGGCAGGCCAAGTAGGCGCATCTCCACATCCACGCCCGGAAAACCGTGGCTGTCCAGCCACGCTGCATCCGCCTCACTGATCGCAATTCCGGGCCGCGCCGGATCCCACGGATAGCCCTGGACCCACCCGTGCATGCCCGGCTGCGGCTCACCTGCCAGCGGTAGGGTTGAGGTGCCGGGGGTCTGCACACGCCCAGCATCCGATGACACGCCCGATGAAGCTTCACTGGCCGACATCGCATGTGTCGTAGCCACTTTCTCAGCTGCCGCATCGCGCTTGAAAAACACGCCCCATATCGCGACGGCCACAGCCAGCGTGCCCAGCAACCAATACCCTCTGACCGCCATCGTCCCTGCACTCATCCCCAACTCCGTTGGTAACCCGCGTCATGCGTTTCTATCGCACGCCGATGGAGTCGGGTCAATGTCGTGCAGGCTGATGAGGGTGGATAACCCTTATGCGGGATCCAGTCGGCGATTCACCACATCGAGCAGGTGATCCACCGCACCGGGGCGATGGTGCCCCTGCAGGAAGCCGGACCAGTCAGCACGTGCGATGGACCCCAGCACTATGCTGTCTACATCGAACCGTTTGATCGGCCAGTGACGGAACAGCCGCTTTCCGGCCACCCCTTTGGCGACTTCGATGATGTTCGTATGGCGGCTGGCTTGCCGCACGCGGCCATACGCATCGGTGAGGCCCCTGGCAGGGCCTTCGAGATAGTGCAGGAAGCGCCCACCGTCGAACAGCAACACGCTGCTGACATCGGCACCGCTGTTGAATGCTTCGGCATCGGATACCAGCGCCTGAAGCTCATGGGGGTCGATACGCTTGCTGACCCGGCTTGTGTACACCACCGCTTCCAAGGACATGAAACTCCTTGCGCTTCTGCGCGGCCTAAACCAAGCCGAAAGCGTATCAGCTGAACGCATTCATATTTTTGACGGAAGCTGAATAGGGGTCCGAAGTCAGCCTTAGATTATCGCCCCACCAAGGCGCTGAAACAGTGCGGACAACTCCCCGGCCTCGCTCCAGATAAACCAGAAAATCACAATCGCCGCGATGTAGCGAGCGTCGCGCTTTTTGATTCGGAATGCGTAGTAATCCGAAGCGTTCGATTTCCCTGTGTCGGTTCTGTCCATTGTCGTCGCTCCGCTTATTCAAAAGAAATGGCGCATAGCGGTTTCGACACGACCTGTTGTTTCGCCAACAACCCGCGTCCGTGCAAGCCGCCTGATGCTGCAAAACATTCGCATGAAACAGGGCCCAAATTCCATGCCCTCTTCACCCTAGCAGGCATAGCCTTGCACGGTCATGCGGAGAGGGCATGGCATCAGGCGCCATGCCTCTGTGCCAACCGCGCAGTTACCTGGCCATCGGTTCCCTCCACCACGCGCCGCAAGACGGTCCGGATGGGTCACAGGGACGTCCACCTCCCTCGGAATTAAAATGAACTCCTCGGAAAAACCCATCACTCGCGCAGGCAGGTGGCTACTGTCACTGTTACTGGGCGCATTCGGCCTGTACATGATAGGCGGCGGTATCTGGCTGATATCACTGGGCGGCAACTGGTATTACGCCATCGCCGGCGTACTCAGCCTGGCCAGCGCGATCGGCCTGGCACGCAGGCGACCATCGGCCTCGCTGTGGTTTGGCGCCATGTTCCTGATCACCTTGGCGTGGACCATCTGGGAAGCCGGTACGCGTTACTGGGCGTGGGTGCCGCGCTTTGCGCTGGTGCTGGTCTTTGCCATTGCGTTCTCACTGCTGCTGCCCACGCTGCATGCGCGCGTCAGCCGCCGCAAGGCCGGTGCAGTGACCGGCGTGCTGGTGGCGGGTTTCCTGGTCGCCACTGGACTGGCATTCGTGCCGCATGGCGTAACCGAAGCAGACAACGTGCCCGCCATCGCCGGCAACGTGTTCGAAGCCGGCACCGGCGAAGGCACCGACAGTGCACTGCCCTCCTCCGATTGGCCCAGCTACGGCGGCAACCAGGCCACCATGCGTTATTCGCTGGCCAGTCAGATCACCCCGGAAAACGTAAAGAATCTGAGCGTTGCCTGGACCGCGGAAGTCGGCAAGACACCCACGGATTCGCGCTGGGGTGTACAGAACACGCCGCTGAAAATCGGCGATTCGCTGTTCGTCTGCGGTTATCTCAACACGGTGACCGCACTGGACGCCGCCACCGGCAAGACCAAGTGGACCTTCGACCCCGGCGTGACGTCCAAGGCCGTGCCGTATACCCCGGCCTGCCGCTCGCTGGCTTATTTCGCAGAGCCCGCCACCGCGCCGAACACCGACGTCGCCGCCACCGGTGGTGCCTGCGCAGCCCGCATCATCGTGGGCACACTGGACGCACGGATCATCGAACTGGATGCACGTGACGGCAAGCGCTGCGCATCCTTCGGCAACAACGGCGAAGTGAAACTGACCGAAGGCATGGGCGAGGTCTACCAAGGCTACGTGGCCATCACCTCCGCACCTGTCGTGGTGCGCGATACGTTGATCGTTGGCCACACCACCATCGACGGCCAGCGCGCGTACGGCCCGTCCGGCGTGACCAAGGCGTACGACGTGCGCACCGGCAAGCCGAAGTGGGCGTGGGACGCTGCAACGCCGATGGATACGGCACCGCGTACCGGCACGGACGTCTACAAGCGCGGTTCGCCGGATGTATGGAGCTCGTTCACCGGCGACAACAAGCTGGGCCTGGTTTACCTGCCGGTGGCCAATGCGTCGGGTGATTACTATTCCTCCGAGCGCACACCTGAAGAGCTGAAGTACTCGCCGTCGTTGACTGCGCTGGACGTGGAAACCGGCCAGCCGCGCTGGACCTTCCAGAACACGCACGACGATGTGTGGGACAACGATCCGGGCTCACCGCCTACGCTGTTTGATTATCCGCAGGCCGACGGCACGCGCGTGCCGGCCGTGATCTTCCCGACCAAGAGCGGTGATGTGTATGTGCTCAACCGCGAGACCGGCAAGCCGCTGTTCCCGGTGGAAGAACGCGCTGTCCCGCAGGGTGGGTTCGAGCCGGCTGCGCGCTCGAAAACGCAGCCGTTCTCGCTGTTCAACAGCCTGGCCAAGGGTGATATGACGCCGGAGAAAACCTGGGGCCTGACGCCGCTGGATCAGCTGGCGTGCCGTATCCAGTACCACCAGGCGGATTATCGCGGTCAGTACACCCCGCCCAGCGTGGACAAGCCGATCATCAATTATCCCGGCTACAACGGTGGATCGGATTGGGGTGGCGTCGCGCTGGATCCGGCCCGTGGCCTGATCATCGCCAACTACAACGACATGCCGAACTACACCCGTCTGGTGACGCGTGCCGAGGCCGACAAGAAGGGCTGGAAGGCGCCGCAGATCATCAACGATCCGGGCTACAAGGCACACGGCGAAGGCGCTGGTGATCCGCAGGAAGGATTGCCGGTTGCAGTGGACGTCAACGCCGGCTGGCAGATGAAGTTCACCGGCATGCTGTGCAAGGAACCCCCGTACGGCGGCATCCGCGCGATCGACGTCCGCGACGGCCGCACCGTGTGGGACCGCCCGTTGGGCACCGCCCGCAAGAACGGCCCGTTCGGCCTGCCGACCGGCTTGCCGATCGTCATCGGTACACCGAACAACGGTGGCTCGGTGGTGACCAAATCCGGCTTGGTGTTCATCGCCGCAGCCACCGATGACCTGATCCGCGCCATCGACATCACCACCGGCAAGACCGTGTGGTCGGCCCCGCTGCCCGCCGGCGGCCAAGCCATGCCGATGATCTACGAAGAAGGCGGCCGGGAGTATCTGGTGATCACCGCAACGGGACACCACTTCATGCATACCCCGCGCGGCAACTACGTGGTGGCGTACGCGCTGCCCAAGTAAGCAGGTAACGGGGTCGCATCCCAACGGATGCAGCCCCGTATGCGTTTTGGCTTCCGGCTACGCCTCAGCTTTCGGTAGTGACGGCCGCTGGCCGTCCCGCTTCCCACGAGCCAGCGACACCCCTCAGATTCCATGCCATCAAGGCATCGCAACCAGCATCTACGGCGCGTCGGTGACGCGCTCTGGATCAGGCCACGCGTGCGCGCGCTTTCGAACTGGACGGTGAGGAACCCGTCATCGCAGGGCCAACTGCGTGCCTGCCGATGACTTGATCAACTCGCGGCCGGCAATCAGCAACCCCTCCAGCAGATGATCACCCAGCAGTGTGCCGTCATCGCCATCGCGCCGCGCTATCTGTTCGGCATGGAGAATCTCCAGCGCCGCATCCAGTGCCTGCATCACGCGCAGGGGAACGGCGACCTTGCCGTGCCGCTCCAGGTCCTCGAAACGCGGCGTTACGGCGGCCGGCGCAGCGGGCACGACCACTCGATGGCTGAGATGACCTACCACCGGCGTCAGCCGTTCAAACTCCTGCAGCCGACGCTCCAGCTTTGCAATGAAGCAGGACGGCACGTCGTGGATCTGCTCGCCCAGCAGCGCCGCCACACGCGCGCTGCCCAAGGGCTGTTCGGCTGTCATCGATAGGACCTCGCATGCGTTGAGGCCACCCGCGCGAGGGCGCAAGGTGGCGGACGATGCGGGTTGGCATACCGGAGAAGAAATCGAGAAACCGGCGGATCAGGGATCCCCCGCACCGCCCACCGTGTAACCGTTGGGCAGTGCAGTGCATTCTCCGCCGTGCCCAGAAGGCATAACAGAGCTTCACGGATTTCTTCTGACAGGATGCCAATCCCGGCTGCCACCCCGTGGTGACAGCGTGGCTATCGTGCGCAGCGGTAAGTGCCTGCGTCCATGAGGAAAGTTGGGAAGTGGGTGTTGCGGATGCGTGCCCATCGCATCAGGTCGAATCGACGCGTTTCCCCTGCACTCGACCTTTCCTCGCAGAGGCGCTGAGAGGGCGTGTTCATTGGCACGAGGAGCATGCGACACGCAACGAGGCTGATGAGGCTCGACATCCATGGCCCGACCTACGCAAGCTTCCGCAGACCCAACAACCCGGCAGACGTGGGCTGGACTGAAAATCCTTACGATCGTGGGGAAAATCACCCGCCGACGTCGTTGAAGCTGAAAATCCGCACGATCGCAAGGATTCCCGATGAAGATAAGGCTGCACCGACCCGAGGATCTAGGGCCCTTGGTGCGCGCCACGCGCAAGCAGCAAGGCATGCGGCAGGATTACGCCGCTGAAGGAATCGGCGTCAGCGAGAACTTCCTCGCCAAAGTGGAACGTGGCGGCGGCACCGTTCAGTGGGAGAAGCTCTTCACCGTGCTGACTGAGCTCGGCCTGTACGTCGTGATCGACGTGCCGGATGCGGTAATGGCGTCCGTGGAGAGCAAGACCCGAAAGAGACGTAAAAGGGACCCAGGTTCAAGCGTACGCACACCAAGCAACTCGACCCAAGAAAACGGAATGGCTGACGATTAGCTCGTTTCGCTAAGATCCAATTCGGCTCAGGGCTTGATCAGAAAGCAAAGCCCGGCGGCTCACCGGGCGTGCTTGAGCTGACGCTTTTCTACTGCATCGCACGGGACCAACGAACCAGCCTCATTCGGGCTTTTCTCGGACAGTTGATGAACGGCGCACCTTCTTTATGTCAGGCCTCGGGCACGGCCTGAGCTTCACGCACGGATTGCCTGCTGGCTTGATCCTTCGCGCTCTTCGACTGTGCCTTGCGTATCCGCAGTTGGGCGTCCTTGACCTTCTCTCCGTCCAATACCTCTCGCTTGAGAATCTCGTTGTTCAGCAATTCAACAATTGCCTCGGACTCGATCTTGAGTTCAGGGAAAAGGCGGCGAAGCTCTCGGCGCACGACTGCAACAACGGGCTCACCCAATACCACCTGGGCCACGGTGAACTTGTTGAGCACCGAGATGTGCTGGTGATAGAGGCCCATCGCGTCGGACGTGATGCCCTCCCTGCAGAGCAGGAACAAGCGGCGCTGATCTTCCTCGTTCTTCAGATTCACATCTGCAACGCAGAACGATGAAACAAGTTCGTACTCAATGGGCTGACCAAACTTGATCCGGTAAAGGCGCCACTCCAGCGCGTTGGTCAGCACTATCCACTCGATGCCTTCATGGGCGCCGTAGTTGATCGCTTGCCTTAGATGCGTCTCATTGAGCGCAATGGCAGCAGCTTTAACTTCGATAAGGACGCGGATCTTTCCGTCGATCTTGACGGCCAAGTCGCAGAAGGTGCCCCTGATCTGCTGCTCACTGGTCAGTTCGTTGTACTTGTCATAGCCGAATACCTCGGCCAGCATGTCTTTTACCAGCGTTACGGTATCCGCTTCGGACACATCTTTTGTTTTGTGGGATACCGCTACGGCGACCAGCGGCTTGACCGTCGTGGGCCATCGATCCAAGACTTTCTTCGGAATCTTCAACATACCGCACCCCCTTCCATTGGCAGTGCCTGCATAGTCGCGTTTTGACGTGGTTCACGCAACGTACCCATCGAGCGAATCAGCCCTCCGCGAGTCCGCCGCGCTCATGGTCATCGGGACAGTCGGCTTTTTACTGAAAAGATGGGTCGAAGACAGAAATCCGCTACCTGCAAATCGCATTTACCCTGCGGGCCCGAATCAGCGCCCGGCGCGACGACTTGGCGTTCGCATTCTCTCCAAGGCAGTTATTTCCTGCGACTTCTTTGTCATCTTCCGCATCGCCCACGTCCCAGCCCCACAGACACAAAAAAGCCCCCGTTTCCGGAGGCTTTTTCGACTGAATCATGGTGGGCGGTACAAGGTTCGAACTTGTGACCCTTGCCGTGTGAAGGCAATGCTCTACCGCTGAGCTAACCGCCCGATGCTGCTGAGCCGCTCATTATAGGAACTTTTCCGAGAGCGTCAACACTTTTCACATCGCCGATTTCACATCGTGTGCGTCGGCTTTTCCGACGTGGTCAGACCCGCCAGCAGCGTCTCGATCTTGTGCCGCACGCTCTCCCCTTCCTGGCCGTCGGCCAGCTGCACGCCGATGCCCGCCGTGCGATTGCCCTGCGCTCCGGCCGGGGTCACCCAGATCACCTTGCCAGCCACCGGCAGGCGCTCGCTGGAATCGGGCAGGGTCAGCAGCAGGAACACTTCATCACCCAGGAAGTAGCGCTTGGGCGTAGGCACGAACACGCCGCCATTCTTCACGAACGGCATGTAGGCGCTGTACAGCGCGGCCTTGTCCTTGACGGCAAGGGACAGGATGCCCTGTCGGGCGTTGGTGGCACTCATCGATTACCCCTTGGGTGCTGCCGTTCGTTGACCTTGTTCCAGGCCAGCAACAGTTCCACCACGGCCAAGTCCGCGCGCACGGTGGTGCGCAGCAGGTCGCGGGTCCGGTTGGCAGCGTCGAACCAGGCTGCCAGCTTGTGCAATCGCTCCGGCGCGGTCAAGCCATCGCTGCTGGCCTGGGCCAGCGCGAGGTCCGCCGCGAAGCGCAGACGCAGCGCGGCATCGTCATCGCCGGTCCACTTCTGCGCCAGCGCTACGGCTCCGGTGCGGCCGGCAGCCAGCTGTTCCAGGTCCTTGGTGACTTCGCGGCGCAGCTCCAGCCCCTCTTCGCGCAGCCAGGAATCGGCCAGCCCGGGGTGGCCGCGCGCGGCGTCCAGCGCTTCAAGGGCATCGATTTCACGGTGCCCCTGCTGTTGCAGCCAAGCCAGCGCTTCTTCGCGCGGCGGCAGCTTGAACTCCAGCCGCTGGCAGCGACTGCGCACGGTCTGTGGCAGCCGTGCCGGATCGCTGCTCACCAGCCACAGGTAGCGGCCGGGCTGCGGTTCTTCCAGGGTCTTCAGCAGCGCATTGCAGGCCGCGCGGTTGATCGCATCGGCGGGATCCACGATGACCACCTGGGCGACGCCGTATTGCGGGGTCAACGAGAGCTTCTGGCCGATCTCGCGCACCTGTTCGATGACGATCTCGGTGCGCAGCTTGTCGCCGCTTTTGTTGGGAATGAAGCTGATGATCTGCAGGTCCGGGTGGGTGCCGGCGGCAATCAGCTGCCGGGTACGCTCGGCCTGCGGGCCACCGCCCTGGCTCAGCACGTGCAGCGCCAACGCATCGGCCACGGCACGCTGCCCCAGCCCGGCCGGTCCGCAGATCAGCAGGCCATGGCCCAGGCGCCCGGCATCCAGTGCGGCAATCATCTGGTCGTAGGCGCGCTGCTGCCACGGTGAGAATCCGTGGAGGGGTGTCGTGCTCATGCGCGCTCCTGTTCGTGCAGCCACTGCTCAACGCGCGCCACCACATCGGCAGCGACGCGGTCCTGCGGCTGGCTGGCATCGATCAGCGCGAACCGCTGTGCATCGTGGCGGGCGCGGTCGCGAAAGACTTCACGTACGCGCTGGAAGAAATCGTCCTGCTCGTTTTCGATGCGGTCCGGCCACATGTCGCGGCTGTTGGCGCGTGCGCGGCCGACATCCACATCCACGTCGAGCAGCAGCGTCAGGCCGGGCAGCAAACCGACCACGCGGCGCTCCAGATCGGCGATCCAGTCGGCCTCCAGCCCACGGCCGCCCCCTTGGTAGGCATAGCTGGAATCGGTGAACCGATCCGTCACCACATAGGCACCGCGCTGCAGGGCGGGCTGGATGATCTGGCGCACGTGCTGGGCGCGTGCGGCAAATACCAGCAGCAGCTCGGCCTCGGCGCTCAGCGGTTCGTCGGCGATGTCGGCGTCGGGCTTGAGCACGATGGCGCGGATGCGTTCGGCCAGGGGCGTCCCGCCGGGTTCACGGGTCAGCACGACCTCGTGTCCGCGCGCGCGCAGGGCGGCGTGGATGGCATTGATGGCGGTGGTCTTGCCAGCGCCCTCGCCGCCTTCCAGGCTGACGAAACGCGGGTGGCGCAGTAGCGCGGAACTCATTGCGCCGGGATCTCCTTGCTGCGGTTCTGGCGCAGCTGCTGCAGGTAACGCGCTACGGCCACGTTGTGCTCTGCATAGCTGGCCGAAAAAATGTGCGCGCCACTGCCATCGCCCACCGCCACGAAGTACAGCGTGTTGCCGGGCGCTGGCTGCGCGGCCGCATTGAGCGCATCACGGCTGGGCATGGCGATCGGGGTCGGCGTCAGGCCGGTGCGGGTATAGGTGTTGTACGGCGTGTCGGTGGTCAGGTGCACGCGGCGGATGTTGCCGTCGTAGGCCGGGCCGATGCCGTAGATCACCGTGGGGTCGGTCTGCAGGCGCATGCCCATTTTCAGGCGACGGGCGAACACGCCCGCGATCTGCGGACGCTCGCTGGCCAAGGCCGTTTCTTTCTCGATGATCGAGGCCAGGGTGAGCAGCTCGTACGGCGAGTTGATCGGCAGGTCGTCGGCGCGATTTTCCCAGGCCTCTGTGAGGGCCTTCTCCATGGCGGCATGCGCACGCTTGAGCAGGTCCAGATCCGTGTCGCCGCGCTGGTAGACGTAGGTTTCCGGCAGGAAACGGCCTTCCGGGTGCTCGCCGCCGAAGCCGAGGCGCTGCATCAGCGCGCTGTCGTCGAGATCATCGGTGGTGTGCACCAGCGGCGTAGCGCGCTTGAGCGCGGCGCGCACCTGGCGGATGTTCCAGCCTTCAATGATCGTCAGGCGGTGCTGCAGTACGCGTCCCTGGCGCATGCGCAGCAACAGCTCGCGCGGGGTCAGCGACGCGTCCAGCGCGTACTCGCCTACTTTCAGCTTGCCGGCAGCATCGAGCTGGCGCGCGAGCAGTTGCCACTGCGCGTCCTGGCCTTCGTCCACGCCGGCGGTGCGCAGCTTGCCGAGCACGGTGTTGAAGCCATCGCCGCTGGCGATGACCATGCTCTCCTCGCTGGGGGTCAGCGGGGTGTCGGCGAATTGGCGTTGTTCGTAGTAGAACCAGGCCCCGGCACCGACCGCGATGGCGCCCAGGATGATCAGCGTTCCTACGACAAACAGACACCCGCGCTTGGCTGCCGCCATGGATTACCTCGGGATTTGAATCAGGAGAGCAGGATACCGCGAACGTGCAGCGCCGAGCCGTGCCCGGCGTGAGCGACGCCGGGGCAACAGCTGACGGCCAGCGGCCGTCACTACCCGGTCAAGCGGCCGTCGTTACCGGATGCGATCAGCCGGTCTGGCCGAGGGCGCGCATCAGGCCGCGGGCCTTGGCCCGGGTTTCGTCGAGTTCTTTGTCGGGCTCCGAATCGACGACGATGCCGGCGCCGGTGCGGAAGCTGACCTCGTGGCCGTCCACTTCGGCGGTACGGATCAGGATGTTCAGGTCCAGGTCGCCGTCGCGGTTCAACCAGCCGAAGGCGCCGGTGTAGGCACCGCGTGGCACCTGCTCCAGTTCGCTGATGATCTGCATGCAGCGCACCTTGGGGCAGCCGGTGATGGTGCCGCCGGGGAAGGTGGCGGCGATCACCTGGCCGGGCGTTACCTCCGCACGCAGCTGGCCGCTGACGTTGCTGACGATGTGATGCACGTGGGCATAGCTTTCCACGGTCATCAGTTCGTCCACCACCACGCTGCCGGGGGTGCAGATACGGCCCAGGTCATTGCGCTCCAGGTCGATCAGCATCACGTGTTCGGCGCGCTCCTTGGGATGGCCGACGAGCTCCTGGATGCGGGCGGCATCGTCGTCGCCATCAAAGCGCGGACGGGTGCCGGCGATCGGGCGGGTCTGGGCATGGCCACCGTGCACCGATACCAGCCGTTCGGGCGATGAGCTGACCACGTGGCGGCCATGGCCGGTGAACAGGCCGGCGAACGGCGCGGGGTTGGCGCGGCGCAGTTGGGCGTACAGCGCCTGCGGGCTCACCGGCTCGGCGAAGCGTGCGCACCAGCGCCGCGACAGGTTCACCTGGAACACGTCGCCGGCACGCAGGTAGTCGATGATCCGCCGCACGCCGTCGGTGAAACGAATGGGCGCGTCTTCTTCGACGCTGACGGGCGGTTGCCAGCCCTCCCCTGCTTCGGCTTGCGGCTGCGTCAGCTGCACGCGCAGGGCCTCCAGCACCGCTTCCTGGCCGGCTTCGGCGATCAGGTGGCTTCGCCCTTGCTGGTGGTCGTACAGCACCGCGGCGCGGCAGCGCAGGGCCAGCGCGGTGGGCTGGCCGTCGGTACGCGCCATCCGCGGCAGCACGGTTTCGATCTGGCTGGCCACTTCGTAGTCCAGCAGCAGCGCCCAGCCACCGCGGAACGGCAGGCTGCGGTCGGTGGACGACGGGAGACGCTCGGCGTGCCACGCGCCGTCCAGGGCGTCGAGGAAGCTGCCGCCGTGCGCGCGGCCGTGGTGGTCGCGGGTGACGCCGTCGGCGTCCAGGCGCAGGTATTCCTCGCTGACGACCAGCAGCAGGTCCCAGCGGCCTTGGGCGGTGCCCGATGCCGTGGATTCCATGAGCAACGGGAACCGCGCCGGGTCGGCCTGCTGCAGGGCGAGCAGATCGACGGGGGTGCTCAGGGACTGGATCAGGATCGGATCGGGCATGGCGCGGAAGCCTGAGCGTGGAGTCGGATCGGGCATGGTGCGGAAGCCTGAGCCTGGAGGGTAGCGCCGAGCCATGCTCGGCGAGCGAAGCGGTAGTTGTCACACCGAAGGCTACGGCAGCCGACTGAAGTCGGCTCTACCAGGGCCGGGCGGTGGCGGCCGCCGTGAGGGCTACGGCAGCCGACTGAAGTCGGCTCTACCAGGGCCGGGCGGTGGCGGCCGCGCTGCGGGCTACGGCAGCCGACTGAAGTCGGCTCTACCAGGGCCGGGCGGTGGCGGGCGCCCTGCGGGCTAGGGCAGCCGACTGACGTCGGCTCTACCAGAGCCTGGTGGTCGCCCTCAGGCGCGTTTGAACACCAGGGTGCCGTTGGTGCCGCCGAATCCGAAGCCATTCGACATCACCACGTCGACCTTGGCCTGGCGCGCTTCGTTGGGCACGTAGTCCAGGTCGCAGCCTTCGCCCGGCTGGTGCAGGTTGATGGTCGGCGGGATCACGCCGTCCTGCAGGGCCAGCACGGAGAAGATGGCTTCCACGCCGCCGGCGGCGCCGAGCAGGTGGCCGGTCATCGACTTGGTGGAGCTGACCAGCATCTTGTAGGCGTGGTCGCCGAAGGCGGTCTTCATCGCCATGGTCTCGCCCAGGTCGCCCAGCGGCGTGGAGGTGCCGTGCGCGTTGAGGTAACCGATCTGATCCGGGTTGACGCCCGCGTCCTTCATGGCCGCGACCATGCAGCGCGCGGCGCCTTCGCCGCTCTCTGCCGGGGCGGTCATGTGGTACGCATCCGAGCTGGCACCGAAGCCGGCCAGTTCGCAGTAGATCTTCGCGCCGCGTGCCTTGGCGTGCTCGTACTCTTCCAGGATCAGGATGCCGGCGCCATCGCCCAGCACGAAGCCATCGCGGTCCTTGTCCCACGGGCGCGACGCTTCGGTCGGCGCATCGTTGCGGGTGGACATGGCCTTCATCGCGCAGAAGCCACCCAGTGCGGTCGGCGAAGAGCCACGCTCGGCGCCACCGGCGACCATCACGTCGGCATCGCCGTACTGGATCATGCGCATCGCGGTGCCGATGGAATGGTTCGACGTGGCGCACGCAGACACCGCCGAGAACGACGGGCCCTTCAGGCCGGCGATGATGCTCAACTGGCCCGGCAACATGTTGATGATCGTCTTCGGCACGTAGAAGGGCGAGATCTTCTTGCCTTCGTGGAAGTCGATGGTCTGTTCTTCAATGCCCAGCAGGCCGCCGATGCCGGCGCCAACGATGGCGCCAATGCGCTCGGCATTGCCTTCGTTGATCTCAAGACCCGAATCGGCCAGCGCCATGAACGATGCGCCGAGGCCGTAGTGGATGAAGGGATCCATCTTCTTCGCGTCCTTGCCGGACACGCGGTACTTGCCGAACAGTTCGTTGTCGGCGGTGATGTCGAAATCCTTGACCTCACCTGCAATCTTGGTGGTGAAACGGTCCAGGTAGGAGTCTGCAACGTGGGTCAGCGGGCCGATGCCCGAACGGCCCTCGGTGATACCTTGCCAGCTGCTGGCCAGGTCATTGCCCAGTGGCGAAACCATGCCCATGCCGGTAACGACGACGCGACGCTTCATTGCTCTCTCCTGACCCGAAGGTGGTGCGGGTATGACGCGGGGTGGTGCTCAGTTTGTGGAACCATGCAAACACACAGGGCCGCATGCGCGGCCCCATGGGGTGCCGTGCGCGGTTACGGGCAGGCCGTCTCCGCGCACCAGCGGCCGTACATCAGTTCTTGATGTGTGCCTTGACGTAGTCGATCGCCGCCTGGACGGTGGTGATCTTCTCCGCTTCTTCGTCCGGGATTTCGCACTCGAACTCTTCTTCCAGCGCCATCACCAGTTCAACGGTGTCCAGCGAATCGGCACCCAGGTCATCGACGAACGATGCGGTGGTGACGACTTCTTCTTCCTTGACGCCAAGCTGTTCGACGACGATTTTCTTGACGCGTTCTTCGATGGTGCTCATGGGGTATCGCTCCAGATGGAGTAGTGGTTCAAAAAAGACGCCATCGGTGGCGATGGCCGTGGGATAGTGTAGTGGAAACCGGCAGCGCCTTGCATGCTTGCAAAATGCGATCCAGATCAACCACTTGCGGCGCGGTCCGTGCGCCCGGTGCTTACGGCATGTACATGCCGCCGTTCACATGGAGGGTTTCTCCGGTGATGTAGTTTGCCGCCGGGCTGGCCAGGAAGGCCACCGCATGGGCGATATCCTCCGGCGAACCCAGGCGTTCCAGGGCGATGTTGCCCACCAGCGCAGCGCGCGCTTCGTCCGGCAATGCCTTGGTCATATCGGTGTCGATGAAGCCCGGCGCGACGACATTGACGGTCACCCCGCGCGAGCCGATCTCCTTGGCCAGCGACTTGGAGAAGCCGATGATGCCGGCCTTCGCCGCGGCGTAGTTGGCCTGGCCGGCATTGCCGGTCACACCCACCACCGAGGCGATGTTGATGATGCGGCCCTTGCGGGACTTCATCATGCCGCGCATGACGGCCTTGCTGGTGCGGAACACGCTGGTCAGGTTGGTGTCGATGATCGACGCCCAGTCCTCTTCCTTCATGCGCATCAGCAGGTTGTCGCGGGTGATGCCGGCGTTGTTGACCAGGATGCTGATCGCGCCGAATTCCTTGGCGATGTCGGCCAGCACGGCGTCCAGCGCAGCGGCGTCGGTGACGTTCAGCGCGCGGCCATGGCCACCCTGTGCCGCCAGACGCTCGCCGATGGCGGCAGCGCCGGAATCGGTGGTGGCCGTGCCGATCACCGTGGCGCCCTGGGCGGCCAGCAGATCGGCGATGGCGGCACCGATACCGCGGCTTGCGCCGGTGACCAGTGCGATTTCACCCTGCAGGGGCTTGCTCATGATGGAGTCCTCGAAACAGTTCGGTAACCCGCGCACGGCCCTGCCAGGACGGCACGGCGCGGCGGGTAACGGGAAGGGGTCAGGCCGACCATGCCTCACGGGCGGCTTCAACGTCGCCCGGGGTAGCCAGCGAACGGCCGTCGATGGTCTTGTCGATACGCTTGATCAGGCCGGTCAGCACCTTGCCCGGGCCACATTCGGCGATGCGGGTGACACCGCGTGCGGCCAGCGCCTGCACGCAGCCCGTCCACTGCACCGGCTGGTACAACTGCTGCACCAGCGCTTGGGCGATGGCTTCCACGCCGTCATGCACCTTGGCATCCACGTTCTGCACAACCGGCAGGCGCGGTGCCTGCCAGGCCAGGCCGCGCATGGTTTCGGCCAGGCGGTTGGCAGCTTCGCGCATCAACGGGGTATGCGAGGGCACGCTGACAGCCAGCTTGACCGCCTTGCGCACGCCCTTTTCAGCGAGCAGCGCCAGCGCGCGATCCACTGCAGCGGCGTCGCCCCCGATCACGATCTGGCCGGGCGAGTTGTAGTTGGCCGGCACCAGCACCTGGCTGCCAGCGGCTTCGGCGCAGACCTCCAGCACCAGGGCGTCTTCGGCGCCGAGCACGGCAGCCATGGCGCCCACGCCGGCCGGCGCGGCTTCCTGCATCAGTTGGCCACGCAGGCGCACCAGGTGGGCACCGTCGTGCAGGCTCAGCGCCCCAGCGGCAACAAGCGCGGTGTACTCACCCAGGCTGTGGCCGGCCAGCACGGCAGGCTGTGCGCCGCCGAGGGCCTGCCATGTGCGCCACACCCCGATGCTGCCCGCCAGCAGGGCCGGCTGGGTGTACTCGGTGCGGTTGAGCATTTCCTCGGGGCCACCCTGGGACAGCGCCCACAGGTCGACGCCGGCGCCATCGGATGCTTCGCTGAACGCCTCACGCACCTGCGGGTGCAGCTCAGCCAACTCAGCCAGCATGCCCACAGACTGGGAGCCTTGGCCGGGGAACACGAACGCAAGAGTGGAATCGGTCACGCGGTCATCCGCTTGGTTTAATCGAAGCAGGCCATGATAAAGGCGATTGCCGTCGGCCGTCTGTACGTGCGCGTATGCAGGGGGCGCACCGGGGCATGGGCGGGAGCTCGCAGGTGGTAGCGCCGAGCCGTGCTCGGCGGGATGGGTGCGGCGCGCGGGAGGTAAAGCAGCCGACTGAAGTCGGCTCTACCCTCGATTCTGCCGGGAGGTCGGCTCGGCCGTAGGCCGCCAGCCCGGTCGGTCAGGTCAACAGTTCAAGCAGGTCCAAGTGGCCGTCGGCCAGCCAGTCCACGCACACCATCAGCACCATCAGCACGCCCAGCGTGGTGGCCCCGTGCACGATCAGGATGGCGTTGGCCAGCGCACGCGCCGAGCGACCCAGCTTCTTGCTGGCCTTGGCGACGTGCTGCAGGCGGCCGGTCACCGCATGCGCATGCTCACGCACGGGCTCGTTCGCGCCGTCCATCGCTGCGGCCATCAACGCCTGCAACTGCTGCGGCCGGTCAGCGTAATACTTGGCCACGCCGTAGCCGAACATCAGCCAGTCACGGGCCTGCGCCTGCGCCAGGTCCATCACTTCCAGCGGATCTTCTTCGAAATCAATGAAGCCGACATGCTCGCCATCCCACGTGAGATTGCGCGGCAGCGGTTGACCGAAGTAGGCACCTTGCGCATGTGCGTCCGCCATGGCCTGCATCGCAGCAGCCACCAGCCGATCACGACCGGCGTCATCGGCCTCTCGCAGACAGGTATTGAACGAGCTGCCGTTGTCGCCCAGCACCAGCGCGGCGTGACCACTGCCCAGCACGGCGGGCACGTTCACCCCTTGCGCCTGCAACTCACCCAACCGACGCGCCTCGGTACGCGCAGCGGCATCACCCCCGCGGTGCGGCGGCGGGCGCAGTGCATCCAGATGGAAGCGATTGGCGATGAAATTGAGCAGGCCCAGCGCAACGGCGCGACTGCCTTCCCCGTACTGTTTCAGCCAAGCGCGCTGGCCTTCGAGGGTGATGGGTTCGACCATGGGGTTTCTCCATAACGCACTACGGCCCCGAAGGGCCGCAACGACGATATAACGATGTCGTGACAGAGGGTTATCAATAACGCAGCAGCGCCGAACCCCACGTGAAGCCGCCACCGAAGGCTTCCAACAGCAGCAGTTGACCACGCTCCACACGGCCCGAACGCACCGCGTGATCCAGCGCCATCGGCACCGAAGCCGACGAGGTGTTGCCGTGCTGGTCGACCGTCACCACTACCTGGTCCATCGACAGGTCCAGGCGCTTGGCCGTCGCTTCGATGATGCGCAGGTTGGCCTGATGCGGGATCAGCCAGTCCAGGTCGTCCTTGGTCAGCGCGTTGGCTGCCAGGGTTTCATCAACGACCGAGTCCAGCGCCTTCACTGCGTACTTGAAGACGTCGTTGCCCTTCATCAGGATCGCGCCGCGGGCTTCTTCGCCCTTGCCGAACCCGACGGAGATCCCGACCGGATTCCACAGCAGTTCTTTCTTGCTGCCATCCGAATGCAGGTGGGTGCTGAGGATGCCGGTCTCTTCATCGGCCTTCAGCACCACCGCACCGGCACCGTCACCGAACAGCACGCAGGTCGTGCGGTCTTTCCAGTCGACGATACGGGTGAGGGTTTCCGCACCGATGACCAGCACGTAGCGTGCATCACCGGAACGAATGAATTTGTCGGCCACGCTCAACGCGAACACAAAGCCGGAACAGGCGGCATTGACGTCGAAAGCGGGGCAACCGCTCGCACCGAGCTTGGCCTGGATCAGGCACGCGGTGGACGGGAAAATCAGATCGGGCGTGGTGGTACCGACCACGATCATGTCCAGCTGGCTGGCATCGATGCCGGCCGCTTCCAGTGCCTTTACCGCAGCGTGGTAGCCGAGGTCACTGGTGGTTTCTTCATCAGCGGCGATGTGCCGCTCTTTGATGCCGGTGCGCGAAACGATCCACTCGTCCGACGTCTCGACCATGCGTTCCAGGTCGGCGTTGGTCAGCACTTTCTCCGGCAAATAGCTACCGGTGCCCGCGATCCTCGAGTAGATCCGCTTGCTCATCGACATTCCTGTTGCGCGGGTGACCGCAGACGGTAACCCGGGAAGATACGGCAAAGGCCGCTGCCTGGACGGCAGCGGCCTTCACTCACATCAATCTTCTTCGACGGAAGAAGTCTTGGTCTGGATGACCTTCTTGCCGCGGTAGAAACCATCGGCAGTGATGTGGTGACGCAGATGCACTTCGCCCGTGGTCGGGTCGGTCGACAGCTGCTTTGCGCTCAGGGCGTCATGCGCACGGCGCATGCCGCGGCGGGACGGGGTAACACGGGATTTCTGCACAGCCATGGGATTGCTCCAAACTCGGTTCGATTTTCTTCGTCGTTTCGTCGCACAGGACGCCAGCGTCCAGCACACTTTTCGCTTTCGCCGCAGCCGCCGACGATACCCGGCTGCAAATTCGTCAGTCGAGCGAACTCGACATCACGGATCTTTTTTCTTCAGAGAGGCCAGCGCCGCGAACGGGTTGACCTTGTCCGTTTCTTCCTTCGTCGGTGCCCATTCGCGCTCGACTGCTTCGCCATCGGGCGAGAGGGCTACGACCGGAACCGCCAACACCAACTCATCCTCGACCAGCTCCAACGGTGCCAACTGGCCATCTACCGGCACCAGCAAAGCCTCGAAGTCTTCCGGAAGCGACGATTCCTCGTCTTCCTCGCGGATCAGGCCGATCTTCTGCACCAGCTTCACCGGCAGCAGGAAACGCTGCAGGCTGCGCTGACAGATCAGCGGCAGCTCGGTATCGATGGTCAATTCCACATAGGATACCCGCAGGATGTCGTCGTGCGAGAATTCCAGCGCAAACGTGCACTGACCTTCCGCATCGGCAACGAGGCCTTGCAGGCGGGTGAACTGAGCCAGATCGACTTGGCCGTCGAAGCGCCTTCGCGCTGCGACCATCCGCCAAGCATCCAGCGTTTCGGGCACGTTCGCGGACATAAGCCGCTGAATGTTAAGGATCGCCGCCGCCCCTGTCAAATGCCGATGACTTCAGGGTTGTCGCAGGGGCCGCGCAGGGGCCAGACTGGCCCGCCCAGACTGTCATCATGCCGCATGAGCACCCTGCTGCTGGCTTCTACGTCCCCCTACCGCCGCGCGCTGCTGCAACGGCTGGCCCTGCCCTTCGACTGCGTACGGCCCGACGTGGATGAATCGCCGCTGGCTGGCGAGCCTCCACGTGCGCTGGCGGTGCGGCTGGCGGCAGCCAAGGCAGCGGAGGTCGCCAAGCGGTACCCGGGCGCCTGGGTGATCGGATCGGACCAGGTCGCCGATCTGGACGGCCATCCATTGGGCAAGCCCGGCAGTGTGCCGGCCGCGCAGGCGCAGTTGGCGGCCATGTCCGGCAAGATGGTGCACTTCCACACCGCGATCTGCCTGATGCGTAATGCGGAGCAATTGCACGCAGTGGACACCACCAGCGTGCGCTTCCGCGATCTGCAGGCGGCGGAGATCGCGCGCTACGTGGACGCCGAACAGCCGCTCGACTGCGCCGGCAGCTTCAAGTGCGAGGGTCTGGGGATCGCCCTGTTCGACGCAATCGAGAACCGCGACCCCACCGCGTTGGTCGGACTACCGCTGATCGCACTGTGCGGGCTGCTGCGGCAGGCCGGCTTCGCCGCTCCCTGAGCGCCCAAGCCCGGCCTCACCTACCGGAATCCCGGCAGCTGTCGCGTTACCGCACAGGCACCACGAACGGCTGTTCCTGCCACGTCTCCACGCTGCCGTCGTGACCGTGCAGCCGCAGGCCCAGCCAGTGCCGGCCGGGTGCCAGCGTGGTGGTGTCGATGCGCGCGTCGAAGCCCACCTGCGGATGCTGCGGATCGGTCGACTGCGGCCAGGCCGGACGGATATCGAACGTGCGCCCGTACACCGCGTCCGTAACGTAGCGGCCATCCACCAGCACTTCCACGCGCGACAGCCCCACCCCGTCCTTGAATGCCCATCCCTTAACCGGCATCTGTGCATCCACGCGGTCGCCCGAGGACGGCGTATCGAACCACGCCATCGCGGGGGTCACGCACGGCCGCTCGTCGCGCTGCGGCGGCAAGCGGAACAGCAGGAAACGCTGGAAACCGTGATCGTTGCTGACCACGCGAGGCGGCGGCAAGGGGCCGACCTGCGTGCAGATGGCGTGGTAGCGGTCCAACAGTTCGCGGTAACGCTGGTCGCTGGGCGACAGCACCAGCAAGCGCGGGCCATCGCGCCGACCCTCATGCAACAGGCCCCACAGTCCCAGCTGCACACTCCGGCCGTGCTTGTCGTTCAACGGGTGCGGCAGCACCTCGATCTCCGCATTGCCCAGCTGGAAGCCCAGTTCCGCGCCGACCTTGAAGTTACCGGCCAGCACCTTGGTCTCCGGCGGCATCTGTTTCAGTTCATCGCGCACTGCCGCGGCCAGCGGTTCCCAGCCGGCGAAGTTGCGCGGGTAATACTTGTAGCCGGCAAGCTGCTCGCGCAGCGCCGGTGAGGACACCATCAGGTAGTAACTGAAGGCCAATGCCAGACCGACGCCTGCGGTCCACCAGGCGGTACGGCGCAGCCAGCGCGGCCAACCGTTGAGTACGACCGGCACGGCCACCAGCAGCGCCAGGTACCCCGGCAGCGGCCAGTGGAAGCTGATGCGCTCCACGTCGGTGAAGAAGCCCAGCACGAAGATCGCCAGCGTGGACACCCCGCCCACCAGGCCGAAATAGCGCCACTGCGCGCGCGCGCCGTCGCCTGCGCGGGTGCCGGCCACGGCCACTTTCCACATCGCGATGCACAGCAACGGGGTGACCAGCATGGGCTGGATCAACAGGAACCACAGCCCCGACCACTGGAAATCCCAGGGATGGCGATCCACCACCTGGAATTTCAGGCCGGCCTCGTGGTTGTCTGCATTCCACGCCAGCAACGGCAGCCATGCGAGCACGCCCACCGCCAGTGCCACCCAGATGCGCGGATCGCGCAGCATGCGGCGGCCCTGCGGCATCAACAACAGCGCAACGAAGCCCACCGCGATCACGCCGATGAAGCGGTAATGACTCAACGCGCCGATCAGCAAGCCGAGCGCCAGACGTACCGCCGCGCCGGCGTCAACCTGGCGCAGCAGGCGCGCACCGGCACCCAGGCACAACACCGCCGCCATCGCCATGGGCACGTCCGGCACCGCCAGCATGCCCAACGTGGCCGACAGCGGCATCAGCAGCGTCAGGCTGCCTGCCTGCCAGCCGGCGACATTGCCGAACCAGCGCGTGGCAATGCGCGAGACCGCCCACGGCAGCCAGGCGCCGATGGCCAGGAACGGCAGCCGCAGCGCCAGCACGTGATGGCCACCGATCTCCACGCCTACCCGCGCCAACCATGCGGTGAGCCCGGGCAGATCGGAATACGCAGCGGCCAGATGCTGACCTTCCTGCCAATAAAACGCTTCGTCCACGAACAACGGCAGACGCGCCGCCACGACCAGCTTCACAGCCGTGATCAGCGTCCATAACCACAGAAATATCGTGCGTGCGCGTTGTTCGCCCTGCATTGCTCTATAGAATCGAAGGAAGACCGAGCCAGAGACGACGATGGAATCTTCGCCCCGCGTGTCCCGCATGCTAACCGATGAACTGCTTCAGGCCCTGCATGCTGCGCAAGAGCAGGTCAATTCGCTGGTGCTGGGCAAGGCCCATGAGGTACGGCTGGCCTTCGTGGCGCTGCTGTCCGGCGGGCACCTGCTGATCGAGGACCTGCCCGGCCTGGGCAAGACCACCCTCGCCCACGCCCTGGCATCCAGTCTGGGGCTCGGTTTCCAGCGCGTGCAGTTCACTTCCGACCTGCTGCCTGCCGATGTGCTGGGCGTGTCGATCCTCGATCCCGGAAGCCGCGAGTTCGCCTTCCATCCCGGGCCGGTGTTCACCCACGTGCTGCTGGCCGATGAAATCAACCGCGCCCCGCCCCGTACGCAGAGCGCCCTGCTGGAAGCGATGGCCGAGCAGCAGGTGACGCTGGACGGGCAGACCCATGCCCTGCCCGACCCGTTCTTCGTGATCGCCACGCAGAACCCGGTGGACCTCTCGGGCACCTTCCCGCTGCCGGATTCGCAGCTGGACCGTTTCCTGCTGCGGCTGGCGATGGGCTATCCGAACGTGGATGCCGAACGCGAGCTGCTGCGTGGCGTGGACCGACGCGAGTTGATCGCGCGCGCCACCCCGAAGCTGGACGACAACCAGGTACGGCAGTTGCGCGATGCCGTGCTGCAGGTCCACGTCAGCGATGCGCTGGTGGATTACGTGCAGGCCCTGCTGACCCGCAGCCGCCAACATGCCGGCGTGCGCGTGGGCCTGTCGCCGCGTGCCGGGCTGGCCCTGTTGCGCGCGGCCAAGGCCCATGCCTTGCTGCTGGGACGTGCGCACGTGGTGCCCGAAGATGTGCAGACGCTGTTCATTGGGGTCGCCGGCCATCGCCTGGTAGGCGAAGCGGAATCCTCCGCCGGTCCTGCGCTCGCACGCGCCATTCTGCAGACGGTGCCGGTGGATTGAACGCGCCTGCGCCTTCGCGTCGGCAGCGTCTGCTGGCGCTTGCCCAGCCGCGTCAAACTGAAACCCTGCCACAGCGACTGCATCGGCGGCGCATCTACGTGCTGCCCACGCGGTTCGGGCTGTTCGTCGCGGCGCTGCTGTTGGCGATGCTGCTGGGGGCGCTGAACTACAACAACAATCCTGCATTGCTGCTGGCCCTGCTGTTGTCCGGCGCGGCAGTAGCCAGCACGATCAGCGCCCACCTTGCGCTCTCCGGGGTAAGCCTGGATGCGGTGGCCGCCGAGCCGGTGCCCGCCGGCCATCCCCTGCGGCTGCGGCTGGCCTTGTCGCAGCGCGAACAGCGCAACCGCCCTGGCCTGCAGCTGGATCATGGTGATGCCCGCAGCTGGGTCACGCTGCCGGCCACCGGCCGCGTGGAAGCCACGCTCGACCTGCCTACCGAACAGCGCGGTTGGCTGGACCTGGAGCGCATCCGCCTGTCCACCACGCAGCCGCTCGGCCTGGTACGCGCATGGGCATGGTTCTGGCCGGACCAGCCATTGCTGGTGTATCCACAAGCGGAAACGCAGGGACCGGGACTACCCGAACAGGGCAGCGACCCGCTGCACAGCCGCATGGACGCCGCCGGCGAAGAGCTGCATCAGTTGCGTCCGTATCGCGCAGGGGATCCTCGCCGCAGCATTTCCTGGAAGCATTCCGCGCGCCGCGACACGCTGCTGGTGCGCGAGTACGAAAAACCGGTAGGGATCGATGCCGTACTGGACTGGCGTCACCTGCAGGGACTGGGCACAGAACAACGTGTTGCCCGTCTGGCGCGCTGGGTCGACCTGGCCGAACGCCAGGGACGGCGCTACACCTTGAAGCTGCCGGGGCAACCGCCGCTGGGTCCGGCCCAGGGCGCGCCCCATCATCACCTCTGCCTGCGCGCGCTGGCGCTGCTGCCTCATGACTGAACCTGCCTCTTTGCTGGATCGCCACGCACGCGGCTGGGCATTGGCCAGCACCGCGCTGGCCTTGCTTCCGCTGTTGTTGCAGTTGCCCACGCTGCTGGCGTCGGCCATTGCCGGCACGGCCGTGCTGACCGCGCTGGTGTCGCGTCGTGGCCTGCTACCGGTGCCCGTGCGATTGCTGCTGGTGGTGGCGATGCTGGCGTTGATCTATGCGCAGATGGGCATGCGGCCTGGACGCGATACCGGCTGCGCGCTGCTGGCGGCCATGCTGGCGATCAAATCCAGCGAACTGCGCACGCTGCGTGATGCCCGCAGCCTGCTCGGCTTCGCCTTGTTCGCGCCGTTCGCCGCCTTCCTGCTGGACCAGGGACCGATCACCACCGTGCTGGCGGTACTGGCCGGCACCTGCGCTCTGCTGGCCCTGCAGCGCTTGGCACAGGCCGAAGGACATGCACCGCCACCGGCCCTGCGCACGCAACTGCGCGGCGTGATGCGTCTGTTGCTGATCGGCCTGCCGCTGGCGATGGCCACGTTCTGGCTGTTCCCGCGGCTGTCGCAGCCGTTGTGGGGTCTGCCCGAGCGGGCGGTCGCCCGACCCGGCCTGTCCGACAGCATGGAACCCGGGCAATGGCTGGATCTGATGGCCGACGACACCCCCGCCCTGCGCGCGCAGTTCCGCGGGCCGGTGCCGGCGGCCGAACAGCGCTACTGGCGCGGCCCCGTGCTGAGCCGTTTCGACGGGCGCCGCTGGCAGCGCGATCGCGGCCTGGAACAGGCCCCGCCGGCAGCGGTACAGCCCGGTGCGCAGCGCTGGGACTACACCATCGATTACGAACCCACCGACCGCCGGCAGCTGGTCGCGCTGGATCTGCCCGGCGCAGCCCCTGAAGGCAGCCGGCTGACAGCGGACTACAGCCTGATCAGCGACCGCCCGCTGAGCGCATTGACCCGATGGACGCTGCAGTCCGCCCCTCCGCAGGTATTTGCCGGCGACCTGTCACCGATCCAGCGCGAACTGGCCCTGCAGTTGCCTGCCGACTTCAACCCGCGCACCGCCGCACTGGCAAGGCAATGGCGCGCGCAGGCCGGCACCGATGACGCCGCACTGGTGCGCCGCAGCCTGGAGTGGATACGCGCCGAGTTTGCGTACTCGCTGGAAACCCCGCTGCCGGGCCGCAACGCCGTGGACGAATTTCTGTTCGACCAGAAGGTGGGATTTTGTGAACACTTCAGCTCTGCCTTCGTGGTGTTGATGCGCAATGCAGGGGTGCCGGCACGCGTGGTCACCGGCTTTGCCGGCGGCGTGCGCAATCCCATCGGCGACTACTGGGTGGTGCGCCGCATGGACGCTCACGCGTGGGCCGAAGTGTGGCTGGCGGGGCGCGGCTGGGTGCGTGTGGACCCCACCGCTGCGGTGGCACCAGAGCGCATCTACGACACCTTGGACGATCGCCTGGGCGCCAATCCGGGCGGCGTGCAGGGGGCGTGGCTGCAGACCGGACAAGCCCTGGACTGGCTGCGGCGTGGCTGGAACGACCTGGTGCTGTCCTTCGATGCCAACCGCCAGCAGCACCTGCTGCGCACCTTCGGCATGCCGGACCTGAAGCCGGGGCAACTGATCATCGGCTTCGTGGTCATCGCGTTGCTCGCCGTCGGTGCCATGGCGTGGGTGCTGGCACGCGGCGAACGCGAGCGTGACCCCCTGCTGCGCGCGTGGCATCGCCTTGGGCGGCGGTACACGCGGCGCGGCCTGGGACGCGAACCGGCCGAGCCTGCCATGGACTGGGCACGCCGCGTTCACGCCCAACGGAGCGACCCTGCACTGCTGGCGCTCAGCCAGCGTTTCGTCGACGCGCGCTACGCTGGCACTCACGTCGACCACGCCTCATTATTGGTCGACCTGCGAAGGCATCGTCCGACTTCCGGAGCCACACCATGAACCTGAAACTTCTGCTTCCCTTGGCGGCTTCGCTTGTACTGGCCGCCTGCGCAACGGCGCCCAAGCCGCTGCAGGGCCAGTTCAACCCCGTCACGCCCCGTGACTCGGTATCGACCCAGCAGGTCGGTGCGCCGGTGCGCTGGGGTGGCCGCATCATCGAGACGATGCCGGTGCAGGGCCAGACCTGCTTCCAGATCATCTCGCGCCCGCTGACCGCCAGTGGCCGCCCGACCTCCACCTCGACCGACGCCAGCGATGGCCGGTTCGTGGCCTGTCGTGCCGGCTTCTACGATCCGGCCGTGTTCGAAGAGGGCCGCGATGTGACCTTCATCGGCCGCGTGGACGGCTTCGAGAGCGTCAAGATCGGAGAGTACGACTACCGCCTGCCCAAGCTCGCCGCCGACGTGATCTATCTGTGGCCGGTGCAGCGTCAGGTGGACGTGGTGCCCTACCCGTATGGACCGTGGGGTCCGGGTCCGGCATGGGGCCCGTGGGGCTATGGCCGTTACGGCTGGTGGTAAGCCACCTGCCGTTTTGTTGCTGACCAGAAAGCCGCCTTCGGGCGGCTTTTTCGTACACGGCGTACTTACTTTCCGGGCGCGCCGAAGTGACCCAGTGGCGCACCGGCCAGCAGGTGCAGGTGGATGTGGAAGACGGTCTGGCCCGCGTTCTCGCGGCAGTTAATGACGATACGGTAGCCATCCTGCGCCAGCCCCTGGTCACGCGCATACGAGGCGGCCGCCAACGCCAGCTTGCCGATCAGGTGGGCCTGCTCAGGCTGAAGGTCATCCAGGGTGGGGATGATGTGCTGCTTGGGAATGAAGAGCACATGCACCGGCGCCTGCGGGGCGATGTCGTTGAAGCCCAGGACCTCGTCGTCTTCATAGACGATGGTGGCAGGGATTTCGCGGCGGATGATCTTGCTGAAAAGCGTTTCGTTGCTCATGGCTGCCTCGATGATGGTTATTCCCGCACTTCGCTGCGCGTACCGAACGCATGCGACAACGTGCCGCGATCGACGAACTCCAGCTCACCGCCCAGTGGCAGGCCCTGCGCCAAGCGGCTGGGGCGCACGGTGCGTGCACGCGCCAACTGCGCGAGATAATGCGCGGTCGCTTCGCCTTCCACGGTGGCACTGGTGGCGATGATCATCTCGCCGATTTCGCCCTGCGCCAGGCGCTGGTCCAACTGCTCCAGCCCCAGCTCGCGCGGGCCGATGCCATCAAGCGGCGACAAGCGCCCCTGCAGCACGTAGTACACGCCACGGAAACCGGTTGCGGTCTCGATGGCCAGGCGATCGGCGGGTGACTCCACCACGCACAACTGGCCACGATCACGGCTGCTGTTGGCGCAGGTCGCGCACAGTTCGGTTTCGCTGAAGTCCCGGCACTGCGCACAGTGGCCGATGCGCTCCATCGCCTGGGCCAGGATCGCCGACAGCTTCTCGCCGCCCTCGCGCTCGCGCTCCAGCAGGTGGTACGCCATGCGCTGGGCCGTCTTCTGGCCCACGCCCGGCAGCACACGCAGTGCATCGATCAACTGTTCAAGCAGGGGGGCGGTCATGGTCGCGCTTCGATGGAGCGGGCCGACGGCCCGCTGCAGGTGATGGAGCCGCTGCTCAGAACGGCAGCTTCATGCCCGGCGGCAACTGCATGCCGGCCGTGGCCGAACCCATGCGCGTCTTGGACTCCGCATCGACCTTGTTGGAGGCGTCGTTGAACGCAGCCGCCACCAGGTCTTCCAGCATTTCCTGGTCGCCCAGCAGCGACGGATCGATACGCACCTTGCGGCACTCCTTGGCACCGGTCAGGGTGACGCTGACCATGCCGCCACCGGCCGCACCGGTGACTTCAAGCTTGGCGATTTCTTCCTGGGCCTTCTGCAGGTTCTCCTGCATCTTCTGGGCCTGCTGCATCATCTGGGCGATATTGCCGCGCATGGTTCTTTACTCTTCAAAGGGACGGATGGATTCGGACACGAGCCGCGCACCGTGCTGTTGGATCAGCACCTGTACTTCCGGATCGGCCATGAAAAACGCCTCGGCCGCCTGCTGGCGTTCGCCACGCTGACGGTCCGAGCGCTGGTGCAGGGTCTCGGCCGACGCCTGCGTGGTATCGACCACGATCTTCGGCGGCGAACCCAGCGCCTTGCCCAGCATCTCCGACAGCGCACCCAAGGCGCGCTCGGAACTCAGGTATTCAAATCCGGGCGACAAGCCCAGTTTCAAGACCCCATGCTGGAAACTGATGAAGGCCGCATTGGCGGCGAGCTGCCGCGAGGGACCACTCAGGCCGCTGCCAGCCACCAGTTCCAGCCAGTCTTCGGCGCACGCCAGCGCTGACAGCTCGCCGGCTGCAGACGGAGCATCCGCCTTCTTGGCCGCGACCGGCGCGATGGCGATGCCTTCGGCCTGGAACGGCGTGGCCAGCGCGGGGGCTGGCTCTGCCGGCGGCTGCCACGGCGCCACCATGGCGGCGTCCGGGCCGGCCATTTCAGCCGCCAGGGCGGCATCACGCTCATCATCGCCCTCGGCTGCCTGCACCTGCCACGGCGGCAGATCGGCATCATCCGGGGACGACGGCGGCGGCTCTTCCACCGGCACGGGCGGTGCCGGCGGCGGATCTTCCACCGGCGGTGGTTCCTGCACCGGTTTGGGGTCCGGCGCTGCCTGCTTCACGGCCGCGGGGGCCGTTTGCTTCGGTTGTGGCGCGTCCTGCTCGGCGGCCGCGGACGCGGCCGCGATACCCGTCGGCCCCGGATTCACCCCCGACCCTGACGAGCCACCCGGCTGCGCGCCCTCGCCCCCTTCCGGCGTACGCGGCACCGGCGGCACCGCAGCGGCCGGACGGAAGGCCAGCATGCGCAGCACGGCCATTTCAAAGCCCGCGCGCGGGCTCGGCGCCAGCGACAGGTCACGGCGGCCATTGAGCGCCATCTGGTACCAGAGCTGCACCACTTCCGGCCGCACACTGTCCGCGAAACGGGCAAGGTCCAGACCGTCGGCGGCGATCGCGCCCGGCACCAGCTGCTGCACCTGTATGCGATGCAGCGCCTCGGCCAGCGCTTCCAGCACGCCACTCCAGTCCGGCGAAAACTCCGCCAGCGCCGCCACGACCTTGAGCAGGCGCTGACCATCGCCGTCGGCCAGCGCTTCCAGCATGGCCGCGACCTGGGTGCGATCAACCGTCCCCAGCATGGTGCGCACCACGTCTTCGCGCAGCGCACCGCCGGCGTAGGCGATGGCCTGGTCGAGCAGGGACAGGCCGTCACGCAGGCTGCCATCGGCGGCCTTGGACAGTTGCACCAGCGCGCTCTCGTCGGCTTCGATGTCCTCGGCCGCCAGGATGCGGGTCATCTGCCCTTGGATCTGATCTTCGTCCAGGCGCTTGAGGTTGAACTGCAGGCAGCGGCTGAGCACGGTCACCGGCAGCTTCTGCGGATCGGTGGTGGCCAGCAGGAACTTCACGTGCTCCGGCGGTTCTTCCAGCGTCTTCAGCAGCGCATTGAAGGCCGCCTTGGACAGCATGTGCACTTCGTCGATCAGGTAGACCTTGTACTTGCCGCGCGACGGCATGTACTGCGCGTTCTCGATCACCTCGCGGACATCGTCCACGCCGGTGTTGGACGCCGCATCGATTTCCAGCAGGTCGATGTAACGGCCCGAATCGATATCCAGGCACGACGGGCACTGACCACACGGATCCGCGCTGGTGCCCTGTTCGCAGTTCAGCGACTTGGCAAAAATACGCGCGATGGTGGTCTTGCCCACGCCGCGGGTACCGGTAAACAGGAAAGCATGGTGCACGCGGCCGCTGTCCAGCGCATTGGTCAGCGCGCGGACCACGTGTTCCTGGCCCACCAGCTCGGCAAACCGCTTCGGACGCCACTTGCGGGCAAGGACGAGATAGGACATCAGGCCACCGTCTTCATCAGGACGTCCATTGTGCCACGCCTGTCCAGTCCCCCCGCCTGCCACCGAAGGTGCTTGTGTCCAGCCGCGCAGCCAGCTAGAATCTGCGGCCCCTGCAACGGCATTGTCGTTCCGCAGGGGAATCCGGAGAGGTGTCCGAGCGGTTGAAGGAGCACGCCTGGAAAGTGTGTAAGCGTCTAAACCGCGCTTCGGGGGTTCGAATCCCCCTCTCTCCGCCAGACAAATGAAAAGGGCTGCCCATCGGGCGGCCCTTTTTATTTGTCCCGCGCGGCCGCTTTGCGCGCACGGGCGGCCGCTGCGCTCGCCGACCATGGGTCGGCGCTACCGGGATACGTGCTGCCGACTAATGTCGGCACCACCGGGGGTCAGTCGCCGGCGGCGTACAGCAGGGCGATGTCACGGTGATGCGATGCGCACTCTGGACCTTCGCTCTTCACCACGGCCCGCTTGGGTTCGATAACCACCACACAGCCGTTGTTGAACTGATATTCGCGCTCGCCTGCGGCATTGGTCTTCTGCTTGGGCACTTCGTCCATCGGTCGCTGTGCTGCAGGCGTGGCGGCGGGCGAAAGCTGATCTGCGTCCGGCGCCACGGACTCCGCTGGCGATGAAGCCGCGCCCTTGTCGGGCGGTGCGCCCGCACCGCAGGCGCTCAGCGCCGACGCCACGGCCAAGCCACCACACCAGATGACCAGGCGGGCGCCACCGCCGTGCACAGACGCAGTTGCAGAAGTTCGCATCGGGTACTCCTCGTCGATGAAGTTCGTGTTTCCACGGTAAGACCCACGGCATGTGCATCACGCGAACGCGAAGGCATCGACGCACCATGGCACTGCTACGCTGGCTGCTCGCTCCCGCATCGACTGCCTGCCATGCCGACTGCCTCGCTCTTTCCTCCGCGCCTTTACCAGTTCTACATCGGCGGTACGGCCGGCCGCGCCAACATCGAGCTGCACGACGTGCAGTTCGCGGCAGTCGCCCGCGTGCAGGATGCCTATCCCGCGCTGCGCGAGGCATGGTTCGGCGACCCCTCCAGCCTGCATCTGGATGGCTACGTGGACATCACCTGGGCGGACGGTTTCGACGTGCGCCTGGCCGATGGCCCGGATCCGTCCGGCCTCACCCTCTTCTTCGTCAACATGGGCGGTTACCGCAAGGACACGCTGGCTGAGCTGCACGAGTTCGGCCTGTTTGTCGCAGCGGACGCCGCCGGCGCGAAGGCGAAGGCACGCAGGCAGTTGCTGCAGGGCGCGGACCAACTGCACAAGGATGATCTGCGGGAGGTGGACAACTGCCTGGCGCTCAGCGATTTCAACGGCAGACAGGTGCACCTCACTCCCAATCCGTCTGGAACGGCACCGAAGCCGGAGTGGCAGGGCTACCGGCCCATCGGGCGACGAACCAGCACGGGATGAGGTGCCAGCGTTCCATCCATGTAGTTGCGTCCGGGCGACTACCTACGGATAGTAGGTTACTAATGGTAACCCACCGCTCAGGACGCCCATGCACACCCTCATCGTGATCTCGCACCCCAATCCCGATTCCCTCACCCATGCCATCGCTGAGCGCGTGGCGGAAGGCATCGCCAGCGCAGACGCTGCAGACAGCGTCGAAATCGCCGACCTGGCCGCCGAAGGATTCGATCCGGCCTTCTCGCCTGCCGACCTCGCCTATTTCGAGAAGCGCGCGCCGGCCCCGCCGGAGATCGCCCATGAGCACGCGCGCCTGGACCGGGCGGACAGGCTGGTGATCGTCTACCCGATCTACTGGTGGTCGTTCCCGGGCTTGCTGAAGGGCTGGATCGATCGCGTGTTTTCCAACGGCTGGGCCTACGAAGAGAACCCGGAGGGAAAGGTCATCAAGAAGCTGCAGCGATTGCAGGTGCATCTGGTCGCCAACGGCGGCGCGGACCAGGGCATGATCGATCGCCATGGCTACGCAACCGCCATGACGACCCAGATCGACCACGGCATCTTCGACTATTGTGGTGCCCCTGTTATCAGCTCCACCCGACTGCTCGCGTCGGATCCCGGCTTTCCCGCTGCGCATCTGGATACCGCCTTCGACATTGGGCGCCGCATCGTTTCACCCAAGGATTGACGCATTGCCCAAGCACCCTGCCCCGTTGAATCCAGCACCCGCAGCACCTGCGCGCCAGCGCCTGCCACGCGGGCAGCGCACGCGGCAGCTGCTGGACGTTGCATGGGCGCTGATCAGCGACGAAGGCAGCGACGCCCTGTCACTGGGGCGCCTGGCCGAGGCTGCGGGCGTGACCAAACCCGTGGCGTACGACCACTTCGGTACGCGGAACGGTCTGTTGGCGGCGCTGTATGAGGACTACGACGCGCGACAGACGATGGTCTTCGATGCTGCGGTTGATGCCGCGCGTGCGACGCTGCAGGACAAGGCCCGCGTGGTGGCAGACAGCTATGTCGCCTGCGTGCTCACCCAAGGGCGCGAAATATCCGCGGTGGTAGCCGCGTTGGGCGGATCCGCGGAATTGCTGGAGGTGAAACGCCGGTACCAGCAGGCCTTCATCGAGAAGTGCGAAGGCATCTTCGCCCCCTTCGCTGGAAGGGACGGGGTGCCCTCTGCGGGCATGTGGGCCGTGCTCGGGGCGGCCGATACGCTGTCGCAGGCCGCGGTGGATGGCGACATCAGCGAGGCGCAGGCGAAAGACGAGCTGCGGTCGGTGATCCTGTCGGTGGTGAAGCGCGGCGCATGATCGCGCTACGCCTGTCGGGGCCAGATCCCTTCGGTTACACGAAACGGACCTGACCCCGGCCTTGTCAGTTGCTCGACAGTTTCATCAGCACCAGTCCGCAGACGATCAGCACGGCGGCGCCGATGCGCATCGCGCTCATCTGCTCACCCAGAAACACGATACCGATCACGAACGCACCGACAGCGCCGATGCCGGTCCAGATCGTGTATGCGGTACCCAGTGGCAACGTACGCATGGCCACGGCCAGCAACCAGAAACTGGCGATCATGCCGACCAGGGTGATGAGCGTCGGGGTGAGCTTGCTGAAGCCTTCGGACTGTTTCATCGAAACGGCCCAGACGATTTCGAGAAGACCAGCGAACAAAAGATAGATCCAGGCCATGGCGGCCTCCTTTGCAGGGGCCAGGCCGTCCTGGACATTTCAACCCGGTGCGAGGGAGGCCGTTCCTCCGCCGATGATTCTAGCAACGGCAGGATCGCCAGCCCACACGGAGCCTCCTTTGGTTACAACGGATTCACGCTGATCAGGCGTACAGGATGTCGGCAAGCACTGTCAGCTGCCCTATATGCCTCGGCCGTTCTGGTAAGACGATCTCGTCGCCCACCTTCAACGCGACGCACTTGATCAGTTCGGTTCTGGTCAACGAGGAACGCTGCAGTACGGTCTCGATGCGCTCGTTGGCGAAAGCACTCAATTTCATCGACAAGCGCTTGGCCGGCCCGCCCGCCCCCACCTCTGCCGACCGTCTGGCCAGCTTCGCAAGCTCGGCTGACGTCTCCTGACCGTGCGCGTACCGGTTGACGTAGAAAAAGAACAGCCGTTTGCGGAAGTCAGGTGTCGCCAGTGGCGTTATACGCGCGGCAGCGGCGTCCAGAAGTTCAACGAACACTGAAGGTAGATTGACCTCAAACGAGCACTGCTGCGCCGAACGCGCATTGGCCACCGCCGGCGTTGACTGTGCCGGGATGAGGATCACATCGCCACACGTGTTGCAAGATCCGACCAGGATGCCGCGCGCGATCGCACGCCCATCAGAGAAGGGCACGTCCCGGTAGCCAAACGTGGCGGTGGCCCGACCGTCTCGATGACACAGAGCCTGACTGTGGTCGCCTTCGCGATAAAGCTTCATGGCCTGATGGACTCTTGTCGGTGGACGCTGATGAACGTCGTATCGGAAAGAAAGTAGAACTTTACATACCAGCCTTCGACGAGGATCTCGTGCACCTCGATGCCTGCATCCCGGTGATGGGGCGAGCTGCGGTGGTCCTGTCCCCGTGCCCGCCTGAGAATCCCTGCCAGATCCGACGCGCCGATACGCCCGGTCAGCAGCAGATTCTTGCTGCTGATGTTGCGGCGGACTTCGTGCACGAAGTTGCCAGCTTGCAGGTCACGGAGCACCCGTTGCTTGGCTTCGCTGAATCCCACAAGACACCACCTTATACGATACTTCTCGTATCGGCCATAATCGCAGGCACCTTGTTCAGCGTAGGCACGGCGCGCAACGCCGGAAATCAGCTGACTCGCAGCCGTAGTACAGGGAAACTTCCCGTCGTGCGTGCTGGCTAACCCACCAACGCATGCGCTAGAATGCGCGCCTGCCGTCGCTCTGCGATGTGCAGCCAGGACCGGTGAGGTTCGGCGCGCGGCGCCACTACTCCCGCTGTCCACGTCTCTATGGCGGCCCCGTCGGCCCCTCGCGACGCTAGATCGAAAATCCCGCCAGGGCCGGAAGGCAGCAACGGTATCGATCGACGCGGGCGCCGAGGTCAGCCGGCGGGGTCGCCACCTTTTTGGGCCACTGAAACGCGATGCCGTGCGGCTACCTGCCCTTGGTAGCGCCGAGCCACGCTCGGCGAGGACTGCACACGCAAACATTCCCGTAGCGCCGAGCCACGCTCGGCGGGGAACTGCACGCGGAAACATTCCGCCGAGCATGGCTCAGCGCTACCGATGCGCGCATCGCGCGACTCAGGACTGCACACGGAAAAACCGGTCGGGGTCAGGCGACCTGCATGGCGGTCGGGGTGGCCAGCGGCACGCACTCGCCCGGCATCGCCACGCGATGGCCGCGCGCGCGCAACGCATCGCCATCCGCTGCGCTGGCGTAGTGATACAGCATCATCCGCGCCTGCTGTTCAGCGCTGTATTCGCGCTCGAGGTCATCCACGCCCGTGTGCGATGGGTTGCCGTGCAACCCGCAATCGTGGGCAATCAGTTCGTTGTCATCGGCAAAGCGCGCCAGCATTTCGGGAATGGGCCGCGTATCGCCACTCCAGGTCAGTGACCCTTTCAGCCGCAGGCCATAGGCGGTCTCCGGCCAGTGATGGCGTGCGGGGAATACCTCCAAGCGCACGCCCTCGTGCCAGAACGCATCGCCCACCACGATCAGCTGGAAGGCATCCCAGAAGTTGGCGCCGCCTTCGGCCAGCACGTTGGGGTAATCCCCGATACGCCTGTGCAGCAGCGGCACCACCGGCGCGGGCACGTACAGCCGCACTTTGCCGCGACGCTGGGCGTTGAAGAAGGTATCCACGAACAACCGCTCGAAGCCGGCCACGTGGTCCAGGTGCACATGCGTGACGAACAGCGCCTGCGGCAGGTGGCCGTAGTGCGCCTGGAACGCGGTCAGGCCTTCACCGCCGCAATCGATGGTCAGCCAGGGCTGTCCGTCGCGCTCGATCACCGACATCGGCGAACCGAGCTCCACCGCCGACGCATTGCCGACGCCCAGGAAACGCAGCGACCAGTCCATCAGGTGCCCCGGTTCCAGGCCAGGTCGTAGGCACGGCGCAGCCGCGCGAAGTCCTTTTCCACTTCATCGGTGCTGCGTTCGCCGCGCAGCTTCAGCAGCGAGCGCAGCAGGCGCTTGAGGTTGCGCTCCCGCCACGCGGTGGCCGGGATACGCTGCACGCAGCGGTCGAAGTCGATCAGCCAGCCATGGCCGTTGCCATCGAACAGGATGTTGTGGGCATTGAGGTCGGCATGGTCCAGCCCGGCGCGATGGAAACGGGCGATCAGCCGCCCGGTTTCTTCCCACGGTGCGCCGCGGCCGGCGACCAGCGCGCGGTCGGCCAGCGAACGTACGCCCTCGATGCGCTCCATCAGGATCGCGCAGCGGTAACGCAGGCCTTCGCGCATGTAATACGCCGCGATGGGCCGGGGCACGGGCAGCTTGAGCTCGCGCAGTGCACGCATCAGGCGGAATTCGGCAAAGCTGCGGGTGCGCTGGGAGCCACGCCACAGGTAACGGTCGTGGCTCAGCTTGGCCACCAGCCCACCGCGCCGGTAGTGCCGCAGCACGCTGGCCCCGAAGGGCGCATCCACGAACCACGCGCTGCCGCGACCGCCCTCGCCTACCGGCCGCGCCCGCTCGCCCCAGTGCTGCGGCGAGAACAGGCTGGCGTCGGCTTGCCGCAGCCGTTCGCGGTCGAACAGAATGGCACCCATGCCGCGTCCTTCGCGGCAAGGCGTCATCGCTTCATTGGCGTCGAATGCGACCATTCCTTCGAGTCTAACAACACCATGGCATCAACGTCCTCTTCCCTGTGCCTTTTGCGTTTGTCCGCGCTGGGTGATGTGACCCACGTGGTGCCGCTGGTGCGGACCCTGCAGGCCGCGCGTCCGGGCACGCCGATACATTGGGTGATCGACAAAATAGGGCTGAAACTGCTCGAAGGCCTGCCCGGCGTCACCTTCCATCCGTATGACAAGAAGACGGGGCTGGCCGGCATGAAGGCCCTGCGCGCGCAGCTGCCCGAGGGCCGATTCGAGGCGCTGCTGCAGATGCAGGTCGCTTTTCGCGCCAACGTGCTGTCGGCCTTCATTCCCGCCCGTCGCCGGATCGGCTATGACCGCAGCCGCTCCAAGGACCTGCATGGCCTGTTCATCAACGAGCGCATCCCGGACCGTCCGGGCATCCACGTACTGGATGCGATCGGCAGCTTCTGCGAGCCCTTGGGGATCAAGCAGACGGAGGTCAGCTGGGGAGACTTGGCGGTGCCGCCCGCGGCGCACGAGTGGGCGCAGGCCCAGTGGCAGGATGACGGGCGCCCGGTGCTGATGATCTCGCCGTGCTCCAGCCATGAGCGCCGCAACTGGTATGCCGACCGCTATGCGGCCGTTGCCAACCATGCGGCGTCGCGCGGCTGGCGGGTGGTGCTGTGCGGTGGACGCAGCGAGTTGGAGCGCAACACCGCCGACGCCATCCAGGCGCAGTTGCAGCAGCCGGCGCTGGATCTGGTGGGCAAGGACACATTGAAACAACTGCCCGCCCTGCTGGCGCGGGCCGCGTTGGTGATGACCCCGGATTCGGGCCCCATGCACATCGCCAACGCCGTGGGCGCGAAAGTGCTGGGCCTGCACGCGGCCAGCAATCCGCACCGCAGCGGCCCGTATTCGGATCGCCGCTACTGCGTGGACCGCTATGACGATGCCGCGCGGAAGTTCCTCGGCAAGCCCGCAAGCGCGCTGAAATGGGGTACGAAGATCGAGTTCGACGACGTGATGCAGCTGATCACGGTGGAGGACGGGATCGCTGCCTTCGAGCGCTACGTGGCAGACCGGCCAGCCCGGTAGTGACGCCGGGCGTACTGTGGCGGGTCAGCTGGCGCGGTAATCCTTGTACGACTTCTCTTCCACGTACACCGAGCCCAGCGCCAGGTTGATGGCCTTCTTGATCCGCGCGCGTTCGTCGTTGCGCAGGTAGACGCTGCGCGCCAGCTCCACGAAGGTCGGACCGAAGTCGCCGGCTTTGTCCTGCAGGCGGATGGTGTCTTCGATGTTCCACAGCTCTTCGTTGACGGCCTTGAGGTCCGCGCGCAGCTGCGCCACGTCCTTGCCCCCTGCGGGATGGGACATCCAGGTGCTCTCCAGCGCGGAAAGCTCTGCACGCACGTTGGCCAGCTTACCTTCGTCGCTGATGCGCTCGGACTTGATCTGCAGGATCGAGATCTTGTCGAGCAGCTCGCCGAAGGCGACGGGAACGAGGATTTCAGCAGTCATGGAGGCACTCTCTGGAAGCAGAGGGGGATGATAACGCGTGGTGCATGTGTCCCCGGTGGGCGGAAAAGAAAAGGGCCACCCGATGGGCAGCCCTTTTCTTTTTTATCTGGCGGAGAGGGGGGGATTCGAACCCCCGAGGCGCTATAAACGCCTGCCTGATTTCGAGTCAGGTACATTCAACCGCTCTGCCACCTCTCCGTTTCCCCGGCGTACCGGGGACGCGCATGATACGAGGATGCGCGGATATTCACAAGTCATCACGCGCAGGAAAGTGAAACTTCCCTGACTACCGCGCTTGTCGGATGTCCTGCCCGCCGCGATGATGGCGTACTGCCTGGTAGACCCCCCTTTCGCTGCCCCCCACTCATGATCGAATTCGGACACCTGACCCACCCCGGCCTGCGCCGTGCCCTCAACGAGGACACCTATTACGGTGATGGCGAACTGGCGCTGTGGCTGGTGGCCGACGGCATGGGCGGCCATGCCTGTGGCGAGGTGGCCAGTGCCTTGGCACGGGAAACCATCGTGCGCGAGATCCGCCGGGGGGCGCCGCTGGCCCAGGCCATCCGCACCGCCGATGAAGAGATCATCCGCGCGTCGCGTCGCCGCAACGACACGCTGCCCATGGGCACCACGGTGGTGGCTGCCCGCGTGCAGGGCAACCGTTACGAAGTGGCGTGGGTGGGCGACAGCCGTGCCTACCTGTGGCGAGACGGCCAGCTGGCGCAGCTGAGCCAGGACCACAGTGTGGTGCAGGAGATGATGACCCAGGGCAACCTGACGCCAGAACAGGCGCGGGCGCATCCGCATCGCAACGTGGTGACCCAGGCACTGGGGGTGACCGACCCGGCGCATCTGAATGTGGCGACCACGGCCGGCGAGCTGCGGCCGGGCATGCAGCTGCTGCTGTGCAGCGACGGTCTCACCGAAGAGCTGGATGACAGCGGTATCGCGCGCACACTGGCCTTCGACGATGCGAGCGCGCAGGAATGCGTGGATACGCTGGTGGCGGCGGCGCTGGACGGCGGCGGATCGGACAACATCACCGTCGTGCTGGTGCGCTGCCACTGAGCAACCGCCAGCCCAGGCAGCGCTGCCGTGTTGCCTGGTAGAGCCGACTTCAGTCGGCTGGGCCTGAAAGCAGCCGGCTGAAGCCGGCTCTACCGTAACGGCTGGAGCAGCCGGCTGAAGCCGGCTCTACCGTAGCGTCTGAAAGCAGCCGGCTGAAGCCGGCTCTACCGTAACGGCTGGAGCAGCCGGCTGAAGCCGGCTCTACCGTCCGGGCGCTTTCAGGCGACGGCGGCGGCTTCGATCTTCGGGCCGTCCCAGATGGCGTGGCCGGCTTTCTTGCGCAGGCGCTCCAGGCGGGCGGCATGGGCCTCCAGTTCCGAGGCGGTGGCCTGCACGCGCGGGCGCGGCAGCAGCTTGGCCGGGTCGAAGCCCTGCATGGTGGCCACGCGCTTGGCGCCGTCTTCGTCCATGTCAAAGCCAAGATCATCCTGGCCCGAGGTCAGTGCGATGTAGACCTCGCCAAGGATCTGCGCATCGAGCAGCGCGCCGTGCAGCTGGCGGTGCGCGTTGTCCACGCCCAGGCGCTTGCACAGCGCGTCCAGCGAATTGCGCTGGCCAGGGAAGCGCTCGCGCGCCAGCGCCAAGGTATCGACCACGGTGCAGCGGTCGGTGATCTTGCCGAACTGCGGTCCCAGGCGGGACAGCTCGTTGTCGAGGAATCCCAGATCGAACGCGGCGTTGTGGATGATCAGCTCGGCGCCGTCGATGAAGGCCAGGAAGGCCTCGGCCACCTGGGCGAAATCCGGCTTGTCGGCCAGGAAATCCAGGGTGAGCCCGGTGACTTCCTGCGCACCGGGCTCGAAGTCCACGTCCGGTTTCAGGTACTGGTGGTAGTGGTTGCCACTGGGCCGGCGCTTGAACAGCTCCACGCAGCCGATTTCGACGACGCGGTTGCCCTTCTGCCAGGCAAGACCGGTGGTTTCGGTATCAAGGATGATCTGACGCATGGGCTCAGTTTACCGCCTTGCCGGTCGCGCGCACCTTGGTCGCCGCCTCGCGCGCGAGCACGTCCACGCGCTCGTTGTCGGGGTCACCGGAATGCCCCTTCACCCAGCGCCAGTCGATCTGGTGGCGCAGCGTGGCCGCGTGCAGGCGCTCCCACAGCTCGCGGTTCTTCACCGGCGAGCCACCCGCGGTCTTCCAGTTCTTGCGGATCCAGCCCGGCATCCACTCGGTCAGGCCTTGGCGCACGTACTGCGAATCGGTGTACAGCACGATCTGGCAGGGTTCGCTCAGCGCCTCCAGGCCGGAGATGGCCGCCATCAGCTCCATGCGGTTGTTGGTGGTATCCGGCTCGCCGCCGCTCAGTTCGCGCTCATGCGTCTTGTAACGCAGCAAGGCTGCCCAGCCGCCCGGGCCGGGGTTACCGAGGCACGAGCCGTCGGTGTGTACTTCAATGGTCTTCATTCGGTTCCAGAATCGATCGGGTCATGCCGGGCGTGGCCATCGGGCCGGCCCAGCGTACCCTCAGGGGCGTGGGCCCCGGCAAGGCAAAGGTGCGTTTTTCCGCACTGAACAGACAGGCCGCCCGCAGCGGCGCCAAGCTGCCGGAGCGCGCGCTGCCGGCCGGCCACATCGGGCCGATGTAACGGGTATCGCCACATGCCAGTCCCACCCGGTCGATCAGCTGCCGCAAGCGCTGCGGCGTGCGCACCACCATCCCGTGACGGCGCCACTGGGTGCGGTAGGGGCTGAACGGATTGAGGCTGCTCAGGAACAGCCGGCCGCCTGGCATCAACACACGCTCGCACTCAGCCAGCAGCTGGGCCGCATTACTGGCCGTCACATGCTGCAGGACGATGGTGTACACGCTCTCGTTGGGCAGCGGCAGCGGCAACGCGCAGCGCGCTTCACCCGCGTAACCTCCGCCCTCCGGGTGCAGGCGCAACCCGCGCCCGGTCAGGGCCGCCCCCTCCAGCCACCGCGGGCTGGGGGCAACCCACAACCAAGGCTGGCTGGGCAGGCTGGCGAGCTGCGGCAACAGCAGTTGTTGTTCCAATTCATAGAGAAGCTGCGCAGGCTCACTGTCGAACCACGAGGCGGGCGTTGCTTGACGGAGACTCGGCAGGACGGGCATGGTCCGATTCTATGCGACTCATGACCCTGCCCGCATTCGCGGACAACTACATCTGGTGCCTGGTCGGCGATGACGGCACCGCCGTGGTCGTCGATCCCGGCGATGCCGGTCCTGTGCTGGCGGCAGCCGACGATGGGCTTCGCCCGCAGGCCATCCTGCTCACCCATCATCACGATGACCACATCGGGGGCGTGGCCGCGCTGCAGGCCAGATTTCCCGGTATCCGGGTGATCGCGCCACAGGAATCGCGCATTCCGCTGGCTACCGAGCGCGTGGCCGATGGTGAACACGTTCAGGCAGCGGGGCGGATGTTCCACGTAGTATCCGTGCCCGGGCACACTCACAGCCATGTCGCGTTTCACACTGATGAACATCTTTTCAGTGGCGATGCCTTGTTCAGCCTGGGCTGTGGGCGCCTGTTCGAAGGTACGCCATCCCAACTGCTCGGTTCCCTGAGCAGGTTGGCGTCCCTGCCGTCGCAGCTGCTCCTGTGCTGCGGCCACGAATACACCGTGTCAAATGCCGTCTTCGCGCGGCATGTCGACCCCGCCAACGTTGCCCTGCGGCAACGCCAAGAGGAGGCCCTGGCCATGCGCCGCGATGATCGCCCTACCCTGCCGGTTTCCCTGGCAACTGAAATACAGTGCAACCCGTTCCTGCGTACCCACACCGCGCCCGTACGCGCTGCGGTGGCGGCTTTCCTGGGGCGGGAGGTCAACGACGATGTCGACGTAATGGCCGGACTTCGGCACTGGAAAGACGGCTTTCGCGCATGATGCGCCGAAGTCTACCGCTAGCCCTGGGGATTCTGCTGGGGCTGGCCGGGACCGCAAACGCGCAGTCACTCGGTGCTGGCATCAGCCAGAACATGGCCGGTCTCGGCGCCCTTCCGTTGGATCCTGCAACCTTGCCGCCGCCCAGCGTGCGCAATGGCCAGGACATCTTCGCCAGCTTCCGCGAGGGCCTGGCTGAACCGACCTGCGACGCCGAGGCGACCAGCCCGCGCTGGCAGAAGCAATTCGCCCACGCGCCTGCGCGGCTGGCGAACCAGAACGACGATGCGCTGGTGCTGTTTGGCTACGTGGTGGAAGAGCTGCGCAAAGCAAGCCTGCCCACCGAGTTCGCGCTGATCCCCTTCGTGGAAAGTGGCTACCGACCCAATGCGCGCAGTGGCGCGGGCCCCGCGGGGCTGTGGCAGTTCATCGCCAGCACCGCCCGCAACCATCGGGTTCCGATGAGCGAGGGCTACGATGGCCGCCTGTCGGCTGTCGATTCCACCCAAGCGGCAGTGCGCTATCTCAAGACGCTGCACGGCATGTTCGGCGGCGACTGGCGCTTGGCCACGATGGCCTACAACGCCGGCGAATACCGGGTGCTGCAGGGCCTGCGCAAGGCCGGCATGAACTCCACCAACGCCGTGCCCGCCGATCTGCCCGGCATGTCACCGATCACCCACGCGTATGTGGAGAAGCTGCATGCGCTGGCCTGCGTCCTGGAGAATGCCGAGGAACAGCCGGCGGTGATGGCGTCGCTGGACCGGACGGTGCCCGTATTGAAAAGCCATACCCTGCCGGCCGGCACCAGCGTGCAGCAGTGGGCCGCTCAGCGTGCGCTGGACCCGGCACGCATCGCGCGGCTGAATCCCGCAGCGGATGGCCGTGGCCGCCCGCAGAATGCGCCGGTGCGCCTGTTGGCGCCGGTAAGCGCGCCGGAGACGGCGTCGGTGGCGGCTATTGCTTCAACGGGCAGCGTGACCGGCCAGACGGCAACTGCCGCTGTGGCGGCCGTGTCGCCCGCACCGGTGGTGGCACGCACGGTGGCCAGTGCCGCCGATCGGCCACGCACCCGCCGTCACACGGTGCGCAACGGCGAGTCTGCATGGACCATCGCGCGCCGCTACGGCATGCCGGTGAAGGCACTGCTGAGCTTGAACGGATTGAGCGGCCAGAGCGTGTTGAAGCCTGGCGCACAGCTGCGCGTCGAAGACTGAAGGTCGCCGCGATTCTTTGGTAGCGCCGAGCCGTGCTCGGCGGAATGTATCCGTGTGCAGGGTCCCGCCCCTGCCGAGCGCATAGCCGATTCCCTGGTAGCGCCGAGCCGTGCTCGGCGGAATGTATCCGTGTCCAGGCCTCCGCCGAGCGTGGCTCGGCGCTACCGGATCGCTCCGTGTGCAGGCCCCCGCCGAGCGTGGCTCGGCGCTACCGGATCGTTGCGTGTGCCGGGCGTGGCGCGGCGACAGGATGCGCGGGCACACAAAAAAAGGCCCGGCGTTGCCGGGCCTTTTCATTGCGATGTCGCCCGTCCCGTTACAGGTTGGCTTCGGTGGTCTGCACCAGGAAGCGCTTGCGGGTGGACTTGATGAACGCATCCGCTGCGGCCATGCCATCGAGCTGGCTCAGCTGCTGCTTGAGCTGCTGGCGCTGCTCGGCCGTCACGTCCTTCAGGTCGCCGGGGGTCACCTTGGTCACGGCGAACACCACGGCGCGTCCCTGCACGTCGATCTTGCCGTAGCTCGGCTTGCCTTCGGTCGGCAGCGCGGCGCTGAATACCGCACGGTTGATCTCGGGCGTGGGCACCGGCTGGGTGCGCGGCAGGCCGGGCATCGGGCTGACCTGCAGCTTTTCACTCTCTGCCAGGCCCTGCAGGGTCTGACCGCCCTTCAGCTTGGCCAGCAGCGCATCGGCTGCCTTTTCTGCCGCTTGGCGGGTACGGTCTGCGCGGATCGCGGCGGTCACCTGCTCACGCGCCTTGTCCAGCGGGATCGCCTGTTCCGGAGTGTGCTCTGCCACGCGGATCACCACGCTGTGGTTGCCGCTCTCGTCCAGCGCAATGGGGTCGCTCGCGGTACCGTCCTGTACCAGGACGTCCGAGAACGCGGCACGCAGCACGGCTGGATTGGCGGCAATGCCGCTCGCGTCCTGGCGGGTGAACGGGCCCACGGTCTGCAGCGGCAGACCCACGGTCTTCGCCGCCGACGCCAGATCACTCGGGCTCTTGTTGGTGGCATCGACCACGCGGCCGGCCAGCTCGGTGTAACCGCGCTCGCCATCGGCCTTGATCTGCTCGGCCAGCAACTGATCGCGCACTTCCTCGAACGGCTTGCCTTCGCCACCGCGCACTTCGCGCACCTGGATCACGTGATAACCGAAGTCGGTCTTCACCGGTCCGATGATGTCGCCGGCCTTCGCCGCGAACACCGCATCTTCGAACGGCTTCACCATCGCGCCGCGATCCACCCAGCCCAGATCGCCGCCCTGCTCCTTGGAGCCGGTGTCATCGGAGTTGGCCTTGGCGAGCGCTGCGAAATCCGCACCCGCTGCCTTTGCCTCGGTCGCCAGTTTGGCCGCCTTGGCTTCGGCACCGTCGCCGGTGCTGATCAGGATGTGCGAGGCCAGACGCTGTTCGGGCGTGGCGAAGCGTGCCTTCTCATCGTTGTAGCGCTTGCGCAGGCTGGCCTCATCGGGGGCTGCCGGCGGCGGCAGCGTGGCCCCGTTGATCTCCACGTACTCCAGCTTGACCGACTCGGCCTGGCGGAAATCCTTGGTATGCGTGTCGTACCACTGCTTGATCTGCGCATCGGTGACCGGTGCGGTGTCGGCCGGCTGCTCTGGCAGCATGGCGATCTCCACGTCACGCGTCTCGCCCAGCAGCTTCAGCAGTCGCTCGGTCTCTGCTTCGGTGACAAAGCCGGAATTCTGCAGCGCGCTCGGAATGATCGACTGCTGCAGGCTGGTGCGCACCAGCTGCTCGAACATCGCCGGCGTGCGCGGCGGGTTGCCGCTGGCCAGGGCGATGCGGTACTGGTCGCCGTTGAACTTGCCATCGGCACCCAGGAAGGCCGGGATCGTTGCGATGTACTCGCGCACGGCCACGTCACCGATCACCACGCCAGCCTGCTCACCCGCCAGACGGACGACCTGTTCGTCGACCAGCTGGTCGAGCACGGCGAGCTTGTTCTCCACGCTTTCGAACGCACGCGGATCGAAATCATCACCCTGCTGCTGGCGCACGCGGGCACGCTCTTGTTCAAAGCGTTCGCGGAATTCCTGCGAGGTGATTTCGTTGTGCTTCCAGAACAGGCGGGCCGGCCACCAGGACGGAGCGGATGACCACCAGGATGGCGGTGCGGATACCTTGGCCACGTTCTGTGCGCCGACACCACCCAGATAGCTGGAGTCGATGACGAACAGGAACGGGATCATCAGCAGCCCCAGGATCACGGTGACGATCCAGCCCGAGGTCTTGTCGCGAAGTTTCTGCAGCATGGGAAAAATCATGGCCTGAGTGGCGAGCCGGGCAGTGTAACCCGCTTCAGGGCAGGCTCCAAAAGAGGCGCGCACATGGCGTGGGGCCGGATCCGTCACACCCGGCGAAAGAGATCGGCTCCCGTCGCAAAAAGCATAAAAAAAGCCCCTGGCTTTCACCAGGGGCTTTCCATTCGTGGCGGAGCGGACGGGACTCGAACCCGCGACCTCCGGCGTGACAGGCCAGCATTCTAACCAGCTGAACTACCGCTCCGCGTTGAAACTTTGCAGGCGCTCATTCTATCCGAAGATAATCTGATTGCCCAGCCCGATGAACACTTTTTTCAGAAGTTTTTCACAAGGCCTTACTTCGATGCAGTGGCGGAGCGGACGGGACTCGAACCCGCGACCTCCGGCGTGACAGGCCAGCATTCTAACCAGCTGAACTACCGCTCCATACTGCAAAACCGTGTTTCCGCATCGGCCAGGCCGGTGAGAAAACAAAGCCCCCAGGATGTACCCGGAGGCCTCGTTGAAACTGGCGGAGCGGACGGGACTCGAACCCGCGACCTCCGGCGTGACAGGCCAGCATTCTAACCAGCTGAACTACCGCTCCACATTTCAAACTTTTACTGCGGTGCTGTGGTGGGTGCTGAGGGTTTCGAACCCCCGACCCTCTCCGTGTAAAGGAGACGCTCTACCACTGAGCTAAGCACCCCAGCGAGCCGCTTAGTTTACAGCATCCTTCAGGGCCTTACCAGCCTTGAACGACGGATTCTTCGAAGCCGCGATGGCGATGGTGTCGCCGGTCTTCGGGTTGCGGCCGGTGCGCGCAGCGCGGTCACGGACCTGGAAGGTGCCAAAGCCGACCAGCGTCACAGCATCACCGCTCTTCAGTGCCTTGGTGACGGCAGCAACGACGGCGTCGACGGCGCGGGCGGACTCGGCCTTGGTCAGGTCGGCGGTCTCGGCAACGGCGTCGATCAATTCGGTCTTGTTCATTCTCTACAACTCCTTATGCGGGGGTCCGCGGATTAGCCAGGGAAGCCAACGTTCGATGCAACTGGAACGCGGGCGTTGGATCGGTTCGCTCAATTCGGTCAAGCTGATTCGCGAGTGTTGCTTTTATACCAGTGGCCCTACACCCACGCAAGCCGAAACCCAGCAATGACGCGGGTTTCGGCCGATTACAATGCACCAATCAGTGCTTGACTCGCGTGGTGGAAGCTGTCTTGCCCTTGCTGCGAACCGTGACACGCTGCGCGGTCTTGCGTGCCTTCTTCGGCGCGAGAGGACGCTCCAGCGCCAGCTCCAGCACTTCCTCGATGTACTTCACCGGGATGATCTTGATGTCGCGGGTGACATTGGCCGGGATATCCGCCAGGTCCTTGCGATTCTCTTCCGGGATGATGACCGTCCGGATGCCACCGCGCAGCGCGGCCAGCAGCTTCTCTTTCAGCCCGCCGATCGCAGTGACACGGCCACGCAGGGTGATTTCACCCGTCATCGCAACATCGGCGCGCACCGGCACCTTGGTCAGGATCGACACCAGCGAGGTCACCATCGCAGCGCCGGCACTGGGGCCATCCTTCGGCGTCGCGCCATCCGGCACGTGCACGTGGACGTCCTGCTTCTGCAGGAAGCCGGCATCGATGCCCAGCTGCACGGCACGCGAGCGCACCACCGACAACGCAGCCGATGCGGACTCCTTCATCACGTTGCCGAGCTGGCCGGTCAGGATCAACTGACCCTTGCCCGGGACCAGCGTGGATTCGATCTGCAGCAGATCACCGCCGACTTCCGTCCATGCCAGACCCGTCACCAGGCCGATCTCGTTCTCTTCTTCGGCACGGCCGAAGTCGAAGCGACGCACGCCCAGGTAGGTATCCACGTTGCTGCCGTCGACGTTGACCAGCGCGGTCTTCTTCGACTTCTTGCCCTTGGCCAGCTTGGCCGGCTTCGGCATGCCGCCCGGACCGGCCAGCGCGATCTCCTTGACCACCTTGCGACAGATCTTGGCGATCTCGCGCTCAAGGCTGCGCACGCCGGATTCGCGCGTGTAGTAGCGCACGATGTCCTGGATGGCGGCTGCATCGATCTCCAGTTCCTCAGCCTTCAGGCCATTGGCCTTGATCTGCTTGGGCACCAGGTAGCGCATGGCGATGTTGAGCTTCTCTTCCTCGGTGTAGCCGGGGATGCGGATCACTTCCATGCGGTCCAGCAGCGGGCCCGGAATGTTCAGCGAATTGGAGGTCGCTACGAACATCACTTCGGACAGGTCCAGGTCCACTTCGAGGTAGTGGTCGTTGAACGCATTGTTCTGCTCGGGATCCAACACTTCCAGCAGCGCGGACGACGGATCGCCGCGGAAATCCATCGACATCTTGTCGATCTCGTCGAGCACGAACAGCGGGTTCTTGCTGCCGCACTTGTTGAGGTTCTGCACGATGCGGCCCGGCATGGAGCCGACGTAGGTGCGACGGTGGCCACGGATCTCGGCCTCGTCACGCACGCCACCCAGGCTCATGCGCACGAACTTGCGGTTGGTCGCCTTGGCGATGGACTGGCCGAGCGAGGTCTTGCCCACACCGGGCGGTCCCACCAGGCACAGGATGGGGCCGCGCATCTGCTTGACCCGCGACTGCACCGCCAGGTATTCCAGGATGCGGTCCTTGACCTTCTCCAGGCCGTAATGGTCGGCATCGAGCGTGTCCTGCGCGGCCTTGAGGTCCTTGCGCACCTTGGTGCGCTTCTTCCACGGCACGCCCAGGATCCAATCCAGGTAGTTGCGCACCACTGCCGCTTCGGCGGACATCGGCGACATCTGCTTGAGCTTGGTCAGCTCGGCCTTGGCCTTGGTCTCCACCGGCTTGGGCATGCCGGCTTCGGCGATCTTGCGGGCCAGCTCTTCCAGCTCGCCCGGCGCATCATCCAGGTCACCCAGTTCTTTCTGGATGGCCTTCATCTGCTCGTTGAGGTAGTACTCGCGCTGGCTCTTTTCCATCTGCGACTTCACACGGCCGCGGATGCGCTTTTCCATCTGCTGCACGTCGATTTCGCCATCGACCAGACCGACCAGCATTTCCAGGCGCTCGCCCACCGGCAGCACTTCCAGCAGGCGCTGCTTGTCGGCCAGGCGCACGCTGATGTGCGCGGCGATGGTGTCGGCCAGACGTGCCGGCTCTTCGATGCCCGCCAGCGTCTGCAGCAGCTCCGGCGGCAGCTTGCGGTTGGTCTTCACGTACTGCTCGAACAACGACATCAGCGAGCGTGCGATCGCTTCGATCTCACGGGCCTCGCGCGGGTCTTCGGCCTGGATCTCCACGGCCTGGCCCTGCAGCGCGCCGTCCAGCTCGCCCACGTGGCTGACCTGCACGCGCGACAACCCTTCGACCAGCACCTTGATGGTGCCGTCGGGCAGCTTCAGCAGCTGCAGCACCTGCGCCAGCGTGCCTACCTGGTACAGATCCGATTCCTGCGGATCGTCGGTCTCGGCCGACTTCTGCGCCAGCAGCAGGATGCGCTTGTCCGCTTCCATCGCCTTTTCCAGCGCGTGCATGGACTTGTCACGGCCGACGAACAGCGGGATGACCATGTGCGGGAACACCACCACGTCACGCAGCGGCAGTACCGGCAGGTCGAGAGTCTCAGTTGGGGAACGGGCCATGGGGGCTCCAGGAAGGGGGGAATGCCATCTCCGGTCCACACGGGGCCAGAGACAAAAAAGCCGATGGCCCCGTTATGGGGCCATCGGCGTGCGGATGCAAGATGCTCCGAAAAACAACTTTCAAATCAATCGATTGAAAGAATCACTCAGCGCCCGCTGCCTTCTGTTCAGGTGCAGGCGGCGTCTGATAGATCAGGTACGGCTCGGACTTGTGCTCGATCACCGATTCGTCCACCACCACCTTGGTCACGTTCTCCTGCGAAGGGAGTTCGTACATGGTGTCCAGCAGGACCGATTCGACGATGGTGCGCAGGCCGCGGGCACCGGTCTTGCGCTTGAGCGCCTTGCGGGCGATCGCTGCCAGTGCATCGGGGCGGAACTCCAGCTCGACGTTCTCCATCTCGAACAGCTTCTTGAACTGCTTGGTGATGGCGTTCTTCGGCTCGGTCAGGATGGTGATCAGCGCCGTCTCGTCCAGCTCTTCCAGGGTAGCAACCACCGGCAGGCGGCCGACGAACTCCGGAATGAGGCCGAACTTGATCAGATCTTCCGGCTCGACCTCAGCCAGCAGCTTGCCGATCTCCTGCTTGCGCTCGCTGCTCTTCACCTTCGCCCCGAAGCCGATGCCGCCCGCTTCGGTGGAACGCTGCTGGATCACCTTGTCCAGGCCGGCAAACGCGCCGCCACAGATGAACAGGATGTTCTTGGTGTCGACCTGCAGGAATTCCTGCTGCGGATGCTTGCGACCACCCTGTGGCGGAACACTGGCCACGGTGCCTTCGATCAGCTTCAGCAGGGCCTGCTGCACGCCTTCGCCGGACACATCGCGGGTGATCGACGGGTTCTCGCTCTTGCGCGAGATCTTGTCGATTTCATCGATGTAGACGATGCCCTGCTGCGCCTTCTCGACGTCGTAGTCGCACTTCTGCAGCAGCTTCTGGATGATGTTCTCCACATCCTCGCCCACGTAACCGGCTTCGGTCAGCGTAGTGGCGTCGGCCATGGTGAACGGCACATTCAACAGCCGGGCCAGCGTTTCGGCCAGGAGCGTCTTGCCCGAACCGGTCGGGCCGACCAGCAGGATGTTCGACTTGGCCAGTTCGACCTCGTCGTTCTTCTGCCGGCTCTCGATGCGCTTGTAGTGGTTGTACACGGCCACGGCAAGCGTGCGCTTGGCGCGCTTCTGGCCGATCACGTACTGGTCCAGGACCTCGAGGATCTCGCGCGGCTTGGGCAGCGAACTGCGGGCCGACTGCGCTTTCTCTTCGAGTTCTTCACGGATGATGTCGTTGCACAGCTCTACGCATTCATCGCAGATGAACACGCTCGGGCCGGCAATGAGCTTACGCACCTCGTGCTGGCTCTTGCCGCAGAACGAGCAGTAAAGAATCTTGCCGCTGTCCGTGGAACGACCTTGGCGGTCTTCGCTCATGCTTCGCTTACCCAGTTACCCCACCCGTGCGACGGGGGTTCAATTCGAGAATAACACAGGGTCGAGAGGGCACCAGCCCTGCCCGACCCTGCATGTCCAGTCGGAAAACCGACCGTTGCGCTGTGATCAACCAGCCTGGATCGAGTCTTCCGGACGACGTTCCAGCACCTGATCCACCAGACCGTACGCTGCTGCCTCGACCGCGCTCTTGAAGTTGTCGCGCTCGGTGTCGCGCGCGATGGTCTCCAGCGACTGGCCGGTGTGCTTGGCCAGGATCTCATTCAGGCGGGCGCGCAGGGTCAGGATTTCGCGGGCGTGGATGTCGATGTCCGTGGCCTGACCCTGGTAGCCGCCCAGCGGCTGATGGATCATCACACGCGAATTCGGCAGCGCATACCGCTTGCCCGGGGCGCCCGATGCAAGCAGCAAGGCCCCCATCGAGGCAGCCTGACCGACGCAGATGGTCGCCACGTCCGGCTTGATGTACTGCATGGTGTCGTAGATCGCCATGCCGGCCGTTACCACGCCACCGGGCGAGTTGATGTAGATGCTGATGTCCTTTTCCGGGTTTTCCGCTTCCAGGAACAGCAGCTGCGCCACCACCACGTTGGCCATGTGATCGTCGATCGGGCCCACGAGGAAGATCAGGCGCTCTTTCAACAGGCGCGAGTAGATGTCATAGGCGCGCTCGCCGCGGGCGGTCTGCTCGACCACCATCGGAACCAGATTGAGGGCTTTGGTTCGGTTGTCCATATCGTGAGGCACCTGTGTTGGGGGGAACTACCCCGCGCCTTGCAGCGCGGGGCCTGGCTTGCGCAGAACTCAGCCGCGGATCGCGTCCTGGAAGGACAGCGTTTCCTCGGTGTGCTGGGCGCGCTCGGCGATCCAATCGATCACCTGCTCTTCCATCACGCGGTTCTGCAGACCCGACATGAGCTGGGGGTCGTTGCGGTACATCTCAATGACCTGCTCCGGCTCTTCGTAGGTCGAAGCGATCAGGCGCATGGTTTCATTCAGACGCTTCGGCTCCAGCTTCAGGTCGTTGATGCGGGCCACTTCGCCGACCAGCAGGCCGACCAGCACGCGCTTGCCAGCAGCGTCCTTGAAGTTTTCGTGCGCATCGGCCGGCACCTGGCCCGGATCGCGGCCGCTGCGGCGGATCTGGTCCACCTGCTGGGCCAGCATGGCGCGGGCTTCGTTCTCGACCAGGCGCGGCGGCATTTCGACCGAGCTGTAGGCGGCGATCAGCTGCTCACCGACTTCGCGACGCAGGCGGTTCATCAGCGCGCCCTTGAGCTCGCGCTCCAGGTTGGCGCGGATGTCGCTGCGGAACTGCTCCACATCACCCGCCTTCACGCCGAAGCTCTTGATGAACGCATCGTCCACCACCGGCAGCGACTCTTCGGACACCTCGGTGACCTTCACGGTGACCTGCACGGTCTTGCCCGCCAGGGCCTCGACGCGCCAGTCAGCCGGGAAATCGACGTCCAGGGTCTTCTCTTCGCCCTTGGCCAGGCCGACCAGGCCCTTCTCGATGGCCTCGAACATCATGTTCTGGCCGATGATGATGGTGCCCTTCTCGGTGCCTTCGGCCGGCAGGCGCTCGTCGCCCGCCTGCGAGAAGGTCTCCAGCGCGACCAGGTCGCCTTCCTGTGCGCCACGGCTGACCGGGGCCCAGGTACGGCGCTGCTGGCGCAGGTTTTCGATCATCTGGTCGATGTCGGCATCGCCGATCTCGGCCACGTGGCGGACCACGCTCAGCTTGGTCACGTCGATTTCGCCGAACTCCGGCAGCAGCTCGACGGTGGCCACGAACGACAGTTCGCCCTGCTCACCCTTGTCGATGCGCGGGCTACCGACGACCCGCAGGTCGTGCTCGCGGATGGCCGCGTCGAAGGTTTCGCGCAGCAGGCCGTCAACGGCTTCGCCACGGACCTGCGCGCCGAAGCGCTGCTCGATCACCTTGGCCGGCACCTTGCCCGGGCGGAAGCCCTTGATGCGGGTGGTGCGCGCGATTTCGCCCAGACGACCACTGACGTGGGTGTTCAGGCGATCTTCCGGCAGCGAGAAGCTCAGGCGGCGTTCCAGGTTGCCGGTGGATTCGATCGAAGCTTGCATGTTGACTCCTGCCACCGGTGGCCCTTCTGGCCCCCGGTTCGATGTGATGGACGAATACGGGTTGTTCGGACGCGGCGTTTGAAGGCGCTCGTCCGCCGCAGCCCTTTAGTTTGGACGATATCGGGCGGCACTGCCAGCGGGGGCCAGTCAGGGAGGCGGCCAGCCCTGACAGGCGCCGCGCCGGCCCCCGTGCGGGGCCAGCAGTATGGTGGTGCGAAAGGGGGGACTCGAACCCCCACGCCTTGCGGCACTGGAACCTAAATCCAGGGCGTCTACCAATTCCGCCACTTTCGCAATGTCCAGCCGGATATTGTCGCAGCCCGAGGGCCTTCTTGGGTAGAGCCTGTGCGGGCCCGGCTTTCCGCGACACGCCGGGGCCGGCACACCGGTGCCGTGCACGGCATGCTCTAGAATGGGCCCGTAGTCGCAGACCGCATCCCGCCACCCCTACTTCTCCGTAGCCCTACCTGCCCGCCGAGGAGGCGAGCGTTCCCATGCAGCAGCTGGACGCATCATCGCTGGGCGAGGACATCCTCAAGGACATTGCGCAGATCGGCACGATCGCCGCCGTGCCCCGCATCCTTGAAACCGTGGCGCATATCACCGGTTCGCGCTTCGCGGCCGTGGCCCGCGTCACCGACAGCAAGTGGATCGCCTGCGCGACCTACGACACGCTCGGTTTCGGCCTGGGCGTCGGCGGGCAGCTGGTGTTGGAAACGACGATCTGCAACGAGATCCGCCAAGTGCCGCAGCCGGTGATCTTCGGGCACGCGAGCGCACATCCGCATTTTTCCACGCACCACACCCCGCGCATGTACGGGCTGGAAAGCTACGTCTCGGTGCCTATCTACCGGCCGGACGGCAGCTTCTTCGGCACCTTGTGCGCCATCGACTCGGTGCCCGCCACCTTCGATGAGGCGCATGTGGTCCGGTCGCTGGAACTGTTCGCCGAGATGATCGGAAATTACCTGCACAACGAGCTGAAACTGCAGCAGGCCGTTGCCGATCTGTCCGCTGCGCAGGACATCGCCGGGCTGCGCGACCAGTTCATCGCCGTGCTCGGCCACGACCTGCGCAGCCCCCTGCAGGCGGCCAGTGTCGCCACCGAGCTGCTGGAGCTGGAACCCTTGTCCGAGCGCGCGCAACGGTTTCTCGCACGCATTCGCGGCAGCCTTGGGCGCATCGATGGTTTGGTGAACGACGTGCTGGATTTTGCCCGCGGCCGACTGGGCGGCGGCATTCCGGTCACGCTGTCGTCCAACGCCGATCTCGTCGCGCAGCTGATGCAGGTGGTGCAGGAAGTCGCAGCCGCCACCGGGCGTACCGACATCCAGACGAACATCGTGCTCGGCGGTCCGCTGCTGTGCGATGCCAACCGTCTGGCGCAACTGCTGGCCAACCTGCTGACCAATGCGGCCCTGCACGGCGCCGCCGACGAACCCATCACGCTGAGCATCGATGCGGATGATGAGGAGTTCGTTCTACAGGTTCACAACGGCGGGGTGATCGCCGCGGACAAGGTGGACAAGCTGTTTACCCCGTTCTCGCGAGAGATCGGGACGGAGCCGCGCCCCGGCCTTGGCCTGGGGCTGTACATCGCCGCAGAGATCGCCAAGGCGCACGGCGGGACGCTTTCGGTGAAGTCCGATGCCGAGCACGGCACCCGCTTCACGTTCCAGATGCCGGCGCTGGCGCACGAGACGCTCGCCCTGCCCGCCTGACGACGGCCACTGAACGCCGCGCAAGAAAAAAGCCACCAGGATGACCTGGTGGCTTTCGTCTGGTGGGCCGTCAAGGATTCGAACCTTGGACCTATTGATTAAGAGTCAACTGCTCTACCAACTGAGCTAACGGCCCGAAAATCGGGAGGCGAATTATGACGTATTCGCTACACGGCCTGCAAGTACTAATTTCGGTAGCCAAGAAAAAAGCCACCAAGCGAACTTGGTGGCTTCTGTCTGGTGGGCCGTCAAGGATTCGAACCTTGGACCTATTGATTAAGAGTCAACTGCTCTACCAACTGAGCTAACGGCCCGAAAAACTAGACGGATACTTTACCCTGCATCCCGTCTTGCTGCAACGATCGACCTGCTTTTGGCAGGGACGATCCTGTAACAGTGGGGTGGCTGAGGGGATTCGAACCCCCGACCACCGGAATCACAATCCGGAACTCTAACCAACTGAGCTACAGCCACCACTGAAACGTTCGATCCGATTGCGTTGATGCCTGCCATCGGACCAGAAACTCTGCTGCAGACCGTGCCCGAAAGCGACGAGTGCTGAAGCAAGTCCGCTATTTTTACGAAGTCGCCGGGGAATTGCAAGCTTTTCTTGATGGCAGTTCACGCGTGCGCATCCGCGGTCGCGGGACCACCTCCAGGCCGCGTCCAGCACCTCCGCCGGCAACTGTCGCCATCCGCCCTTGGCTGCCGGTCATCGACTGCTCTTGGGCGCTTGTGCACGCGTCTATCCACTGGCTTGGCGCGGCCAAGCGCTCCAAGGCTTTGCCGCCCGTGCCGACGACCCGCGCGGCCGGTGCTGCCGATTGCGGGCATAGCGTTCTGGCGTCGCGGCGCCGTGCATGGCTGGAGCAACGTCGCGGACCGTGTCAGCTTGGAACTTCCATGATCTGACTTAGTCACGCATGAACACGTTCCGTCCAATCCGCATTCGATCGCAGCACTCCCCCTCCCCGCCCCTGACTCCACGCTTCGGCGAACCTGCCCACCGTTCACGGCCAGACGCGGCAGAGGGTTTCCATGTCGCCGCCGCAGGCTGGTGGCTGACCCGCATGCTGCTGCAATCGCGGGAACTGGACGGACTGATATCCGATCTCCGCATCCAGCAGCGCACGCTCACGCCTGACAGATCCCGACCGTCACTGCGGCCTCCCTGCTGGCTTGAGTCCTCTTTGTCCCCACGGCTGATGCGAAGCGAGTACGACGCGTTGATCCAGACACTGAGCGCCCGGCGGGCCGACCTGGGGCGCACTTACCTGCCGCTGATGACGGCGCTGGCAAAAGGCAAACCGGTGCCGTCTGCGGTGACGTCGATCATCGTTGCCTAACGGTTTGACCCAGCATGCGATGTGACGGCGAGCGAACGCGGCAGCACCGACAGCGGCACATCGAGTGTCGTGGTCGCCACGGTGATCCCCTGCTGCTGTGCCAGAAAAACGAGCGCTGTACCGACTTCGAACGAGACGGTTTTCTGCGTTCCGCGCTTGATGCGATGGATCGTCGACTGTGATGTGCCGCACGCGGCGGCGATGCGAGCCTCGCTCCACAAGGCGTTGCCTAACGCAACGGCGGCGTGGCGGGGGGAATGAATAACCATCAGGGGATGCTATTCGTTGGGGAATATCATTTTCAATACATAAACGAACTATCTCAATTACAGGGCCATCGAAACAATTCATATATGCATAAAGTGGCCATCAACCTTCGCCAACTGATGAAGGCCCACGGACTGAGCGAGAACGCGCTGGCGCGCCACGTGGAGGTCCCGCAGCCCACCGTCCATCGTGTGCTGGCAGGCGGGGTTGCCGACCCACGGGACAAGACGCTTCGGCCCCTGGCCACCTGGTTCGGCGTGTCCGTTGAACAGCTGCGCACCGATCTGCCGGAGATGGAAATCCCAAGCAAGGATGGCGGTCTGTATCGCATCCGGCCGGCCAAGGCGGCGCTGATGCTGCGCGAGCGCGAACCGGATGTCGCGGTGATTGAAGTGGTTGGACGCGTCACCATCGAGGGCAATCGCCCTGCGGTGGAGCTGGCGGCTACGGGCAGGCATCACCCCTATCCTGCCGACTGGTTCACCCAGCAGAACGCCGCGCCGGTGAATGTGCGCGTGCTGTCGATATCCGGCGCAGCGATGACGCCGACGTTGTTCGAAGGCGATCAGATCGCGGTCAACCTGGCGGATACGCGCATCCAGGACGGGCGCGTGCATCTGCTGATCAGCGGCGGCGGCGAACCAGAGCTGATGGTCCGGCGCCTGTTCAAAACCCCGGACGGCAAGGTGCGTGTGGTGTGTGACAACCCGGACGTGTCGCGCTATCCGGATGAGCTTTTGGATGCGGAGGATCTGGAGAACGTGGTGATCGTTGGGCGGGTGATTGATCGCCGCGGCGCGGGCGGTCTGTAAGTGCATGGCCACTTCGCTGCCGTCGCGATCACGGCAATCGCGGCGGAGTGTGTGACCCCTTCGCTACGTTGCGAGGTGCGCACAGGTGCCCGCCGCAGCAATGCGACGTGGGCACCTGCAGGCCCAGGTGATGGGCTGTCATGACCAGTGCTGCACCGACTTCGTAGGTCACGGTCGCCTGCACGCCGCACTTGAAACGGTGCACGGTGGATTGCGAGCAGCCACAGGCGCGCGCGATGCGCGCTTCGGACCAGCGCGCGTGACTGAGCGCCAGGGTGGCGCATCGGGGACAGGACAGCAGCATCTGCGGCGTCGGCGCGATGCCGGGCTGGCGCGCTGCGACGTCCATCAACGTGGACACGCGATCAAACGCATCGATCTTCGCTGGCATGATGACCTCGCATGGCATGAAGCCACCTGTGCCGAGGCACAAGGTGGCAGGCGATGCGGGTTGGAGTACCGGCTAGAATGACCGAAAAAACCGGCGGATCGAGAAACATCCCCGCGCATCGCCCGCCATGGAACTGGCAGGGTGATGCATTCTCCGCCGTGCCCGAGGGCGACAACAGAGCTTGATCGGTCATTCTGAAATCGGGACTCCAATCCCGGCTGATCGTTGCGGATCAGCACCGTTATCGTGGCAGTGGAAACTCATCTGCATCCATCAGGGAAGTTGCAAAGCGACGTGAGTCATTCGCTATGCTTGGCTGCTTGCAACAGGGAGTGGTAATTTCAATGACTGACGGAACAGGTGCTGTTCGACTGGCAACGGCGCACGATGTCGACGCGATTTTCGACGTGAGAATCGGCGTGCGCGAGAACGTACTGACGCGTGCCGAGCTGACCGAGCGAGGCATCACCCGCGAGGCGGTCCTCGCGATGATCGACGAAGCGTCCTGCGTGTGGGTTGTCGAGGTCGACAGCGAGGTCGTCGGCTTTTCCATGGCGGATGCCGAGGACGCCTGCGTGTTCGCCGCGTTCGTGCGTCCCGATCAGGAGGGAAAGGGACTCGGCAGCGTGTTGATGGCCGCCGCGGAGGCGTTCCTGTTCGAGCATCACGAGCGGATCTGGCTGGAGACCGCCTACGCGAGCCGAGCGCGGGGATTCTATGAAAGACGCGGCTGGGTCCAGGTTGCAGCACTGGCCGACGGTGACGTGCGGATGGAGAAAGTGGTGCCGGGGCGTGCCATCAGTCCAGGGTGAGCCTGGAGAGGGTGGCATCGGCGGGGGTGATGTCGACTCTGCGCATGCAGTCGAAAGCAAGTCCCTGAAACCAGAAGCCAATGACGGCATTGCCTACGTGCACGCCGAACGTGTTCCATTCCAGCTCACTTCTGCCGTGGCTGCGGTTGATCACCAGCAGCTTCGGGTAACGCCTGCGGACTGATGCGAACGGAACGCAGCTGCCTGAAAGGCCGAAGAAGATCGATTCCGCGCGACCGTTCCGGTCCAATACGGGCACGATCTTTTCGGCAAGCAGCGACGGTCCGATTTCAGCGGGCACGATAGGCGCGCTTTCTGCGAGCGTGCGATCGGCCTGTTGCGGACGATCATCATCGCGATCAGGCAGCGTCTCGGCGAGCCGCTCTACAAGGGCGAAGGCCCGGGGCAGCCAGGTGGCAACCATCATGCAGCCGGGCGGCGCCCGCCTTTGGTGCTTGGGCACGACGAAGCACGGATATCCGAGGCACCCCCTCTATGTCCGCAGTGATCAGTAGATGGTGGAGTGGCAGCCCAATGGTTGAGCGCATGCGCAACGTCATCAGCCCCTCCCCCTTCAGGCAGGCAGTACAGCTGCCTCCTCTCCTGCGGGCACACCGTCACTTGCACCGCCGTCCCCATCCGCGGCTCCCGATCCTCTCAGCGCGCGCCGTTCACCACTGCCTGCGACCAGTGCTCAACTCGGATTCATCGCTATGGCATCACGTCAGCAAACAGACAGACCAGGACTGACGACTAAGCCTTTTGAACTCGACTGCGCGACGGCCTGCGGCCGTCCATATCTCAAGGAGGGCCGCTTCAATGGCGTCTGCAACCCTATCGAGTTCGTCCAGATCATGGAGGGGCAAGTAACACCTCTGCATCTCCTTATTGAGAAGCTCTCTTGCGTCAACGTCCTCTTCGACTTCTACAACCGAGTCTATTTCACGAGCGTGCGGCTTGGCATGAGCGTACGCGTCACGCGCCTCCATAAGCCGCTGAACATCGGACCACGGGCTGACGCCGAAGTCGGCCTTTAGACCGACTTTTCTCGCAATGGCCTTGATCTTGTCCTTAACTGTGCTCCGATCCTTCCACTCAGCGCCGAGAATCGCCGGGCCGAGGGTTTGACAGAACGCCTCAACCGAGAAGGCAGTCATCACCACTGCCGCCGTAGTCGTGTGCGCGCTGCCGGGCAAGTACTCACGGGCTACGGCGCGAACAGATCTTGCAGCATGCGCCATCTCCTGCCAGGCCTCGTAGTTGTACTGCCCCTTGACGCGCAGCTTCTTCACCCCCGACTTTCCCACATCGACTTCCTGACTAAGCGAGTTTGGTCAATCCTACGCGCGCACTCGTTTGCTCGCCATTGCTGCTCTCAGGTTCTCCAACTCATTCAATACTTCGGCCAGGCCGCGGTTGCTGGCCAGCGCGCGCGCATGCCGGGTCTGTCCGGGCTCGCCTGCGTCCAGCCATTCCGCTGCGCGCTTACGCAGGGTCACGTTCGCCGCTTCCAGCAACACGTGGTAGCGAGCGTTCCGCTGCAGCGCCACCAGCTTCGGGCCGATCACGCCCAGGAGCGTTGCGGCGGAGTCCTTCAGCAACTGCTCGGCGTCGCCTTCTATATGCGCGCCGTGGTGCACATGCTTGGCCAGCATGTCGAGCAGGTCCGCCAGCTCCCGGTCCCCGCCCGGAGACGGCGTCCGGATCAATCGTCGCTGGTGATGCGTGACGTGGCGCTTATCCAGCACCCGATCCTGCACGTCAGCGCTGGTCCGCAACAGGCCGGCGAGACCAGCAGCAGTGCCGTGCAATTCCGCATGCGTCGAGTTCGTGAAGTTGTTCGTCCGTCCCATCGGGCTCTCTTTTCTCCCTTGCTTTCCAATCGAGGTGTCCAATGACCCAGTGCCAGATTGACAATCCCGAGGGCCTGTCCGCCTGCGCCGCCGGTCACAGCGCGCGGCACATCCACGTTGGGCGCTGCGCCAACGCCGGTGGCGGCCACTTCGTCGAGTGCCGGTGCAAGAAGACGGCCAAGCTCGCGGATCCAGACGCAGCGCTGGGCGGCTGGCGTCAGATGAATCGCCCAGCGCGCAGCGCGCGCAAGGTTGTGACGCAAGTCGAGCCCGTCAATGTGCTGCAGTTCAAGCTCACCCTCGCTGACCCGGCCACGAAGCGCACCCGTGTCCGCGCCAGCGCCCAAGGAGGCCGACCGTGATCGGAGAGGTTCTCCAGTTCCGCGACCTGCAGGAGCTTTGTCGGCCCGGCAAACTTCCGCGGCTCGCCACCGTGGAGCGCTAGGCCAGGCAGCGAAAGATCCGAGTGCAGTACGACGGCCAGGGCGGCGTCTGGACCACCACTGCCGCGCTCAACGAGGCCCTGGGCCTTACCTCCCCAGCTTTCGAGAACGAGAGCTACCCCGCTTCCCTGATCTGAAAGGACGCACTGCAGCACCATGGCTAGACCACGCAAGGCAGCACCCAACCTGCCCTCGCATATCGACCATATCCAGCTGCCGGTCGGGATCTACTGGGATCCCACCGGCCGCGGTAGGTGGTACGTGCGCAACCCCCATGAAGAAGGCTACGGCTATCGCAAAAAGACCGTGGCCGGCCCCAGCGCGCGCATGTCCGACCTGCACGCAATCATTGAGGCGCGCCAGGGTGAAGCGCAGCGCGGCACTGTCGCCTATGTCATCGACCGGCACGCCGAAAGCTTGGCCTTTGCACAGCTGAAACAATCCACCAAGGAGGGATACAAGGACTATGCCAAGGCCATAAAAGCGTACCCCCTCAAGAATGGCACCAGCCTTGGCGATGCCATCGTGGATCGCCTCACGCCGGGATTCATCCGGCGCCTGATCGACGTCATTGCGCAGGGTCTGCCTGGTCAGAAGCCGGGTGATCCCGTCGTTCCTGGTTCCCCCACAAAAGCAAACCACTGGCTGCGCTACCTGCGCCGGGTGTTCGGCTGGGCACGTGAGCACGACCATGTCACCACGAACCCGGCCGCCGGCATCAAGCAGGTCAAGGAAAAGGCTGACCACCGGATGCCGGCTATCGACGTTTTTCGCCGCGTCCAGGCCTATGCGAAGGACTGCAGCACGCGCGGGGTTCGCGCGAAGGGCGCGGTGCCGGCGCACCTGTGGGCGGCGATGGAGCTCGCGTACCAAGCACGTCTGCGAGGTATCGAGGTGCTGACGCTGACCGACGCACACGTAGATGGTGAAGTGTTGCGTACGAACCGCCGCAAGGGCAGTCGCGACAATCTGGTGCGCAAGGGCGCCGAAACCGAAGATGCAATTGTCATGCTACGGGCACGGCGGAGTGCGATATGGGCTAGAAACGGGGGAGTGGTTCCGATCCGGGCGGAGAGCCGCTATCTATTCGTCATCGAAGACGGGGAACGGTTGACCGAGGATGGCTGGCAGACTGCGTGGGGACGCATGATGCGCAACGCGGTGAGGGAGGGAGTCTTGAGCCAAGACGAGCGTTTTGGCCTCCACAGCCTGAAGCACCGAGGGGTAACTGACACCAAGGGAAACAAAAAAGAAGCGAGCGGTCATAGGACCGATGCAATGATGCACGTCTATGACCACTCGCTTCCCTTAGTTCAGGAGTCGGGCTCTTCCGAAAGTAACGCATCGGAAGAATCAGAGAAAGCAAAATCTCCGAAGCAGTTTACTTAGGCGAAGTTTTTCCACGCCTTGCCTCGTCTCCTGATGCGGGGCTAGCCTCGGCGGGTACGGCTTCCTTAACAGGATCATGCAAGTCCTTAGCAACAGCGGCAGACTTGCCTGCTGCGACTGCAGATTGCTGAGCAGCGGCAGCATACTTCTGAGCCGCTCCAGTAAGCTGAGCAGTGTCCCGCCCAGAATCGAAACTGCCCGTCATCGCACTGAGTGCAGCGAAAATCAACCCTGCGACTACACCGCCAGTACCGATCACCGTCGTCACAATCGTCGACGTTGAGCTTCTTGCAGAAGCAATTTGTTCCACCACTCTCGCATTCAAGTTCGTCATCTGAACTTGATGCAACTTATCTCGCTCATCGATCTTGACCAAGAGAGTCTCGATCTTCCCCACGGCCTCAGAAACCCGGCCATCTATCCTAGCTTCGACAGCTGAGAGTTTGGCATCGATCTCATCGCGTGTTGGATGTGTCATTTCTTCAACCTTCCGAGTTCTGGGCGCTCCGCGCCTCGAAGCCTGCGCGCCAAGGCCAGCGGCATCCTCTCCCCTACCTCCTTGGTCACTGCTCGAGTCCTCAGCTACTGAGGTGTGCAACAGATCTTGAGCATCAGTAGCCTCCCCCTTAAACATAGGATCCACACTAATCAGTTTCGGTTGTGTGATAGCGGGATTGAAATTGAGCGCGCCAGGGGCACTTTCAATGACCTTTGATACCGCTTCCTTCATTTGGTTCAGGTCAGCGGCAAATAGAACCACCACCATAGAGCTTGGCACAACGCTCACACCGGAGCCTAGCGACTGCGGGTTGAAATCTCCCCAAATAGGGCGAGGCAGGTGAGGAACGACTACGCTTTCATTGATCGAGTTCGGTACTTCCCGGTGCCGACTCATTGGAGTCAATCCTTAGTCGACGCGACATCGTCGGTCGCAGGCTCCGGGTTTTGGCCTCTGTTAGCTCCCTGCTCGTGAAGCTGGTCGAGCGCCTCATTGACCTGTGCGAATACTGCGCCAAATGTCTTAAAGACGGAAAAAGGGACCATGATGGTTGCCACTGGCACCACAGTCGCCTTAACCGGGATCTCTTTGGCGCGGAAATTCTCGTTCCCGATAGTTCTGGTTGCCTGCTCCGGGTCATGCTCACCGATACCGGCCCGAGTGAAGGTGATGTGGACCAAGCCGTCAGGCGTCGGACCACCTATTTCAAGCGCGCTAGCAAATGCTGTCAGAACCTCGTGATTGCTCATCTTTGATCCTCATCCTTGGCGAAACATCTCTGAAAAGAGCCACACCAACTGGGGCGGCACTGATCGGCCATAGTACAAAGATCGACGAGGCGTGAAAACAGCGCCGTTTTCCTGAGGCAATTCCGGATGCGGGCCGATTTAACCGATATTTAACGCACAGACTGTTGCGGAATATGGTGCGCCCGACAGGAATCGAACCTGTAACCGCCGGCTTAGAAGGCCGGTGCTCTATCCAGTTGAGCTACGGGCGCCCGAACCGGTTAACCAACCCGCTCTATCGAGGGCGATGGGTTGGTCGGGGTAGAGGGATTCGAACCCCCGACATCCTGCTCCCAAAGCAGGCGCGCTACCAGACTGCGCTATACCCCGGCGATGCATCCTGCCTGGGGCCGGGCCCACGAGCAGACGGGGATTGTGAACAACCGTGCGTTGATCTGTCAAACAGAACGGTCGGTTCAGCCCCTTATCTGCAAGGCGCCGGGGCGCCTCAACGCCGTGGGCGCAGCGTGTCCGTTATGATCGTGCGCAGCGGCCGGATGGCCCCCTACCCCTTCACGCACGGAGAACGCACATGCGCAGCGGCAACCCGGCTCTTTCCGAGTCCACCTTCCTCGACCTTGGCAGCGGCACCGTTTCGGCGCGCGGCGATCAGGTGATGACCCTCAATGGCACGGTCAACAAGACCGGCGTGCTGCTGCTGCTGACCGTGCTGACCGCGTCGTTTGCGTGGAGCCAGGCGCTGGTCACCAGCGGCGAGATGGCCGGCACGCTGTCGTCGGCGGGCATGGGCTACGCCATCGGCGGCGCGGTCGGTGGCCTGATCCTGGCCCTGATCACCGTGTTCAAGAAGACCTGGGCGCCGGTGACCGCGCCGATGTATGCGCTGGTGGAGGGCCTGTTCCTCGGTGCCATCTCCGCTGTGTTCGAGCAGCGCTTCCCGGGCATCGTGTTCCAGGCTGTGCTGGCGACGTTCGGCACGCTGGTTGCGCTGCTGGTCGCGTATCGCAGTGGGCTGATCAAGGCCACCGAGAACTTCAAGCTGGGCGTGGTGGCCGCGACCGGCGGGATCGCGCTGCTGTATCTGGCGTCGATCGTGCTGGGCCTGTTCGGCATCAACGTGCCGGTGATTCATGAGGCCAGCGGCCTGGGCATCGCGTTCAGCGTGTTCGTGGTGATCGTGGCGGCGTTGAACCTGGTGCTGGATTTCGACTTCATTGAAAGCGGTGTTGAGCAGGGCGCACCGAAGTTCATGGAGTGGTACGGCGCGTTTGGCCTGATGGTGACGCTGGTGTGGCTGTACGTGGAGTTCCTGCGCCTGCTGTCGAAGATCCAGCAGCGCTGATCGCGCGCGTTGGGTTCTGCGTGATGCTGCTTTTGTAACGCCGAGCTGTGCTCGGCGGAAGGGCAGAGGCGCCGCGCTGTGCGCTCGCCGAGCGTGGCTCGGCGCTACCCGGCTTCGGGTGTGCGTGATGCTGCTTTGGGAGCGCCGAGCCGTGCTCGGCGGAAAGGCAGAGGCGCCGCGCTGCGCGCTCGCCGAGCGTGGCTCGGCGCTACCCGGTTTCGGGTGTTTGTGATGCTGCTTTGGTAACGCCGAGCCGTGCTCGGCGGAAAGGCAGAGGCGCCGCGCTGCGTGCTCGCCGAGCGTGGCTCGGCGCTACCCGGCTTCGGGTCTGCGTGATGCTGCTTTGGGAGCGCCGAGCCGTGCTCGGCGGAAAGGCAGAGGCGCCGCGCTGCGCGCTCGCCGAGCGTGGCTCGGCGCTACCGGGCTTCGGGTGTTCGTGATGCTGCTTCGGTAGCGCCGAGCCGTGCTCGGCGGAAAGGCAAAGGCGCCGCGCTGCGCGCTCGCCGAGCGTGGCTCGGCGCTACCCACCCATTCACCGTCAATGTCGACCCGCCCATTCGTCAGCGGGCGTCGAGGGAGGCCTGCAGTGCGGCGTAGTGGGTCTGCAGGTGCTCTACCAGGACGCGCACTTTGGCGGCCATGGCGCGTGCATGGGGATACAGTGCGAAGTAGTGGCGGCGGCCGCCGTTCCAGGCCGGCAGGATGCGGATCAGCCGGCCGGCGCGCAGGTCTTCCTGCACGGTCAGGGCCGTGAGCAGGGTGATGCCCATACCCGCCAGCGTGGCGGCATACAGGGCCGGGGTGGCATCCACGCACAGCCGTTGACCGGGTTCAACCGTCAGCGACACGCCGCGCGGTCCGTGCAGGTGCCACGCTGCACGCGCCGCGGTCGGGCTGAACGCCAACAGGGCATGCTGGTGCAGTTCGGCAGCCTGCCGCGGCAGTCCGTGCCGTGCGATGTACGCGGGTGCGGCGACCAGCACGAGATCGCACCGCGCCAGCTCGCGCGCCACCATCTGGCTGTCGGGCAGTTCGTGGGCAATGCGCAGGGCAAGATCGAAGCCACCGCCCACCACGTCCACCAGTTGGTCATCAGCGCACAGGTCCAGCGCGACATCCGGATAGCGGGTCAGGAACGCGGGCAGCCAGTGCGGCAATTCCTGGCTGGCCACCACTTGGGGCACGCTGATGCGCAGGCGCCCACTGGGCTGTACCTGGCCGGCCCGCGCCCGATTGTCGGCAAGTTCCAGTCGATCAAGCAGCTCGACCGCCTCGGCGTAATACTGCCGGCCGGCCTCGGTCAACGAGAAACGGCGGCTGTTGCGATCCAGCAGGCGGGCCTGCAGGTGCTCTTCCAACTGCCGCAGCTGCCGTGACATCGCCGAATGGGTGGTGCCCAGGCGCTCGGCGGCGGCAGTGAAGCTGCCCGCTTCCACGATCGAACGCAGCGCGCGCAGGGCGGCGAAATGGTCCATCTCAGCCAAGCTCCGGCCAGCGCCCGCGTGCTGCGGGCGCGGCCAGCTTATCAGCGCGCGACGGCGCTGGCCTTGTTGACCAGACCGATGATGGCGTCGGTGGTCATGACGTCGCCATAGGTATCTTCCAGCGTGGCCAGACTGGCTGCGTGCAGGGTCTTGTGGTCCACCTTGGCGCCGGTGGCCAGGTCCAGGTCACGGGTGGCCGTGGCGTCGGACGACACGATCACGCGGTAACCGCGCGGGGCGGCCGCGGCATCACGGGTCGCGCCAGACACACAGGCGTGGGTCTGCAGGCCGGTGATGATCAGGGTGTCGATGCCGGCGTCCTTCAAGGTCTTGTCCATCACCGCGGCCGAATGACCGGCGAACACGCTGACGTTGTCCTTCTGCACGACCGTTTCGCCTGCGCGCGGCTGCATGTCGGGGTGGAACTGCACGGTCTTGCCGCCTTCAGCGAACAACGGCGCACCGGCCGGCAACACATGCTGTACGTGGATCACCCGGATGCCTTTGGCATCGGCGGCGTCGATCAGGCGGCGGGTGTTCTTCAGGGCCGCGGTGCCATCCGGGATGACCATGCGGCCGCCCGGGAAATATTCGTTCTGGAAATCGATGACGATGATGGCCGTCTTGTCAGCCTGCAGGGCATCAATGGCGGTGGCACCGGCCATCTGGCGGATGGTGGGGTGGGCCGGCTCGGCGGCGGCGACCGGGGCGACGGCGGCCATGCCGATCAGGCTGGCCAGGCCGAATGCTGCAATGTTCATGGGGTGTACCTGGATGGGGAGGAAGTGCGGCCATGGTGACCCTGCGGCCACGCACCAACCAGCCCCTTGGACGCACCCCATCTGTGCTGAATTCGCACAGATGAGCGCCCTGCCCTACAAACGCAGCGAGGCGCCCGAAGGCGCCCCGCTGATCCCGCTCGAGCCGATGACGCAGGCCGCTTACAGGCGGCTGGCGATGGCCTGGGCGAAGCCCATGGTGTTGCCGGTGCCGCCGAGGTCGCCGGTCAGCGAATCCTTGGCTTCCATCGTGGCGACGATGGCCTTGCGCAGGCGCTCGGCATTTTCGGGCTGGCCGATATGGTCGAGCATCTGAGCCGCTGCCAGCAGCAGGGCGCAGGGATTGGCCTTGCCCTGGCCGGCGATGTCCGGCGCGGTGCCGTGCACGGCTTCGAAGATGGCCGCGTTCTCACCGATGTTGGCGCCCGGGGCCAGGCCCAGGCCGCCGACCAGACCGGCGCACAGGTCGGAAATGATGTCGCCGAACAGGTTGGTGGTGACGATCACATCGAACTGCTCCGGACGCATCACCAGCTGCATGCAGCAGTTGTCGACGATCATTTCCTGGAACTCGATGTCCGGGTACTTGGCCGCCACTTCGCGCGCCACGGCCAGGAACAGGCCCGAGGTCGACTTGATGATGTTGGCCTTGTGCACCGCGGTGACCTTCTTGCGGCCGGTCGCGCGGGCCAGCTCGAAGGCGTAGCGCACGATGCGCTCGGAGCCCTTGCGGGTGATGCGGGTGCCGGAGAACGCGGTCTCACCATCGGCCGACACTTCCTGGCCCTCGGCCAGGTAGGCGCCTTCGGTGTTCTCGCGCACGGTCACCAGGTTGACGTTCTCGAAACGCGACTTGGTGTTCGGGAAGGTATGCGCCGGGCGGACGTTCGCGTACAGGTCGAAGTGGCGGCGCAGGCTGACATTGATCGAGGTGAAGCCACCACCGATCGGCGTGCTGAGCGGGCTCTTCAGGGCGATCTTGTTGCGCGCGATCGACTCCAGCGTGGAGGCCGGCATCAGGTCGCCGTGCTTCTCCAGCGCGACCAGGCCTGCATCGGCGTCTTCGTATTCCAGGCCGGCGTTGAGCTTGTCCAGGACGTACAGCGTAGCGTCCATGATCTCCGGGCCGATGCCATCGCCGCGGATGACCGTGATTTTCTGCGTCATTGATCGATATTCCGAACTGGGGGAAAAACGCCGTCCGGGGGTGCCCGGTGCACCGGCGCAGGTAAGTTTCACCCGCAATTATGCCTCAGCCGGGTCGAAGGCCCCAAATAGACCAAAGTGTGAGGCCGGCAGAGGCACAATTGCCCGCGCATTCTTCCTCTACCCCCGCCTGTCGGCGCGCCCCTTCAACAGAAGGGGCTGTGTCACCAGACGCGCTGCGGGGTCTGGTAGCGCCGATCCATGATCGGGAGCGCAGCGGAAAGCCGCCGAGCGTGGCTCGGCGCTACCGGATCCGGGCGGAAGGACGCGGCCCGCCGCGGCGTGGCTCAGTGCTCGTGCGCGGCGGGGGCGACGGCGCCGGCTTCCAGCTGGTCCAGGAAGTCCACCGCGCGGCGCAGGTGCGGGATCACGATCGATCCACCCACCACCAGGCCCACCGAGAAGGTCTCGAAGAACTCTTCGCGACTGACACCGGCTTCTTTGCACTGGGCGACGTGGTAGCTGATGCAGTCATCGCATCGCAGCACCATCGAGGCCACCAGACCCAGCAGCTCCTTGGTCTTCACATCCAACGCGCCGGCCTGGTAGGTCTGCGTGTCCAGCGCGAAGAAGCGGCGCACCACCTGGTTGGGTTCGGCCAGGATGCGCTCGTTCATCTTCTTGCGGTAGGCGGTGAACTCGGCCAGCTTGTCCGCGCTGTCGTCGGCCGTGCTCATGCCTGCGCCTGCCCGGCCAGCAGCGGTTCCAGCTTGCCTGCACGATGCAGGGCCATCATGTCGTCGTAGCCGCCCACGTGGACGTCGCCGACGAAGATCTGCGGCACGCTGGTGCGGCGGGTCTTGGCCATCATCTTCTCGCGCTCGACCGAATCGAGGTCGATGCGCACCTCGGTCCACTGCGCGCCCTTGCTCTTGAGGAAGTTCTTGGCGGCCACGCAGTACGGGCACACGGCGGTGGAATAAATGGTGATGGTGGGCGCGCCACCGGTAGGCTGTTCAACTTGGCTCACGGGAAACTCCACGACGGTTCGACTGTCTGTATATGGTAGCGGCCTGATGGAAAATCCACGCCACGGCCGCAACACTGTGGATTAACGATAGGTTTCCCCCCGGCCTGCCACGCTGTGGGACGCTGCCCGAGGACTGACCGCTTGCGACTGTTGCTGCTTTCCGCCGCCCTGACCCTCGCGCTGGCCATGCCGCTGGCGCAGGCGCAGGAATCGCTGCCCGACATCGGCTCGTCGGCGGGTGAACTGCTGACCCCTGCACGGCAGGCCGAGTACGGCGGGATGATGCTGCGGGAGCTGCGCAACTACGGCTACCTGCTGGACGACCCGCTGGTCACCGAGTGGCTGCAGACCATGGGCACCCGGCTGGGCTCCAACAGTGCGCAGCCGCGTCAGTCCTACACGTTCTTCATGATGAAAGACCGGCAGATCAATGCCTTCGCCACGTTGGGCGGCTATATCGGGGTCAACGCGGGGCTGGTGCTGACCGCCGAGCGCGAGGATGAAGTGGCGGCCGTGCTGTCCCACGAAATCGCCCATGTGACCCAGCAGCACGTGCTGCGCGGTGTCGAACGCGCCCAGCGCGACCAGATCCCGATCCTGCTGGGCATGCTGGCCGCCGTGGTGGCCGCGCAGCAGGCCGGCGGCAATTCGGCCGGCAACGCGACCATGGCCAGTATCGCCTCGGGCATGGGCCTGATGCAGCAGCGGCAGATCGACTACACGCGCTCCAACGAATCCGAAGCCGATCGCCTGGGCATCCGCACCCTGGCCCGCAGTGGCTACGACGTGGATGCGATGGCCGGCTTCTTCGAGCGCATGAGCGCTTCGATGCGCGGCAACGACGGCGGCTACACCGTGCCGGACTTCCTGCGCACCCATCCGGTCAACACCACCCGCATCAGCGAGGCCAAGCTGCGCGCCGAGCAGATGAAGAAGGACACGGTGGTGCTGACCACCGAAGTCCCCGGTGGCGTGCGCCAGGAACGGGTGAATCCCAGCGACCCGGGGCTGTCTGATCCGATCTCGCGCCGGCAGAACCTGCTGCTGCCGCCAGGCATGCAGGTAGCGGTCGGCTCGCTCAGCCGCGGTGCCAGCGGCCAGTTCGACTGGGCCCGCGAGCGCCTGCGGGTGCTCAGTGCGCCCACGCCTTCCGAGCTGACGCGGGAGTACGAATCGCTGTCACGCAGCCAGAAAGGCGGCCTGACCCCGGCGCAGCGGTATGGGCAGGCGCTGGCCCAGCTGACCACCGGGACCGGCGGGGCGGTCGGCGCAGCGCGTGCCCTGGCGGAGCTGCACGATGCCGACCCGGCCAATCTGTGGGTGAGCCTGGCGCTGGGCGAAGCCGAATCGCGTTCGGGGCACCCGGCCCAGGCCAACGAGCGGTTCGAACAGTTGCTGCGGCAGCATCCGGGCAGCCGTCCGGTCGCCCTGACCTTCGCGCAGATCCTCAATGAACAGGGCGGCCAGGTGGCGGGCCAGCGTGCACAGGCGATGCTGCGGCCGCTGCTGTCACAAAGCGGCAACGATCCGGTCTTCCAACAGCGTTTCGCGCGGGCCAGTGAACTGGCGGGCGATGGCCACCGGGCCAGTGAGGCGTATGCGGAGGCGGCCTATCTCAATGGCCGTCCGGAGCAGGCGCTGATGCAACTGCAGGCGCTGAAGCGGCAGCCGGAGCTGGACTATGTCAGCCGGGCGCGGGTGGATGCGCGTATCGAGACGATCACCCCCACCGTGCTGGAGATGCGGCGGCAGGGGGTGAATGATCCGGAGCTGGAACGGCGCTGAGTGGGTTTATTGGGGCGGGATTTGGGGAGCCGACTGAAGTCGGCTCTACCCCTTTGGGGGTTTGTATGACATCTGCGCGCCGTGGGTCACAAACCTGTCATCAAATCGTAGTCTACTGACGTCATTCCCGATCTGATGAGCATTACGGTGGCCTTGTGCAGAAACGCATCCTGATCGTCGACGACGAACCCGCGATCCGCGAAATGGTCGCCTTTGCGCTGCGCAAAGGGGATTACGAGCCGATCCATGCGGGCGATGCCCGCGAAGCACAGACGGCCATCGCCGACCGTGTGCCGGACCTGATCCTGCTGGACTGGATGCTGCCCGGCACCAGCGGCCTGGACCTTGCCCGCCGCTGGCGCAAAGAAGCGCTGACCCGCGAAGTACCGATCATCATGCTGACCGCGCGCGGTGAGGAAAATGATCGGGTGGGTGGGCTGGAAGCCGGCGTCGATGACTATGTGGTCAAGCCGTTCTCCGCGCGCGAGCTGCTGGCGCGTATCCGGGCCGTGATGCGCCGGGCCCGCGACGATGACGAAGACGGCAGCGTGGCGGTGGGGGTGATCCGTATCGACGGCGCCGCGCACCGCGTGTTCGCCAACGACCAGCCGGTGCCGATCGGCCCGACCGAATACCGCCTGCTGCACTTCTTCATGACCCACCCTGAGCGCGTGTATACCCGCACCCAGTTGCTGGACCATGTGTGGGGCGGCAGCGTGTACGTGGAGGAGCGCACCATCGACGTGCACATCCGCCGCCTGCGCAAGACGCTGGAACCGTTCAACGCGGAGAACATGGTGCAGACCGTGCGCGGCGCCGGTTATCGTTTTTCCACCTCTACCTGATCGCCTGTCGCGCCACCCCGCTACAGTGCGGGGCTGGGCGACCTTCTTCATCCACTTTCACTGGTACCTGCAATGCCGCGTCACATCCGTTCTGCCTGGTTGAAGACCCTGGCCACCCTGGCCACGGTGCTGGTGTTGGCCGGCGTGGTGGGTGCGTTGCTGGGCGATGTCTGGATGGGGCTCGCCGTGGCGGCGATCGGCGCACTGGGCTGGCATTACTGGCGTCTGCGCCGGGTGCTGGGCCGGTTGACCGCGCGCCAGCGCTGGGAGATCGCCGAGGGCGCGGGCGTGTGGAACGAGCTGGACCGCGTGGTATCGCGCAACCAGCACGAAATGCGCGTGCGCAAGCGCCGCCTGCTGGACATGCTGCGCAGCTACCGTGCCGCCGCCGCCGCCCTGCCCGATGCGGTGGTGGTGCTGGACCGCAACAGCCAGCGCGTGCAGTGGTTCAACGAAGCCGCCACCACGCTGCTCGGCCTGCACCATCCGGGCGATCTGGGCCAGGCGCTGGTGCAGCGCCTGCAACCGATGCCGCTGGCACATTGGCTGGCCGGTGGCCGCAATGCCGAACCGATTCTGGACGTCGCCTCGCCGGTCGATCCGGCGATCCGCCTCAACCTGCGCCTGATTCCGTATTCGTCCGACCACTGGCTGCTGATCGCCCGCGATGTCAGCAAGCTGCTGCGGCTGGAACAGGTGCGCCGTGACTTCGTGGCCAACGTGTCGCACGAGCTGCGCACCCCCCTGACCGTGGTGCACGGTTACCTGGACATGATGGACCCGGAGGATTTCCCGGGCACCGGGCCGATGCTGGAAGAAATGCGCAAGCAGAGCCAGCGCATGGCCCAGTTGGTGGAAGACCTGCTGACCCTGTCGCGGCTGGAATCGCAGGAAACCGGCGAGGCCGAGACCGTGGCGATGCTGCCGATGCTGGCCACCCTGCGACGCGAGGCCGAAGCGCACAGCCAGGGCCGGCACAGGATCACCGTGGAAGATCTGGCCGGCGTGGACCTGAGCGGATCCATCAAGGAACTGCACAGTGCGTTCTCCAACCTGGTCACCAATGCCGTGCGCTACACCCCTGTGGACGGCCAGGTGCGGGTGACCTTCAGCCGCGAAGGCGACGGGGTGATGCTGGCGGTGCGTGACACCGGCTACGGCATCCCGGCCAACCACCTGCCGCGCCTGACCGAGCGGTTCTACCGCGTGTCCAGCAGCCGTTCGCGCGAAAGCGGCGGCACCGGCCTGGGCCTGTCCATCGTCAAGCACATCCTCGGCCTTCACCACGCCCGCCTGGAGATCCAGAGCGAGGTCGGCAAGGGCTCGACGTTCTCCTGCCATTTCGACGCCGAGCACGTACGCGTGCGTGAGACGGCTCCCCATCACCAAGCCGAAGATTGACATCATGAGCAGCCTTGGATCCCTCCCCGTTCCCCTGAATCCGGAAGCCGATCCACTGCGGGATCCGGCGCTTTACATCAACCGTGAGCTGTCCCAGCTGGACTTCAACTTCCGCGTGCTGGCGCAGGCGCTGGACCCGCAGGTGCCGTTGCTGGAGCGTCTGCGATTCATGTGCATTTCCTGCACGAACCTGGACGAATTCTTCGAGATCCGTGCTGCCGCCGTGCGCCACGCCCAGGAGTTCGGCCTGCCGCCGGCGCCGGACGGCATGAGCCCGCAGGCGATTCTCAACGCCATCCATGACCGCGCCGCCGAGCTGGTGGACCAGCAGTACCGTTGCTGGAACGACGTGCTGCGCCCTGCCCTGCAGGACGCCGGCATCGGCGTGCTGGGCCGCCACTCGTGGACGCACCGGCAGAAACGCTGGCTGCGCGCCTATTTCCGCAACGAGATCATGCCGGTGCTGTCGCCGCTCGGCCTGGATCCGGTACATCCGTTCCCGAAGATCCTCAACAAGTCGCTGAACATCGTGGTGGTGCTGAAGGGCGTGGATGCGTTCGGCCGCAGTGGCCACCTGGCCATCGTGCGCGCTCCGCGCTCGCTGCCGCGCATCATCCAGCTGCCGGAACGGCTGGGCGGTGGGCAGAACTTCGTGTTCCTGTCCTCGATGCTGTCGGCGTTCGTCGATGAGCTGTTCCCGGGGATGGAGGTCGAGGGCGCGTACCAGTTCCGCGTCACCCGCAATTCCGAGCTGGTGGTGGACGAAGAAGAAGTCGAGAACCTGGCACTGGCACTGCGCGATGAGCTGGTGGACCGCGGCTACCGGCCGGCGGTGCGCCTGGAGATCGCCCAGGACACGCCACGTGACATCGTGCGCACCCTGCTGCAGAACTTCGGCCTGACCGAGAACGCGGTCTATTACATCGATGGCCCGGTCAACCTCAACCGCGTCATCCAGTTGTATGACGTGCTGGCACGCCCGGACCTGAAGTACCCGCCGATGTCCCCGCGCACCACGCGCGAAGGGGACGGCATCTTCGAAACCGTGGCCCGCCAGGATGTACTGCTGCACCACCCGTTCGACTCGTTCGGCACGGTGCTGGACCTGATCAAGCAGGCTGCGGTGGATCCGAACGTCCTGGCGATCAAGCAGACGCTGTACCGCACCGGCAAGGACTCGCTGATCGTGGAGGCGCTCATCCAGGCCGCGCACAACGGCAAGGACGTCACCGTGGTGGTTGAACTGCGTGCGCGCTTCGACGAAGAGGCCAACCTGGGCCTGGCTGATCGCCTGCAGGAAGCCGGCGTGCAGGTGGTGTACGGCGTGGTCGGCTTCAAGACCCACGCCAAGATGCTGCTGATCGTGCGTCGCGAAGGCCGCAAGCTGCGCCGTTACGTACATCTGGGTACCGGCAATTATCACAGTGGCACCGCACGCGCCTATACCGACATCAGCCTGATCACCGCCGATGCGGACATCGGCAACGACGTGCACCTGCTGTTCCAGCAGCTGTCCGGACTGGCCTCCAAGGCCAAGCTGAAGCACCTGCTGCAGTCTCCCTTCACCCTGCATACCGGCGTGCTCAAGCGCATCGAACGCGAGACCGCCATCGCCAAGGCCGGCCATCCCGCGCGCATCATCGCCAAGATGAATGCCCTCAACGAACCGCAGGTGGTGCGTGCGCTGTATGCCGCCTCGCAGGCGGGGGTGCAGATCGACCTGATCATCCGCGGTGCGTGCACGCTGCGCCCGGGCGTGCCGGGAGTGTCCGACACCATCCGCGTGCGTTCGATCGTCGGCCGTTTCCTGGAGCACAGCCGGGTGTACTGGTTCGGCAACGACGGCGCGCCGGAACTGTATTGCGCCAGTGCGGACTGGTTGGAACGCAACCTGCTGCGCCGGGTGGAAACCGGCTTCCCGATCCTGGATCCGGCGCTGGCCCGCCGCGTGTACCGCGAGGTGCTGCAGAACTACCTGGATGACAACCTCAATGCCTGGGAACTGCAGGCCGACGGGCGCTACGTGAAACTGGCACCGGCGCACGATGAGGCACCGCATTCGGCACAGATGGGGCTGATGCAGGGGCTTTGACGGCCGCTGCAGCGCAACGACGTGAAGGCGGTGCGGTGACGAGCAGCACCCGCCTTCGGCTACTATCTGCGCATGCCGCATACCACGACTTCCCCCGCGCTCAACGATGGTGACCTGCTGGCCGCTATCGACCTTGGCTCCAACAGTTTCCACATGGTCATCGCCCGTTACACGCTGGGGCAACTGCGTGTAGTGGATCGCCTGCGCGAGACGGTGCGCATGGCCGATGGCCTGGACGGAAAGGGCGGGCTGTCCAGCGAGGCGCGCCAGCGCGCGCTGGAATGCCTGGCCCGTTTCGGCCAGCGCATCCGCGATGTACCACCGCACCGCGTGCGCGCACTGGCCACCAACACCGTGCGCCAACTGCGCTCGCCGCAGGCGTTCCTGATGCCGGCCGAGACCGCGCTGGGCCATTCCATCGAGGTGGTCAGCGGCCGCGAAGAAGCGCGCCTGATCTACCTGGGCGTGGCCCACGCGCAGCCGCCGAAAGAAGGCCAGCGCCGCCTGGTGATCGACATCGGCGGCGGCTCCACCGAGTTCATCATCGGATCCGGCATGCAGACCCTGGAGCGCGAAAGCCTGCAGGCGGGCTGCATTGCCAGCACGCGGCGTTTCTTCCCCGGTGGCAAGCTCAGCCGCAAGCGCTGGAAAGACGCGCTGGCCGAGATCGGCCGCGAGTTCCAGCCCTTTGCCAGCAAGTACCGGGCGCTGGGCTGGGACGAGGCGCTGGGATCGTCGGGTACGCACAAGGCGATCAGCGAAATCTGCGCGACGATGAAACTGAGCAAGGGCGCGATCACGGCAGAGGCCCTGCCGCAGTTGCGCGACGAACTGCTGAAGGCGAAGAAGATCGAGGACATCGTGCTGCCCGGACTGGGGGGCGATCGTCGGCCGATCATCGCCGGTGGCGTGCTGGTGCTGGAGGCGGCGTTCCAGGCGCTGGGCCTGCAGAAGCTGCTGGTCAGCAAGGCGGCGATGCGCGAAGGCATTCTGTACGACATCGTCGGCCGCGCCGGCGAGAACGATCCGCGCGATGTGTCGATCGACGCACTGACGGTGCGCTATGACATCGACGTCGCGCAGGCGGACCGCGTACAGGCCACGGCGTTGGCGTTGTTCGACCAGGTGCAGGACACCTGGAAGCTGGAAGCGGATGACGCGCGCATGCTGTCCTGGGCGGCACGCCTGCACGAGATGGGCCTGATGATCGCGCACAGCGGTTACCACACCCACGGCAGCTATCTGCTGGAAAACTCGGATATCGCCGGGTTCTCGCGCCAGGAGCAGCACATGCTGGCGGCGCTGGTGCGCACGCATCGGCGCAATGTGCCGAAGAGTGCCTTCGAGGCACTGCCCGAGCGCCTGGTGGTGCCGGCACGCCGGCTGGCCGCCCTGCTGCGGCTGGCGGTGCTGGTCAACCGCGCGCATGAGTCCACGCCGTTGCCGGCGCTGGAGCTCACCGCGGAAGAAGATCGGCTGTCACTGATCGTCCCGCAGGCCTTCATTGATCCGCGGCCCCTGCTGCGCGCCGACCTGATCGGCGAAATCGACGGCATGGCCGGACTAGGGATCCAGTTCAAGCCGTTCGTGGCCTGAGCCGGTAGCGCCGACCCATGGTCGGCGAGCGCAGCGGGCCGTTGCCGGAAACATTTCGCCGAGCACGGCTCGGCGTTACCACGTCGATTGATCCGCTGCGGCCTGAGCCGGTAGCGCCGACTCATGGTCGGCGAGCGCAGCGGGCCGTTGGCGGAAACATTCCGCCGAGCACGGCTCGGCGCTACCACGTCGATTGATCCGCTGCGGCCTGAGCCGGTAGCGCCGACCCATGGTCGGCGAGCGCAGCGGGCCGTTGCCGGAAACATTCCGCCGACCATGGGTCGGCGCTACCGCTTTTCTTCTTTTTTTATACGCGGCGGGCGGCCACGGAACCTGTCAGGGGCCGGGCGGTGGGGCTGGGCGGGGGCGTTGAGTGCCATGGATGGCACGAAACGAGGCCCGCATGGATGCGGCCCTTGCCGTCCCCCGCCCGGCCCCACCGCCCGGCCCTCCCGCAGTAGCCTTGAAACAGCCCGCCGCGAGGGGGTCCAACCCGTTCGACCCACCACCCGTCATGCGACGGTCGCAATGCGGTCACGGCAGGGACATGGCCAGCGCACAGCATGCCCACAAACGGGAGAGCCCCATGCGCTACGCGATCGTCACCGAGACCTATCCTCCGGAAGTCAACGGCGTGGCCCTGACCGTGCAGGGGCTGGAACTGGGCCTGCGCCAGGCCGGGCATGAGGTGGACCTCATCCGGCCTCGTCAGGTGGCCGACAGCGCGCCGCTGGACGGGACGTTCCTGGTGCCCGGTGCGGCCCTGCCGCGTTACCCCGGCCTGCGCTTCGGCCTGCCTGCACCGCTCCGGCTGGGGCGCCATTGGCAGGCACAGCGCCCCGATGCGATCTACATCGCCACCGAAGGCCCACTGGGCTGGTCGGCGCTGCGCTGCGCACGCCGGCTGGGCATCCCGGTCGCCACCGGCTTCCATACGCGCTTCGACGAATACCTGCCCGACTACGGCGTGGCCTGGTTGCAGGCCGCTGCGCTGCGCTGGATGCGGCGATTCCATAACCAGGCAGACGCCACCCTGGTGCCCACCCGCGAGCTGCAGGAGTTCCTCACCGGCGAAGGCTTCGAGCGGGTCCGCCTGCTGGCCCGGGCGGTGGACAGCCAGCAGTTCGATCCGGCCAAGCGCGACCCGGCGCTGCGCGAAGACTGGGGCATCGACGGTACGGGATTCGCCGCCATCTACGTGGGGCGCATCGCCGCGGAAAAGAACCTCGGCCTGGCGGTGAAGGCGTTCCGGCGCCTGCAGCAGCTGCGTCCGAAAGCGCGCTTCGTGTTCGTCGGCGACGGGCCGGCGCGTGCCAAGCTGGCCCATGAGAACCCAGATTTCCTGTTCTGCGGCGTGCAGCGCGGCGAAGCGCTGTCGCGTCACTTCGCCAGCGGTGATCTGTTTCTGTTTCCCAGCCGCAGCGAAACCTTCGGCAACGTGACGCTGGAAGCCATGGCCAGCGGCGTCGCCACGGTCGCGTTCGACTACGGTGCGGCCCGCGAGTACCTGCGCAATGGCGAGAACGGGGCCTCGGTGGACACCGACGAGCAGTTCATCGAGGCGACGCTGCGACTGGCAGGCGATGACGCACTGCGCCGCACGTTGGGCGGCCAGGCCGCACGGGACATGAAACGCCTGCATCCCCAGCACGTTGTCGCTGAGTTCGATGCCCTGCTCGCCGAACTTGCCCACGCCCGGAGGCTCCATGCGCACCACGCCGCTTGATCTGTTGCTTGGCCGCGAGACCCGCTGGTGCCGGCGGGCCAATCTTTACTGCCGCCGTCGCCGCATCCGCTCCGTGTTCGCGTCGATCAGCCGGCTGGGCGATGGCGTGTTCTGGTATGTGCTGATGGGCGCGCTGGTGCTGGTGGACGGCATGGACGGACTGCGCGCCAGTACCCATATGGCGGCGACCGGGCTGGCCGCCCTGCTGCTGTACAAGGGCCTGAAGCGCTGGACCCGGCGTCCGCGTCCGTACAAGGCCGACCTGCGCATCCGCGCATGGGTGGCGCCGCTGGACGAGTTCAGTTTTCCGTCCGGGCACACGCTGCACGCGGTGTCTTTCACCATCGTGGCGCTGGCGTACTACCCGTGGCTGGCACCGCTGCTGGTGCCGTTCACCCTGTGCGTGGCGGCATCACGCGTGGTGCTGGGACTGCACTATCCCAGCGACGTGTTGGCGGCGACCGGCATCGCCGGGCTGCTGGCGTGGGGCAGCCTGGCCTGGTTGCCGCTGTCGGTGTAGACGCACACCGGCTCCCGCGGGCATCCACTTCACGATCCAGCCACCGACGGTAGAATGACGGCATGACTACGTTGTTCATTGCCGACCTGCATCTGGATGCCAGCCGTCCGGCCATCACTGACCTGTTCCTCGCCTTCCTGCGCAAGGAGGCCATGACGGCCGACGCGCTGTACGTCCTGGGTGACCTGTTCGAGGCCTGGATCGGCGATGACACGCCCTCGCCTGCTGCGGATGCCGTGGCCATCGCGCTGAAAGCAGTGGCCGATGCCGGGGTCCCGGTCTACTTCATCCGGGGCAACCGGGACTTCCTGCTCGGCGAGGCCTATGCCGCGCGCGCGGGCATGCGGATACTGCCCGACCCCTGCGTGATCGATCTGTACGGCAAGCCCGTGCTGCTGCAGCACGGCGACCTGCTGTGCACCGATGACCTTCCCTACCAGCAGTTCCGTGCGCAGACCCGCGACCCGGCCTTCCAGGCGCAGTTCCTCGCGCAGCCGTTGGCGGCGCGCATTGCCTTCGCGCAGAAGGCGCGTGATGCGAGCCAGAGCCGTCAGTCGGAGATGAAGCAGGGTGACCGCGCGCAGTTCGAGACCGTCACCGATGTGGCGCCGGATGAAGTGCAGGCGACCTTCGTCCGCTACGGCGTGAGTACGATGATCCATGGTCACACCCACCGCCCGGCGGTGCATACGTTGGACGTGGGAGGACACCCATGCACCCGCATCGTGCTGGGTGACTGGTACGAGCAGGGCTCGGTGCTGCGCGTCACCGCGGGTGAGATGGCGCTGCAGCGCCTGTAATCCCGCTGGCGTTGAAGTTCCCTCCCGCGCGGCGCCGCGCTACTGTCGCGGTACGGAGGGGTCAATGATGAGCAACGACGGACACGCGCAGGCAGGCCTGCTGACGATCGGCCTGTTCTTCGATGGCACGCGCAACAACGCCCACAATCTTTCCCTGCGCCCCGCTGCGGCGCGTGCCCCGCCCACCGCGCTGCCGGCCAACCTGCGTGCGGATGATGCCTCGCCTTACAACAGCCGCCTCACCAGCAGCTTCGACAACGGCCTGACCAACGTCGCGCGCCTGCATGCGCTGTATCCCGATGGACGGCACGCCGATGCCATCACCCCGAGCATTGCGCTGTACACCGAAGGCACCGGTACCCGTGATGGCCAACCCGATGATCTGATCGGCCTGGCGTTCGGGGTCGGCGCGACGGGGGTGAAGGCCAAGGTCCGCCGCGCGCTGGAGACGCAGCTGCCCACGGCGCTGGCGCAGCTCGCCCGGCGCTGGACCGCACCGATGCAGGCCATCCGGGTGGACCTGTTCGGGTATTCGCGCGGCGCCGCTGCTGCACGCGATGTCGCCAACCAGATCGCGGCCTGGGACGCCGCGCACTGGCTGGGCCTGCTGCGCGAGGCCGGGCTGCGGGTGGATCCGGCGTTCGCGCTGCCGCGTCCGGTGATCGGCTTCATCGGTCTGTTCGACACCGTGGCGGCCATCCGCGGGCGGCGTACGGAGCAGCCGCCGCGCCTGTCCCTGCCCACCGGCATCGCCGGCAAGGTGCTGCAGCTCGTCGCACGCGATGAGCATCGCCACCATTTCGCCTTGACCACGGTGGCGCCGGAGCACGAAGAGCGGCTGTTGCCTGGCGTGCATGCCAACATCGGCGGCGGTTACGACCAGACTGAAGAAGGGCCGAAGCTGCTGACCCGCCCGCGCAGCGAACAGGTGCGACGGCATCCATTTGCCGAGTTCGCCACGCCGGATCTGGCGTGGCTGCAGGCCACGGCCAGCCACCAGCGCGCCGAGCAGGCGGCTGCACGGTGGCGGCAACAGCTGCAACTGGATGCACGCACGATCTGGGTGGATACCTGGCACCAGTGGCTGCGCCAGCGCCAAGCGGGCAGCCGCAGCGCCCTGCCCACGCCAACCTTGTATGTGTACTCGGCCGTTGTGCTCAAACGTCCCATCGACTGGCGCTACCAGCTGGTGGCGCTGCGCGTGATGCATGCCCGCGCGGCGGCGGCGGGCGTCCGCTGGGCGCGTTCGCCAGAGGACGTGGCGGCGTGGGCGCTGCCGACGGAACTGGACGGCATCGCCGCGACGCTGTTGCGTGGAGACCACCTGGATGCAGCACAGGAAACGCTGCTGGAACAGCGCTACGTGATGCAGTCCGCGCATTGGAACTTCGATGCGCTGGGAGACACCGCGCTGACCTATGCCGCCGATGCGGGAGTGAGCGAATTGCCGTACCGCCCGGGCCCAGGTCTGTTCTACATCAACCGGCCGACCGACGACGGCAAGCGCGTGGTGTTGCGCAACGCATGAGGCGCATACGCGGGGTGGGGGCGACGTGCGCGGCCGGCACTCCGCCGAGCGTGGCTCGGCGCTACCGGGATAGCGGGTCTGGTAGCGCCGAGCCATGCTCGGCGAGCGCAGCGGGTTTCCCGACGTGGTCGGCCTGTTCGATCAGGTTCGCCAGCTCATCCGCATCGAAGCCCGCCAACAGGCGCGCTTCGATGTTGAACGGGCCATGCAGGTAGCCGCCGGCATATTCCTGCAGCAGTTTCTTGAAGCGCGAACGCGGCTCGACGCCTTCCTTGTCGCAGTACCAGCGGTACCAGCGCGACCCCGCGGCAACATGCGCCACTTCCTCGCGCAGGATGATCTCCAGCACGTCAGCGGTCTCATCGTCACCGGCCGCACGCAGTTTTTCCATCATCAGCGGGGTGACATCCAGGCCGCGCGCTTCGAGCACGCGCGGCACCAAGGCCATGCGCGCCAAGCCGTCGTGCGCGGTCTTTTCGCACATCTGCCACAGGCCGTTGTGCGCGGGGAAATCCGCATAGTCGTGGCCATTGGCCAACAGCCGCTCGCGCAGCAGCATGAAATGCCGCGATTCGTCGTCGGCGCAGCTGACCCAGTCGGCGTGGAACGCGGCAGGCAGGCCCCGGAAGCGGTACACCGCGTCCCAGGCCAGATCGATCGCATTGAGCTCGATATGCGCGATGGCATGGATGAACGCCGCGCGCCCCGCGCTGCTGCCGAGGCGCCGACGCGGCACCTCACGCGGCAGCACCAGTTGCAGGTGCGCCGGCCGACCCGGCATGCGGATCGGCGCCGGCGGTGCCGCATCGGCAGGGACCTTCAACGCACCCCGACGAAACGCGGCGGCGTACGCTTGGGTCAGCGCGACCTTGCGCAGCGGATCGGCCTCGGCCAGGCACTGCTGCGCAGCGCGCAGCAGGTCACCGCCGACGTCGGGCACACCGGTGCCCTGCAGATCCTCCGCCGTCACGTTCAGGCGCGGCGCATGTGCTTGGCATCGTCCGAGCGCAGCTGCTGGATGCGTTCGAAGTAGCCCGGCTCGATACCGGTCGGGTAATGGCCGTTGAAGCACGAAGAATCGAAGTTCTGCAGCGCCGGGTTGCCCTCGCGCACTGCCGCTTCCATGTCTTCGATATCCTGGTAGATCAGCCAGTCGCAACCCAGGTGCGCTTCGATTTCCGCCACGCTGCGGTTGTGCGCGACCAGTTCTTCGGCGGCCGGCATGTCGATGCCGTAGATGTTCGGGTAGCGCACCGGCGGTGCCGCGCTGGCCAGGTAGACCTTGCGCGCGCCGGCATCGCGCGCCATCTGCACGATCTGCTGGCTGGTGGTGCCGCGCACGATCGAGTCATCGACCAGCAGCACCACGCGGTTGCGGAACTCCAAGTGGATCGGGTTGAGCTTGCGGCGCACGGACTTAACGCGCTCGCCCTGCCCCGGCATGATGAAGGTGCGGCCGATGTAGCGGTTCTTGATGAAGCCTTCGCGGTACTTCACGCCGAGCGTGTTGGAAATTTCCAGCGCGGCATCGCGTGAGGTATCGGGAATCGGAATGATGGTGTCGATGTCGTGATCCGGGCGCAGGCGCAGGATCTTCTCGCCCAGCTTGATGCCCATGCGCATGCGCGCCTTGTGCACCGACACGTTGTCGATCATCGAATCGGGACGAGCGAAGTACACGTACTCGAAGATGCACGGGGTGTGCTCGGCCGGCTCGGAGCAGATCTCGGAGAACAGCTCGCCGCGCGCGGTGATCACCAGCGCTTCGCCCGGCTGCACATCGCGGATGCGCTGGAAACCCAGCACGTCCAACGCGGCGGATTCGGAGGCCACGATGTACTCATCGCCTTCGGCGTGGCTGCGCTTGCCCAGCACCAGCGGACGGATGCCGTGCGGATCGCGGAAGGCCACCAGGCCCAGCCCCAGCACCACGCTGACCACGGCGTAGCCGCCCTTGCAGCGACGGTGCACGTGGGACACGGCACGGATCGCAGCTTCCGGCGTCAGCTGGCGCTGTGCATCCAGTTCGTAGGCGAACACGTTCAGCAGCACTTCGCTGTCCGAATCGGTATTGACGTTGCGGCGGTCCTGCTCGAACACCTGGCGACGCAGGTCTTCGGTATTGATCAGGTTGCCGTTGTGGGCCAATGCGATGCCATACGGCGAGTTGACGTAGAACGGTTGCGCTTCGTCCATGCCCTCCGACCCTGCCGTCGGGTACCGCACGTGGGCGATGCCGACGCGCCCTTCCAGCGTGGACATGGTGCGCGCGTCGAACACGTCGCGGACCAGGCCATTGGCCTTCTGCACACGCAGGCGGGTGCCATCGACGGTGGCGATGCCTGCCGCGTCCTGGCCACGATGCTGGAGGACGGTCAGGCCGTCATAGAGCTGCCCGGCGACGTTCTGGTTGCCGACGATTCCGACGATGCCACACATGTTGCGTTATCTCCGCTGGGCGTTGCCCATCTACAGGGATGTTGGCCGTGCCTGGCCGGGGAGCCGCCTTACGGGACAGCGGCAGGATCTGGACGCTCAGGCGCCGACTCGATGTTCGCGGGCAGTGCCGGGGCGTTCGCGGACTCGCTCGCCGCGCCCCTGGCCGGGTCCACGTTACGCGGCCATCCGCGTCCCGCCACCACCTCGCCGAGGACGCCATTATCGCCTGTCGCGGTCGGCTTTCCCAACAGGCTCTGCACAGAAGGTGACAAACCGTCCTTCGGCAGGGAAGGCAGCCCGGACGGCACCAGCCCATCCAGCGACGACGGCATCCCCTTTGGCACCATGCGCTCGAGGTTCTGCATCGGCCGGGATACGTCCGGCAGCTGCGCATCCATCCAGCCCACCACGGGCTGCAGTGCGCCACGCAGGTAGGACTGCTGCCATACCGGTTCAGCCGTGAGTGGGGTGAATGTGGCCATCAGCAGCAGTACCGCACTGATGAACCCACCGCGGACCAGGCCCAGCGCACCACCCAGCATGCGGTCGGCGCCGCCCAGCAGGGCCATCCGCAGGCCGGTGCGCAGCAGCATGCCGAGTACCGTCACCACCACCAGCACGGCCACAAAAACGGTGACGTAGCCCCCGACGAGATGGCCGTTACCGGGCGCCGCCGGGGCCGACCAGAGATGGGCGACCGGATTGCCGAACTGGAAGGCGGCCCACCCGGCCAGCAGCCAGGACAGCGTGCCCACGACGATGCCGACGAAGCCGCGCACGAACCCGAGCAAGGTGGAGATGGCGATCAGCGCAGCCAGCACGATGTCGATCATGCGATCGGGTTCCTGCAGGCGGGGCGCTGACGGTCTGTCATCAGGGGTGCGGTCTGACCATGCCGGCCACACCGATGCGGGAAGCCACCTGGGCCTTCAACTGATCGGCCTCGGCACGGCTGGCGACCGGACCGACACGTACCCGGCTGAGGGTGCCCTTGTCGGTGCGCACCTGGTCGACGATGGCACTGAACCCTGCAGCGCGCGCTTTGTCGCGCAGCGCATTGGCGTCGGCCGTCTGGGCGAAGGCACCCAACTGCACCGCGAAGCCCACACCACTGGCGGCCGGCGCGGCAGGCGCTTTCACTTCCGGTGCGGCGGCAGGCGCTGCCGCCGGCTTGGCAGCCGGCTTCGGCTCGACCTTCGCGGCTACGGCCTTGGTCTCTGCGGCAGGCGTCGGCGCCGGCTTGGGAGCGGGCGGCGGCGTCGCGGCGGAAGGAGCCGTTTCCGGCAAGGCCTGCGTCTGCACCGGATTGCCCGCCAACGGTGCGGTGGTCGCTGCGGCAGCCGGCGCCCGCGCGGCCGCCGTGGCGGCTGCCGGGCTGTCAGACGGTGCATCCAGCGTGACCACTTCAGCGCGAACATCGCTGCGGATCTTCACTGCCTGCAGGCGCGCAGACTCGGCCTGGGCGCGGTCGGCGAACGGGCCGACACGGACCCGCCAGGCCTGCTTGCCACTGATGGTCGTCTGTTCACTGAAACCCGGGAGCTTCGCGCCCTTCAGGTGCGCGATCACCGCATCGGCATCGGTTTTGCTCGCGTAGGCGCCAAAACTGACGGCAAAATCGCCCGCGGCAACGGCCGGGCTGGTATCGACGACAGGCGGCGCGCCCGTGGCCGCTTCCTGCAACGGCGCAGCGCCGCCCAGGCCACTGTTGCCACCGGTGGGGGCGGCCAGGGGCAGCTCGCGCGTTTCAAACTGCGCATTGGCAGGCGCACCGGGCACCTCCAGCGGCACGCTGTCGGCGGTGCTGTTGCGGGCAGGGCCGGTCACCAGCATCGGCAGGAAAATCACGGCGAGGGCCACCAGGACGATGGCACCGATCAAACGCTGTTTCAGGGACGTATCCACGGATGGCAGGCAACAGGTGGGAACTGCCGATGATTATACGGCCGCGCGGTGACGCGGCGTCTCAGATCGCTGAATGAGCGCGTTCGGCGTGCTCGAGCCACTGCAGCGCCTCGGCGGCGGTATGGAACGAACCGAACACCAGGATGCGATCCTGCGCACCCGCCAGCGTGGTCACCTGCTGCAGCGCATCGGCCACGCGGGGCGCCTGCGCGGCGTCGGCGGCAGCGGTGTCGGCCAAGCGCTCGGCCAGCGCGCCGGCGGATTGTCCGCGTGCGCCGTCCAGCCCGGCCAAGGTCCAGTGCGTCACCACCTCGCTCAGCGCCTGCACGACGCCGACTGCATCTTTGTCCTGCAGCGCTGCATAGACGGCAAACGTCTGTCCGGCAACAGGCATGGACGTCAGCGCGCGGGCCAGTGCGGCGGCGGCCTGCGGGTTGTGCCCCACATCCACCAGCACCGTGGCGCCGTTGTGTTCGACTGCCTGCAGGCGCCCACGGATGCGCGCTGCTGCAACGCCTTCAGCGTAGGCACTGCGCGGCAACGGCAGGCCGTCCGGGCGATCCAGCGAACGCAGGGCCGCGATGGCCGCACTGGCATTGGCCAGTTGCACGGGGCCGGCCAGCGCCGGCATTGGCAGTTGCAGACGTACCGCCACGTCGCGCCATGCCCACTGGCCGTCGTCCAGCACCTCGCTGAAATAGTCGCTGCCGGCGCGGATCGCATTGGCGCCGATCAGGTAAGCCCGCCGCAGCACGCTGGACGGGGGATCGATCTCGCCCAGCACGGCCGGCTTCCAGGCCCGCAGGATGCCGGCTTTTTCGCTGCCGATCGCCTCGCGCTCGCTGCCCAGCCATTCGGCATGGTCGATGTCCACCGTGGTGATGACGGCCACATCGGCGTCGATGAGGTTGACCGCGTCCAGCCGCCCGCCGAGCCCGACCTCCAGCACCGCCAGGTCCAGCCCGGCCTGCGCGAACAGGTGCAGCGCGGCCAGCGTGCCGTATTCGAAGTACGTCAGGGTGGTCGCGCCACGGGCTGCCTCGACGGCCGCGAAGGCCGCCACCAGCGCGTCATCGCTGACCTCTTCGCCGTCGATGCGCACGCGCTCGTTGTAGCGCAGCAGGTGCGGAGAGGTGTAGGCCCCGGTCTTCCAGCCTGCGGCACGCGCGATGGCCTCGATGAAGGCGACCGTGGAGCCCTTGCCGTTGGTGCCGCCCACGGTGATCGTGCGCGCGGCAGGTGCGCCCAGCTGCATCGCCGTGGCGACGCTGCGCACGCGCTCCAGCCCCATGTCGATGGTGGCCGGATGCTGGCGTTCAATGTAGGTCAGCCAGTCGGCGAGCGTAGTGGGCAGTGCGGTCACGGTGGGACGTCCAGTTCAGTGCAGGTATCAGAGCGCGCGGTGCTTGGCTTCGCCGAAGAACGGCGTGTGGTGGGCGCAATCGTTCATGCGGACCACCTCCAGCTGTTCGATGTCCGGCCCTTCGAGCAGGTTCAACGTGGTCGGTGCCTGGCGGAAGCTCCACAGACGGCTGATCGGCAGCCCCAGGATGCGGCACAGGATCACCCGGTTCACCGCGTCGTGCGCGACCACCAGCAGGGTGTCTTCGTCGCCAAGGCCTTCGGTGGCACGGGCCAGGCCACGCCAGCTGCGGTCCAGCACCAGGCGCAGCGACTCGCCGCCGGGCATCAGCACGGTGTCCGGCTCTTCGCGCCAGGCGCGCAGGCGCGACGGATCTTTCTCATGGATTTCGCTGGCCAGCAGGCCTTCCCACTCACCGTGGGCGATTTCCTGCAGGTCCGGCTCGGTCAGCAGCATGTCGGCACGGGCACCGAGGGCAAGCTGTGCGGTGTGCTGCGCACGCGACAGCGGCGAGGCCACCGCACGGGTGATGTCGATCGACTTCAGGCGTTCACCAAGGGCTTGTGCCTGGGCCTCACCGGTCGGCGACAACGGGATATCGATCTGGCCCTGGTAACGGCCTTCGGCGTTCCACGGCGTTTCGCCATGACGGGCAAGCAGGATGCGCATGCGGATTTGACGTCCTTGGGGGGAGGAGGTCCGACGTTCGTTCACGTCCTGTGAAAGCACGCCGGAGCGCCATGATACCTGCTCTGCTTGAATGCAGGCCGCGCGCGGCAGGCGGGCGGGCGGATCACCAGGATCCGCCGCGCCCTTCCCGGTTACTGCGCCAGGTTCAGTTCTTTCAGCAACTGCGGCGCTGGCGCCACTTCCTGCATGATCCACTGCATATAGCGGCTGTCCACGGCGATCATGCGGGTCATGATCGGATCGAACACCCAGTTCGAGCTGACCGACTCCCAGTTGCCATCGAAGGCCAGCCCGACCAGCTTGCCCTGCGCGTCCAGCACCGGCGAACCGGAGTTGCCGCCGGTGATGTCCAGGTTGGACAGGAAGTTGACCGGTACCGAGCCCAGCCGCTTGTCTTCCAGGCCGCCGTAGCGCTTGGCCTTGACCGCGTCCAGCAGGGCCTTGGGCGAGTCGAACGGGTCTTCGCCGGTTTCCTTGGCGGCTACGCCTTCCAGGGTGGTGAACGGGGTGTAGTTCACGCCGTCCTTGCCATAGCCCATCACGTTGCCGAAGGTGATGCGCAGCGACAGGTTGGCATCGGGATAGACGAACTCGCCCTGGCTCTTTTTGTAATCCGCCACGGCCTGCAGGTACAGCGGACGCGCGCTCAGCGATTCGCCTTCACGGGTCTTTTTCTGTTCTTCCTGCTTGAGCAGCGCGGGCATCACCGCCACGGCGTACTGGATGGCCGGATCGGTGCTGGACTCGAACGCGGCGCGGTCGGCCTTCAGCCACTTCAGGCGCTCATCCAGGCTGCCCAGGCGGGTGCCGCCCAGCTTGCCGACCAGCGCATTGACGGCGCTGGCATCGCTGCCGGCCAGCCACTGGTTCAACACCTCGTTGTCGCGCTGCGCCGCCGGCAGGGCCACGTACTGGCTCAGCCAGTACTGCTGCAGCTGCTGGTCCATCTTTGCTACGTAACGACGATCCATCTGGCGCACGCCGCCTTCGATGGTCGGCAGGTCGCGCTGCTGGTAACCCACTTCGCGCTCGGCATCCGGCTTGCTGCGCTCGATGGCGGTGCGGTACAGGGTGATGGCCGATCCGACGACGGAGGTGCTGTTGAACTGGTTGACGAACAGGTCACGCTCGCGGGTGCTGCGGCCGGCTTCCAGGTGTTTGATCAGCTGCGCATGCGCAGCCAGTGCCGGCTTGCCTGCGGTGCCCTGCTTCTTCAGCCACGCCAGTACCTCCGCCTCTTCGGCCTGTTTCTGGCCGGCCGCATCGATGCGCTTGAAGCCTTCCAGCTGACCGGCGTAGTTCTTCGCTACGTTGTTCATGCTGGCGGCGGTGGCGGCGTACTTCACCTTGACGTCGGCGTCGGCCTTGCCGGCATCTTCGATCAGCTTCAGCACCGCGTTGTAGTGCCGGGCGATGGTCGGGTAGGTCCAGTCGGCGGTTTCGTTGAACTCGCCGGCCAGCGCATAGCGGTTGGTGCGGCCCGGATACCCGGCCACCATCACGAAGTCATCGGCGCCCAGCGGCTGGTCGGCGAACTTCAGGAAGTGCTTGGGCTGGTACGGCACGTTGTCGGCCGCGAAGGCCGCCGGCTTGCCGTCCTTGCCGACATAGGCGCGGTAGAACGAGAAGTCACCGGTGTGGCGCGGCCACATCCAGTTGTCGATGTCGCCGCCGAACTTGCCGACGCTGCCCGGGGGCGCGTAGACCAGGCGTACATCCTTGATTTCCAGGTGGCGGAACAGCTGGTAGGTGTTGCCACCGGAGAAGCTGTACAGGCGGCAGCGGAAGCCGTCGTCGGCCTCGCACGCGGCAACCTGGGACTTGTCGAAGGCCTCCAGCGCACGGGTGCGCGCCAGGGGGTCCTTGCCGGCGGCGGCGATGGCGGCTTTGGCCTGCGCGGTGACGTCGGTGATCTGGTCCAGCACATACACGCGGGCGTTCGGGCCCGCGCTCAGCTCATCGCGGGTCGTCGGCGCATTGAAGCCGTCCTTGATGAGGTTCTTTTCGGCCGTGGAGTTCAGCTGGATGGCGCCATAGGCACAGTGGTGGTTGGTGACCACCAGGCCCTGCGGGGAGACGAAGCTGGCCGTGCAGCCCCCCAGCGCCACGACCGCGCCCATCGGGTCGCCGGTCAGGTCGGCCAACTGCTCGGCCGACAGCTTCAGCCCCGCCTTCTGCAAGGGGCCGGCGATTTCCGGCAACTGCTGCGGCACCCACATGCCTTCGGCGGCATGGGCGACCTGGACCAGGCCAAGACTGGCGACGATGGAGAAAGCGAGCAGATTCGAGCGCATGCAGCGGCCCTTGGAGGATTGAAACGTCGATTCTAGCCGCCAACCTGCCCGGCGAAGACGCCCGGAGGTCATGGGTGCCACCCCGCGGACGCCCGCCAGCCAGCCCGCGCTGCAACATGGCGCAGCGCGCGACCGCTTTATAATCCGCGCCATCTTTCCCCCTGTGAGTTCCGCCGCCATGGCACAAATGATGAAGGCGCTGGTCAAGCGCGAAGCCGCCAAGGGCATCTGGCTGGAAGAAGTGCCGGTGCCGGTGCCGGGTCCGAACGAGGTGCTGATCAAGCTAGAGAAGACCGCGATCTGCGGCACCGACCTGCACATCTACCTGTGGGACGAATGGAGCCAGCGCACCATCAAGCCCGGCCTGACCATCGGCCACGAATTCGTCGGTCGCGTCGCCGCGCTCGGCAGTGCGGTGACCGGCTATGAGATCGGCCAGCGGGTATCGGCCGAAGGCCATATCGTCTGCGGCCATTGCCGTAACTGCCGTGGTGGCCGCCCGCACCTGTGCCCCAACACCGTCGGCATCGGCGTCAACGTCAATGGCGCGTTCGCCGAGTACATGGTGATGCCGGCCAGCAACCTGTGGCCGATTCCGGACCAGATTCCGTCCGAACTGGCGGCGTTCTTCGATCCCTACGGCAACGCGGCGCACTGCGCGCTGGAATTCAACGTGATCGGCGAGGACGTGCTGATCACCGGCGCCGGCCCGATCGGCATCATCGCCGCCGGTATCTGCAAGCACATCGGCGCACGCAACGTGGTGGTGACCGACGTCAACGATTTCCGCCTGAAACTGGCCGCCGACATGGGCGCTACGCGCGTGGTGAACGTGGCCAACCAGTCGCTGAAGGACGTGATGAAGGACCTGCACATGGAGGGCTTCGATGTCGGCCTGGAAATGAGCGGCAACCCGCGCGCGTTCAACGACATGCTGGACTGCATGTACCACGGCGGCAAGATCGCCATGCTGGGCATCATGCCGCGCGGCGCAGGCTGCGACTGGGACAAGATCATCTTCAAGGGCCTGACCGTGCAGGGCATCTACGGCCGCAAGATGTATGAGACCTGGTACAAGATGACCCAGCTGGTGCTGTCCGGCTTCCCGCTGGGCAAGGTGCTGACCCACCAGCTGCCGATCGATGACTTCCAGAAGGGCTTCGACCTGATGGAAGAAGGCAAGGCCGGCAAGGTCGTGCTCAGCTGGAACTGATCGGACGCGCGAAGCGCGCCGATCACCTCAGCCGCATGAAAAAAGGCGCCCGCAAGGGCGCCTTTTTCGTTGTGCATGACGTTCGCTGCAGCTGCGCCCGCAGGCGCCGCGTGCTTACTTCCCGATGGCGACCGTGAACACCACGCGGTTGTCGGCCAGGTCGCCGTTGTTGTCGCGGCCTGCACCGTCGGTGCCGTGATACCCCAGGCCCAGGTTGAACAGGCCGAACTGGCGGCTGACGCCGATGTTGAAATCGGTGTAGTCCTTGCCGTAATTGGTTTCAAGCGAGGTGCGGCCGACATTGGCGGCCAGGGTGACGTCCTGCGGCAGCGCCCACTCACCGCCCACGGCGTAGTACCAGCTCTTGGTGTCCGAACCCGACAGGTCGTTGGTATAGGCCACGGTGAGCTTGTACTGCTCGGCGAAGGTGGTGGTGGTGATCAGCTCGTTGTAGTTGAGCTCGCTGGCACCGGGATAGGTGTAGCGGTTGAACAGCACATCGAAATTGACGTTGTCCGATACATCCAGACCATACCCGATCAGGAAGTCGACCTCGGTGCTCGGGTCGCCCGGCCCGAAGTCCACACCCGACCCCCACACACCGGCATAGAGACCGACCGGGCTGGTGTAGGTGAAACCTGCCTGCAGCGTCGGGTCTTCATCCGTCTGCGAAACGCCACGGAAGACGTAATCGGACACGGCGGTGACGTTCCAGCTGTAGGGCGATTCAGCTTCCTGGGCGCTGGCGGCGAATGAGGCGAGGGACAGGGCGGCAGCAGCGGCAAGACAACGAACGGCGTGCTTCATGGGCGTCTCCGGGGGGGCGATGGCGGGAGGAGGGACATGGGGCGTGGCGCGGACCAGTGGTGGGAAAACAACCGGTTCACGGTTTTTTAACCTGTTTGATATTGCAACGCAACACGTGCGTGATCCAGCCCCGGCCGCCGTTACCGGGGCGACGCAGGTAAAATCCCGGTTTTCCTGTGTTGAGCCGCGCCGCTGCCATGACTGAATCTTCGTCCGACCTGACCCGCCACTACACCGACGAACTGGATGCCATCCGCGCGCAGGGCCTGTTCAAGTCCGAGCGCATCATCACCAGTCCGCAGTCGGCGGAGATCACCCTGGCCGACGGCCGCACGGTGCTGAACTTCTGCGCGAACAATTATCTGGGCCTGGCCGACCACCCCGACCTGATCCAGGCCGCGAAAGACGCGCTGGACAGCCACGGGTTCGGCATGGCCTCGGTGCGTTTCATCTGCGGCACCCAGGATCTGCACAAGCAGCTGGAAGCGCAGATCGCCGGTTTCTTCGGCAAGCAGGACACGATCCTGTATGCCGCGTGCTTCGACGCCAACGGCGGCCTGTTCGAGCCACTGCTCGGCGAACATGACGCGATCATCTCCGACAGCCTGAACCACGCTTCGATCATCGATGGCGTGCGCCTGTGCAAGGCCAAGCGCTTCCGCTATGCCAACTGCGACATGGCCGACCTGGAAGCCCAGCTGCAGGCCGCTGACGCTGCGGGCTGCCGCACCAAACTGATCACCACCGATGGCGTGTTCTCGATGGACGGCTTCATCGCGCCGCTCGACGAGATCACCGCACTGGCACAGAAGTACGGCGCGCTGGTGCACATCGACGAATGCCATGCGACCGGTTTCCTGGGCAAGACCGGCCGCGGCTCCGCCGAGGTCAAGGGCGTGCTGGACAAGATCGACATCATCACCGGCACGCTGGGCAAGGCCATGGGCGGCGCACTGGGTGGTTTCACCACCGCCCGGGCCGAAGTGATTGAACTGCTGCGCCAGCGCTCGCGCCCGTATCTGTTCTCCAACTCGCTGCCACCGCACGTGGTCGCCGCCGGCATCAAAGCCTTCGACATGCTGGCCGCCGCCGATGACCTGCGCGAGACCTTGGTGAGCAACACCACCTATTTCCGCGAGCAGATGGTCGCTGCCGGATTCGACGTGAAGCCGGGCGTGCATCCGATCAGCCCGGTGATGCTGTACGACGCACCGCTTGCGCAGAAATTCGCCGAGCGCCTGCTGGAAGAAGGCATCTACGCGATCGGATTCTTCTTCCCGGTGGTGCCCAAAGGCCAAGCGCGCATCCGCACGCAGATCAGTGCCGCCCACACCCGCGCACACCTTGATCGTGCCATCGACGCCTTCACCCGCATCGGCCGCGAACTCGGCGTGATCTGACCCGACAAAAAGGGGACGGAGGGGATTAAGTCGTTTTCGGCCTGCGTTGCAGCCGAAAACGACTTAATCCCCTCCGTCCCCTTTTTTTTTACCTGGAGATCCGGATGCCGTTGGCTTTCATCCAGGCGTCGAAGTCGTCGGCGGACAGGGTCTTTTCGCCGTCGGTCATGGTGAAACGGTAGCTGCCGCGGGCGTCCAGGTCGGGCACGGTGATGGTCACCACGTCGTCAGTCGTCAGGTCCGGCGCTTTGACCAGCTCTTTCTTGCTGCTGCACGCGGCCAGCAGGCCCAGGGGCAGCAGCAGCGCGGCGGTTCGAATCAGCGGGGTGCGGTGGCGGTTCATGCGGTGACTCCTGTTGCAGGGTATGCGAATAGCCGGGCGCCCCCCTGCGCCCGATACGGGGCCGACGTCGCGCGCCGGCCGCGGGTCTCAGCCCGGAACCACGACGGCCTCCAGTTGCCGCCGATCTTCTTGCTGCAGTTGTCGCCACTGGCCTTTGGGCAGGTCGCCGAGCACCAGCCCGCCGATGCCGGTCCGCACCAGCCGCAGCACCTGCAGGTCAAACGCCGCCAGCAGGCGACGGATATGCCGATTGCGCCCTTCTTCGAGCACCACTTCCAGCCAGGCCGTCTTCTCTCCCGTGCGCAGCACCTGCACCGCGCGCGCGGCCAGGAACTCGCCGTCGTCTTCGATGCCTGCACAGAACGCCGCCAGCATCGACGCATCGGGAATGCCATCGACCTGCACGTGATAGGTCTTGTCGGGGCCGGTGGCCGGATCCATCAGGGCGGCAGCCCACTGCGGGTCATTGCTGAAAAGCAGCAGGCCCTCGCTGGCCTTGTCCAGCCGCCCGACCGGGGCCAGCCACGGCAGGCCGGCGCCATCGAAGCAGCGATACACCGTGTCGCGCCCCTGCTCGTCCTGGGCGGTCGTGACCAGCCCACGCGGCTTGTTGAGCATGAGGTAGATGCGCGGCGCGGCATCCAGCGGCTGGCCGTCCACCTTGACGTGGTGGCGGCCGGCAAGGATCGGAAACTCCGGGTCATGGACCACGCGTCCATCCACGCTCACACGGCCGGCGGCGATCCAGCGCGCGGCCTCGGTGCGTGAGCACACACCGGCCTTGGACAGCACACGCGCCAACCCATGGCGCACGCCGCCTGTAGTGGCAGCGGAGGTCGCACGCCCACGCGGTGCGTGGGTGCGGGCAGCGGGGGTGGCAGGCGGGCGTCGTGGCCGCATGTCCTGCTCCCCTCCGTGCTTACTTCTTGTCGACCGGCTTGGTCTCGGCAGCCGCTTCCACCGGAGCAACCGGGGCAACGGCCGTGGCAGCAGCCGCACGCGGCTTGACCACGCGCACACCGCGCGACTTCATCCAGGCGTCGAACTCATCGGCGGTCATCCGCTTGCCGTTCTGGCTCATGTCAAAGCGCCAGGGCGTGTTGTCGAACTCGGTCTGCGGCTTGTAAGCCGCCGGATCGTTCGGCTTCACTGCCGGCGCGCTCGGCATGGCGTTGGCGACGTTCTGGCAGCCTTCGATGCGCAGGCGCTGCAGCACACTGTCCAGCGACTGGGTCTGTTCGTAGGTGCTGGTCAGCACGCCAGCGGGCATGCCCAGCTGCGAACTACGGGTAAACAGCTCGCTGGCCACCGGCGCGATGGCCGTGGCAGGCAGCGGCAGGGGCGCCGCGCTGGCACCGATCGAGCAATCGACGGCGGCATGGGCAGCGGGAACCAGGGCCAGCGCCAGGACGGCGGCCGATGCAGTGCGCAGCATGAGGAGCATCCAGAAAGGAGGTAAGTGCGCCGAGTTTAACAGCGACACAACGGCTTTCAAGATCCTACATTCAATGAATACGGCAACTTGTTGGTTTTTTTGCGGTTTTCTGACGAATGGTGTGCAGGAGCCAGCGCAGGCGAACCGACCTGCCGCTGCGGACCCCACAAACAAAAAGACCCGGCCGAAGCCGGGTCCTGCTGTGTCTTGCCGGTGAAGCGTCAGAACTTAGTTCTGGACGTTCAGCTCGGTACGACGGTTCTTCGCACGGCCTTCCGGGTTGTCCGAACCATCAGCATTGGTGTTCGGAGCAATCGGGCGGCTCTCGCCATAACCGATCGGGCCGGTCAGACGCGACGCCGAGACGCCGTTCGAGGTCAGGTAGTTGTACACAGCGGTAGCACGACGCTCGGACAGCTTCTGGTTGTACGCGTCGGTACCCTTGGAGTCGGTGTGACCAGCGACTTCAACACGCAGATCCGGGTAACGGGTCAGGATCTGCGAGGCTTCGCTCAGGATCGCAACCGCGTCAGGACGCAGGTTGGCCTTATCGAAGTCGAAGTTCACGCCCTTCAGATCGATGGAGACCGGCACCGGGCAACCGTCCGGACCGATGGTCTGGCCAGGCTGCGAATCCGGGCACTTGTCGTCGCAGTTGTTGACGCCGTCACCGTCGTCATCCAGGTCGGCGCAGCTCGGAGCAACCGGGGCCGGAGCCACGACTGCAGCGACCGGAGCCGGTCCCAGCGGAATCACGACGCCGACCGAAGCCAGCACGTCGCCGAACCAGTCTTCCGACGGAGCAGCGGTGCTCTTGTCGTCGAAGTCAGCGCGGTAAGCCACTTCGGCACGCACGGCAACGCGCTTGTCGAAGGTGGTCTGCAGGCCGACACCGGCCTTGGCGGCGAAGTTGCCGTCCTTACGCTCGTTCGGACCGTTCGCGCTGGTGGCAGCCGACTCTTCTTCCGACTTCTGGTAGCCCAGGCCGAACAGCAGGTACGGGTTCCAGCCACGGCCTTCCTGGATGAAGTGGCGACGCAGGTCGACGGACGCGCCGTACTGCGACCAGTTCAGGTCCTGGTTGGCATCGAAGTTCGGGTTCTGGTAGTTCAGCTCACCGTCGAGCGACCAGTTCGGGCTGATGAACTTGCCCAGGCCCAGGGTCACGAACGGAGCATCGTTGGTGGTGCGGTCGCTGTCCTGGAAGTTGAAGCCAGCCGAACCGGTCAGGTACCAGCGGTCGTCAAATTCCTGGCCGGACTGTGCGGATGCAGCCTGGGCGAAAGCCAGGCCGCCCAGCAGCGCGGCGGTAAGAATCTTCTTGTTCATTGAGTACAGCTCCTATATCGGGGGTATGAAACCGGTAGAGGCATGGGCCAGCACTACGACAGCCGATTCAGCACGCCACCGCCGCGAACATTATGCTCAGGCGAGTGAAGGTCATGTTAACAGTCCCGTAACATGTGAAACCGGGTGCCGGGCCTCTACCGGACCGGCGGTTGCACCCTATACAGGATCATGAAAAACCGCAACAGGCAGGCAGGGCAAGGGTTTTCCCGAGCTTCAGGGTTGCAGCGGGAGATTCTGCCATCCCAGAATGTCAAGCGTTCAGCGCGCAGGCGGTGCGGTGAGGAACTTTATCGCGCGCGCGCAGCTGAACCGTGTTGCGGTACTGATCACGTCCAATCGACGCGCCAGTTCACATTTGTCAGGCGCGCTGCGTCCCGTTCTGCGATGCGTTTTTCCTTGGATTTCCGCCGCGTGCACGCGCCAGGCCGCTCCAGCCGATGCGGCGGCGGCCGGTCGGACGCTGTCTCGTCATATTCGCCACTGTCTGTATCTGTTGCTGCATGAGGGCAGCGCCTATTGTCGCTACAGCCCTCCGGATACGGTCCCCATGCCCTCCTCTCTTCTGATGCGCTTGATCCAACTCGTGCTCGGCCTGTTTCTGTATGGCATCGGCATCGCACTGATGGTGCGTGCCGGCATCGGGGTGGCGCCGTGGGATGTCCTCTCACAAGGCATCGCCGCACATTCACCGCTGACGTTTGGCCTGGCGACCAACGTGATCGGTGCCGTGGTGCTGGTGCTGTGGTGGCCGCTCAGGCAGAAGCCCGGAGTGGGCACGGTCCTCAACGTGCTGCTGATCGGCCCTTCCGCACAGGTGGGCCTGTGGCTCCTGCCCCCTGTGGACACGCTGTGGCTGCAGCTGCCTCTTTTCCTGTCCGGTCTGCTGCTCGTAGCCATCGCCACTGGTTTCTACATCGGCGCGCGGCTGGGGCCCGGCCCTCGCGATGGCCTGATGACAGGACTCCACACGCGTACCGGCTGGCCGATCTGGCAGGTGCGCAGCCTGATTGAAGGCAGCGCCCTGCTGTTGGGATGGCTGCTGGGCGGCGATGTCGGGGTGGGCACACTGGCGTTCGCGCTGCTGGTCGGCCCCCTGTGCGGCGTAACCCTGCGATGGTTCGGCATCGGCCGACCGCTGCCCGCCGCCGCCGCCGCATCACGATAGAGCCGACTTCAGTCGGCTGCGGTTTGAACGGCAGCCGACTGAAGTCGGCTCTACCCTGCCCTCTACCCGCACGTGATGCGGCAACGCATGACATAGCCCACCCACCCGCACGTGATGCGGCAACGCATGACATAGCCCACCCATCCGCACGTGATGCGGCATCGCATGACACCAGCCCACCCACCCGCACGCGATGCGGTATCGCAGGGGCACCCTCCCTCGCGCAGGCGATCCAGCATCGCAGGCACACCCCGCCCTCCCGCAGGCGATGCGGCGTCGCATCTTGCTACCTGCGACGTTTCCCGGCACGCTGACTGCTTCCGTACGCAAGCGTATCCACGATGACGCCAGCCAGCGACAGCGCCTATCCCCACCTGTTCACCCCGCTCGACCTGGGCTTCACCCAGCTGCGCAACCGGGTCTTGATGGGATCCATGCATACCGGGCTCGAAGACCGCGCGCGCGATTTCCCGCGCCTGGCCGCCTATTTCGCCGAACGGGCCGAAGGGGGTGTGGGCCTGATCGTCACCGGCGGCTTTGCGCCGAACGTGGTCGGTTGGTTGAAGCCGTTCGGCGGCAAACTGTCTTGGCCATGGGAAGTGCGCCCGCATCGCCAGCTCACGGCGGCCGCCCACCAGCATGGTGCGAAGATCTGCCTGCAGTTGTTGCATGCGGGTCGCTATGCCTATCACCCGCTCTCGGTTGCACCGTCGAAGCTCAAGGCACCGATCAATCCGTTCACCCCGCGTGCCCTGTCTGCGCGTGGCGTGGAGCGCCATATCGGCGACTACGCGAACAGCGCGCGGCTGGCACGTGAGGCCGGTTATGACGGCGTGGAAGTGATGGGGTCGGAGGGCTACCTCATCAACGAATTCATCGCCCCGCGCACCAATGCGCGTACCGATCAATGGGGCGGCGATGCCCGCCAGCGCATGCGCTTCGCCGTGGAAATCGTGCGCCGCATCCGCGAAGCCTGTGGGCCCGACTTCATCATCATCTATCGTTTGTCGCTGGTTGATCTGGTGACCGACGGCAGCGACTGGGAGGAGATCGTCCTGCAGGCAAAAGCCATCGAGGCGGCCGGCGCGACGATCATCAATTCGGGCATCGGCTGGCACGAGGCGCGCATCCCCACCATCGCGACATCAGTACCGCGCGGCGCGTTCGCCGGGGTGACCGCCAAGCTCAAGCCGCACGTAAGCGTTCCGGTGGTCGCCAGCAACCGCATCAACATGCCCGACGTGGCCGAGCGCATCCTCGCCGGCGGTGGGGCCGACCTGGTGTCGCTGGCGCGGCCGCTGTTGGCCGATCCGCAGTGGGCGAACAAGGCCCGCGCCGGACGTCCGGATCGCATCAACACCTGCATCGCCTGCAACCAGGCGTGCCTGGACCATGTCTTCGAGAACAAGCTGGCCAGCTGCCTGGTGAACCCTCGCGCCGCGCACGAAACCGAACTGGTCTATCGCCCCACCACGAGCCCGAAAAAGGTGGCCGTGGTCGGTGCCGGCCCCGCCGGCCTGGCCTGCGCCACGGTGGCGGCCGAGCGCGGCCACCGTGTCACGCTGTTCGATGCGGGCGACGAGATCGGCGGCCAGTTCAACGTCGCCAAGCGCATCCCGGGCAAGGAAGAGTTCCACGAGACCCTGCGCTACTTCCGCAACCGGCTGGACGAAACCGGCGTCGAGGTGCGGCTGGGCACCCGGGCCGATGCCGCCCAACTGGCCGGCTTCGACGAGATCGTGCTGGCCACCGGCATCACCCCGCGCCGGGTCGACTTCCCGGGGGCCGACCACGCCAAGGTGGTGGACTACCTGGACGTGGTGCTCGGCCGCGTCACGGTGGGCCCGCGCGCGGCGATCATCGGCGCCGGTGGCATCGGCTTCGACGTGGGCGAGTTCCTCAGCCATGCCGGCCCGTCGCCGGCGCTGGACGTCGAGCGCTGGATGACCGAATGGGGGGTGGATGCGATGTACGAATCCCGTGGTGCGCTGTCCCGCCCGCATCCCGAACCGTCACCGCGCAAGCTGTGGCTGCTGCAGCGCAGCCCAGGCCGACCGGGTGCGCGGCTGGGCAAGACCACCGGCTGGATCCATCGCGCCACGCTGAAGGCCAAGGGCGTGACGATGCTGGGCGGCGTCGAATACCTGGGCGTCGACGATGCAGGGTTGAACATCCGCTTCGAGGGCGTGGAACAGCGGCTGGACGTCGACCATGTCGTCATCTGTGCTGGCCAGGAATCGAACCGCACCCTGCTGGATTCCTTGACGGCCGCGGGCATCCGCACACACGTCATCGGCGGTGCGGATGTGGCGGCAGAGCTGGATGCCAAGCGTGCGATAGATCAGGGCAGTCGCCTCGCAGCGGCACTATAGAAAACTGAATAGGGGCATCCGTGAAGCTGTTCCGGCACTGCCCCGAACCTGAATGTCAACCGGCGCGGTTCAGGACGCGTTGGGAAATACCCCCTTACCTTGCGCCAACTTTCCCGCTCACCACCCAGTTCCGGTGAGCAGGTGCGGCCCCCCGGATCGATTCATCGATCTTCTCGCTTGGGGCTGCCCACGGGGCGACCCCGATGGTTGCCTCCCCATGACGCCAAGTCGCGCCTTCGCCCCTCCCCCGGCCCCCATGCCGGCGGACATGGCAGGTGCGGCCCACACGGAGCAAGGAGTGATATGAAACTGGCCTGGATTCTCTGGCTGTCGCAGTTGTTGCCGCAGCCGGCCGCCGATTCGTTGTGCCTGAGCACGACGGTGTACCTGGAAGCACGCGACCAGACCGTTCGCGGACAGCAGGCCGTTGCCGAGGTTGCCCTGCGCCGCCGTGACAGCGGGCTGTGGGGCGATTCGATGTGCCAGGTGGTGACCGCGCGCAAGCAGTTCGCCCCGACCATCGTCGCGCCCGGCACGCAGTTGGCCAACGACGCGGCATGGCGGGAAGCCATGACGGTCGCCTTCGATGCTGAACGCAACTGGGCCCTGCCGCTGAACCAGCGCAAGGAAATCGTGCCCGGTGCGAGCCATTTCGCGGCGCTGTCCATCGCCAGCCCGAGCTGGCGCAACGCCTACCAGGTGGCAACGATCGGCGACCACACCTTCTATAAGGTGCAGAGTCTGAAGCCGCGCTCGTCGTAACAGACTGTTGCCCCCGCGCGCCATTGCTCCGCGCGCCGGGCTCCGCGATAGTGACGGCCCCAGAGCCATCACCCCCCGTGCGGAGACCTTCCATGAAGCTGTACAGCAAGCCAGGCGCCTGTTCCACCGCTGACCACATCGCGCTGCGCTGGACCGGCCAGCCGTTCGAGGTCGAGCTGCTGACGCGGGAAACCCTGAAGGGCGCGGAGTTCCTGAAGATCAATCCCGCCGGCTCCGTGCCCGCGCTGGTCGATGGTGATTTCGTGCTGACCCAGAATGCGGCCATCCTGGGATACATCGCCGATACGCATCCGCAGGCGGGTCTGGCGGGCGATGGCAGCCCGCGCCAGCGCGCCGAAGCCACCCGCTGGCTGGCTTTCGTCAACTCGGATCTGCATCCGGCGTTCAAGCCGCTGTTCGCGCCCGCCGCCTTCATCGCCGACGAAGGGCAGAAAGGCGCGCTGGCCGATGCCGCGCACAAGCGCCTGCGCAGCCTGTTCGAACAGGCCGACCGACAGTTGGCCGACAAGCCCTGGCTGGCCGGCTTCCGCAGCTACGCTGACCCCTACTTCTACATCACCCTGCGCTGGGCTTCCGGCCTGAAGGTGGATCTGTCCGGCCTGGACAACCTGGCGGCGTACACCACGCGCATGGAAGCCGACAGCGGCGTGCAGGCCGCGCTGAACGCCGAAGGCCTCTCGTAAGGCACCGCGCCGGGCCCGCGACAGCGGGTCCGGCCGATTACCCGATTTCGCGGACGACCCGGCCCTGCGCGTCGCGCAACAGCGTCGGCACGATCTCCAGCACCATGTGGGTACCCGGAACGGGATAGCGTCCGCAGGGCTGCTCCAGGCACGCCAGCAGCGCGCGCAGGCCCGCCGCATCCAGCGTGCAGCGCGCACTGTCATCGCCGGGCTCCAGCGCTTCCTGCGCGCCGGCCAGAAACTCCCACTGACGTGCGCCGCTGGCCAGCACCAGGGACCTGCCATGCCCCAGGCGCAGTCCCAGCAACTCGCGCACACTGGCCACCTGGCCGACACCGAGCACCAGCGTCGTCGTATCGCCGTCGACGCGCCAGTCCAGCGTCTCCAGCAGCAGCAGGCCGGTGCTGGACCCGTGCTGTTCGCTGCCCTGCGCGGCCACGGCCGACAGCGCCGGATCATCCAGCAATGAAGAACGCGCGATGTCGGTGATCCACAGCGGCATGGCCGCTGCCATGGCGTGCAGCATCGCCTCGCTGTTCCAGCGCCGCATCGCCTCGACCTCGTCCGCCGTCAGCCCCACCACCTGCAGGAACGCCAGGCGACCATTGACCGTGTCGCGGGCAGGCAACTGCGGGTCTTCGATGAAGGCGACATGGTGCAGCAGGGTGGCCCGATCTGCGGCGATCGGTCCGTGCGCATCAAGATGATGGCCCGCTTCGAAGGTGTTGCCGGTCTGGAACACATAGCGGGCAAGATTCTGCAGCAGGTTCATCGGCCACGTCGGCGGCGGATCGGCCGGGCCGGCACCGGCAGGCGCGGCGAGCCGGAAGGTCAACTCAAAGCCGAAGCCACTGACGTCCGGATCCTCACTCTGCTTGTCGAACAACTCCGACAGCCCGTAGCTGACGTAATGCCAATGCGGTCGCCCGGCCTCGCTCCAATAGACACTGATCCCATCAAGCGGGTCCTTCCCGCCCAATGTCCATGCCAATGCGGCACCAAAGTGCCGCGCCTGTTGGTCAGGGTAAAGGGAGCCGAGCGCACCGTTGATGGCGTCCCAACCGGGCGTCGCGTCGTCCACCGGCATTGTCGTAACCACTTCGCAAGAGGAAAGGGTCTTCACGGATCAACCTGTGCCGCTGGGTGCGCCCACTTTAGCTTACGCGCGCCGCTTTTCCATGTCGGAACTGGCTCATGTCGATTCAACAATACCGCATGTCGTGCCAGCACGATTTACACCGTGCGAGGGACCGGCCACGAATGACCGGTCTCCGGCGCATCAGGTGCGCAGCACGCGCCTGATCTCATCCAGCGCGGCAGGGTCGTCCAAGGTGGACAGATCGCCCGGGTCACGTTCCTCTGCCAAGGCCTGCAGCGAGCGTCGCAGCAGTTTGCCGGATCGTGTCTTCGGCAATGCATTGACCAGGTGGATGTGCGCGGGCCGTGCGATGGCGCCGAGCGACGCCGTCACCGCGGCCATCATTTCACTGATGACCTGCGCCGGGTCCTCGCCTGCCAGTCCTTGCTTCAGGGTGACGAACACCAGGGGCACCTGTCCCTTGAGCTCATCCTTGACACCGATGACCGCCGCTTCGGCCACGCGTGGGTGACCGGAGATGGCCTCTTCGATCTCGCGCGTGCCCAACCGGTGCCCGGCCACGTTGATCACATCGTCGGTGCGGCCGAGGATGAAGGTGTACCCGTCCTCGTCGCGGATCGCCCAATCCAACGAGCTGTACAGCAGCTCCTTGAAGTGGCTGAAATAGCTTTGCAGGAATCGGGCGTCGTCGTTCCATACCGTGGTCATGCACCCCGGTGGCAACGGCGGCGACATCACCAGCACGCCCTTCTGCCCCGCCGCTACTTCGGCCCCGGTGTTTTCATCGATGACCTTCATCCGGTAGCCCAGGTTGGGGAAACCGGGCGAGCCGAACCGCACCGGCTTCATGTCCAGCCCCGGCAGCAGGGTCAAGGCCGGCCAACCGGTTTCGGTCTGCCAATAGTTGTCGATGATCGGCTTGCCCAGCGCATCGTTGGCCCAGTGCGCGGTGGGCTCATCCAGCGGCTCGCCGGCGAGGAAGATGTACTTGAGCGCCTGCAGGTCATGGCGACGGATGAAATCGACATCGTGCTTCTTCAGTACGCGGATGGCCGTCGGCGAGGAGAACAGCGTGCGCACGTTGTACTGCTCGCAGAGCGCCCACCAGATGCCCGGATCCGGACGGGTCGGCAGGCCTTCGTACAACAGCGACGTGCAGCCGCCGATGAGCGGCCCGTAGACGTTGTAGGAATGCCCGACCGCCCAGCCGACATCGGAGGTGGAGAACATCACCTGGCCGGGCTGGCAATCGAACACGGTCTGCATCGACTGCGCCATGGCGACCGCGTAGCCGCCCACGTCCCGCTGCACGCCCTTGGGCTTGCCGGTGGTGCCGGAGGTATACAGCAGATAGCTCGGCTCGCTGGACTCCAGCCACTGCACCGGCACCTCTGCCCCACCGTGCTCGGCGCGCAGGCTGGCGTAGTCGACGTCGCGGCCTGGTACGCGCGGCTCGGCCGGGTCCAGACCCCGCGATACGATCAGTACGTGCGGTGGTGGATTGTGTGCCTCCGCGCAGGCGGCATCGACCAGCGCTTTATACGGGATCACCTTGCCGCCGCGCATGCCGGCATCGGCGGCGATCAGCAGCTTGGGTGCGGCATCGTCGATGCGCAGCGCCAGGTTATGGGCGGCGAAGCCACCGAACACCACCGAGTGCACCGCCCCGATGCGGGCACAGGCGAGCATGGCGAATACGGCTTCGGCCATGTTGGGCATGTAGATCACCACGCGGTCACCGTGGCCCACGCCGAGATGCTTCAGCACGGCAGCGAAGTCGTTGACCTCGCGATAGAGCTGCCGGTAGGTGATCTCGCGGGTCACCCCGGTTTCGGTGGACACCGCCACCAAGGCGAGCTGCTCGCCGCGCTCGTCGAGATGGCGATCGACGGCGTTGTAGCAGAGGTTGGTTTCACCGCCGACATACCAGCGCCGGAATGGGGGGTTGCTGTAGTCGAGCACCTGTTGCGGTTTCTTGTGCCAATAGATGCGACTGGCTTCCTCGCCCCAGAATTCCTCCGGTTCGTCGATCGAACGGCGGTAGGTTTCTTCGTAGTCCATGACACAGCCCTCCCAGACGAAGTCATGGGATCGAGCATAGTGCGCCAGCCGCGGCGCGAACGCCCCGACCTTGGTCGTAGGGGGTGTGGTTGCCGGGCTGCGCCCGGCACCCGCAGAGGCAACGTCAACGTCAACGTCAACGTCAACGTCAACGTCAACGGCTGCAGGGCTGCTTGTTGGCGGGGCGGGGTGGGATGGCGGGGGACGGCAAAAACTGCGTCCATGCGTGCCTTGTTTCGCGCCATCCATGGCGCTCAACACCCCCGCCACCCCACCCCGCCCCGCCTTCGACAGGTCCATGGTGGCCTTTGAATCTGTAGCGCCGACCCATGGTCGGCGGAATGCTCCCGCCAACGGCCCGCTGCGCTCGCCGACCATGGGTCGGCGCTACCGCTTTTCTTCTTTTTTCATACGCGGCGGGCGGCCACGGAACCTGTCAGGGGCTGGGCGGGGGGCAGTAAACATTTTCCCTACGGGCATCGGTAGAGCCGATCCATGGTCGGCGGAATGTCTCCGCCAACGGCCCGCTGCGCTCGCCGACCATGGGTCGGCGCTACCGCTTTTCTCTTTTTTCATACGCGGCGGGCGGCCACGGAACCTGTCAGGGGGCCGGGCGGTGGGGCTGGGACGGGGGCGTTGAGGGCCATGGATGGCGCGAAACGAGGCCCGCATGGATGCGGCTCTTGCCGTCCCCCGTCCCAGCCCCACCGCCCGGCCCCAGCATGAGATTCGGCTTTTCAACCCACCGCGAGGGGGTCTCACCCGTTCGCCGACATCACCTACGCGCAAAAAAAAACGCCGGGACAGGCCCGGCGTCTTCTCACTGCGCAGTGACGGCTCAGCCCAGCAGGTGGGCCACGGCCGAACGCTCTTCTTCCAGCTCGGCCAGGGTCTTGTCGATGTACTTCTTGCTGAAGTCGTCGATCGGCAGATCCTTGACCAGGGTGTACTCGCCGTTCTCGGTGGTCACCGGGAAGCCGAAGATCACGCCTTCCGGGATCCCGTAGGAGCCGTCGGACGGCACGCCCATGGTGACCCACTTGCCGTTGCTGCCCAGCACCCAGTCGCGCACGTGGTCGATGGCCGCGTTGGCTGCCGACGCCGCCGAGGACGAGCCACGCGCTTCGATGATCGCCGCGCCGCGCTTGCCCACGGTCGGGATGAAGGTGCTGGCGTTCCAGTCCTGGTCATTGATCGCTTCGCCGATGGACGCGCCATCGGCAGTGGCGAAGCGGTAATCCGGGTACATGGTCGGGCTGTGGTTGCCCCATACCACCAGCTTTTCCATGCCGCCGACCGGCTTGCCGATCTTGGTCGACAGCTGGCTCAGGGCACGGTTGTGGTCCAGCCGCAGCATGGCGGTGAAGTTGCGCGGGTTGAGGTCCGGCGCCGACTTCATCGCGATGTAGGCGTTGGTGTTCGCCGGATTGCCGACCACCAGCACCTTCACGTCACGCTTGGCGACCTTGTTCAGCGCAGCGCCCTGGGCGGTGAAGATCTTCGCGTTTTCCAGCAGCAGGTCGGCGCGCTCCATGCCCGGGCCACGCGGACGGGCACCGACCAGCAGGGCCACGTCGATGTCCTTGAACGCCACTTCGGCGTCATCGGTACCGACGATGCCCGCCAGCAGCGGGAACGCGCAGTCTTCCAGTTCCATGATCACGCCCTTCAGCGCGGCCTGGGCCTTTTCAACGGGCAGTTCCAGCAGCTGCAGGATGACCGGCTGGTCCTTGCCGAGCATTTCACCGGAGGCGATGCGGAACAGCAGGGCATAGCCGATCTGGCCGGCAGCGCCGGTCACGGCAACACGAACAGGTGCTTTCATGGGGGGTTTCCTCTAGCTTGCGAGCGTTGGAGATGAACCGCGGGCGTGGCCGGGCGGCCTGGCAGGCGGCGGGGATCATGAAAACGGCCACCGCAGGGGTGGCCGTTTCAAAAGGGGATCAGGCGCGCGAGGGAATCGACTTGTTCCACTCGGCGACGCGGTCGGCCTTGGCGGCCAGCACGGCATCGGTATCGCCTTCCAGGGTGATCGAATGGATGACGTCGCCCTGCTTGACCGAATCCACGATGGCCTGGCCTTCCAGCACCTGGCCGAACACGGTGTGCTTGCCGTCCAGCCAGTCGGTCTTGATGTGGGTGATGAAGAACTGGCTGCCATTGGTGTTCGGGCCGGCATTGGCCATGGACAGCGAACCCACCTGGTGCTTCACGCCGTTCTTTTCATCTTCGAACTTGTAGCCTGCGTCGCCGGTGCCCTGGCCGCGCGGGCAGCCGCCCTGGATCATGAAATCGGCAATGACGCGGTGGAAGACCAGGCCGTCGTAGAAGCCGTGCTTTACCAGGTTCACGAAGTTGGCGACGGTCAGCGGTGCCTTGTCGGCGAACAGCTCGACCTTGATCGGGCCCTGGGTGGTGTCGAACGTAGCGATGAGGGACATGAAGATCCTTGGAATTCGGGTGGGAAAGGTCCAGCTCCCAAGTTTACACCCGTCCCGTTTCGCTCGCGGGTACGACGATCGTTGAAGGTTTTGCAGCGGTTCTGTCTTCTTGTAGGGCGAGGTGGGAGGGGCCGGTGCGGGGCACGCCGTGAATACCTCCCTGTAGGCTCGTCGCCGCATCCATGCGGCTCTAACGGCCCCGCACCGCCCCCTCCCACCCCGCCAGACAGATGGCCGCTGCGGTGGGAGGAAAAGGCCAGCGCGAAAGCAGAAGCGAGGGTCAGGGCTACGGCTGCGGAGCCTGTGCTGCGGTGGCCGGTAGCCTTGGCTGAATGGGCATCTGGGGAAGACTGAAACGGGTTTTTCGCGAAACGGTCAGTTCGAGGTATGATGATGGACTTCTTTTTCCAAATCCGGCGCCGACTGGCCCCCTTTCGCATGTCCATCGAAAATCTTCGCAACATCGCCATCGTCGCGCACGTCGACCATGGTAAGACCACCCTGGTCGATCAGCTGCTGAAGCAGTCCGGCACCCTGTCCGAACGCACCGTCCTCGCCGAGCGCGTGATGGACAGCAACGATCAGGAAAAGGAACGCGGCATCACCATCCTGGCCAAGAACACGGCCATCACCTGGGAAGACAAAAAGACCGGCGTCAAGAACCGGATCAACATCGTCGATACCCCCGGACATGCCGACTTCGGCGGCGAAGTGGAGCGCGTGCTGTCGATGGTCGACACCGTGCTGATCCTCGTCGACGCGATGGACGGCCCGATGCCGCAGACCCGCTTCGTCACCCAGAAGGCCTTCGCGATGGGCTTCAAGCCGATCGTCGTGGTCAACAAGGTCGACCGCCCGGGCTCGCGTCCGGAGTGGGTGATCGACCAGGTGTTCGACCTGTTCGACAAGCTCGGCGCGACCAATGAGCAGCTGGACTTCCCGATCGTCTACGCGTCGGCCCTGAACGGCTACGCCGGCCTGGAAGACACCGTGCGCGACGGCGACATGACCCCGCTGTACGAAGCGATCATGCAGCACGCGCCGATGCCGGAAGTCGATCCGGACGGTCCGTTCCAGATGCGCATCAGCCAGCTGGACTACAACAACTTCGTGGGCGTGATCGGCATCGGCCGCATCCAGCGCGGCACCCTGAAGAAGAACATGCAGGTCGCGGTGATCGACCGTGAAGGCAAGAAGCGCAACGGCAAGGTGGCGCAGGTACTGGGCTTCCTCGGCCTGGAGCGCATCGAGCAGGACACTGCCGAGGCCGGTGACATCGTCGCCATCTCCGGCATCCAGGAACTGACCATCTCCGACACGCTGTGCCATCCGGATACCCCGGAAGCGCTGCCGGCGCTGACCGTCGACGAGCCGACGATCTCGATGACCTTCCAGGTCAACAACTCGCCGTTCGCCGGCAACAAGGACCTGTCCGGTGGCAAGTTCCTGACCAGCCGCCAGATCAAGGACCGCCTGGACCGCGAGCAGGTGCACAACGTGGCCCTGAAGGTGGAACAGCTGGAAGACGCCGACAAGTTCCTGGTCTCCGGCCGTGGCGAGCTGCACCTGTCGGTGCTGATCGAGAACATGCGTCGTGAAGGCTACGAGCTGGCCGTGTCGCGCCCGGAAGTCATCATCAAGCAGATCGACGGCCAGGCCATGGAGCCGATCGAGCAGCTGGTGGTGGACATCGAAGAACAGCATCAGGGCGGCGTCATGGAAAAGCTGGGTACCCGCAAGGGCCAGCTGAAGAACATGGAACCGGACGGCAAGGGCCGTGTGCGCCTGGAGTACCAGATCCCGGCCCGTGGCCTGATCGGTTTCCAGAACGAGTTCAAGACCCTGACCCAGGGTTCGGGCCTGCTGTTCCACGTGTTCGACCACTACGGTCCGAAGGAACAGGGTTCGATCGCCAAGCGCCAGAACGGCGTCATGATCGCCAACGCACCGGGTGCCACCCCGGCGTATTCCCTGGGGCCGCTGCAGGAACGCGGCAAGCTGTTCGCTGCTGAAGGCGACAACGTGTATGAAGGTCAGTTGATCGGCATCCACTCCAAGGACAACGACCTCACCGTCAATGCCATCAAGACCAAGCCGCTGACCAACATGCGCGCTTCGGGCAAGGACGATGCGATCCAGCTGACCCCGGCGATCAAGTACTCGCTGGAACAGGCACTGGACTTCATCGAAGACGACGAGCTGGTTGAAATCACGCCGAAGGAAATCCGCCTGCGCAAGAAGGGGCTGACCGAAAGCGACCGCAAGAAGGCATCGCGCGGCGGCTGAGCCGACTCGTGAGCCATCCTGCTTACAACCCGGATCCGCAACGGCATCCGGGCCTGCATGTCATCGCTCTGCTCGAAACGGGCAAAGCGGTGCTTGCACTGTTGGCCGCGACCGGGCTGGAAATGCTCGGTCCGCAGCCACTGCGTGATGGGATCAATGCCCTGATCCGGCGTTTCAGCCTGGACCCGGATCACGGCACCCTGCCCTCCCTGTTGAACATGATCAGTCCCGATGTCGTCCACCTTGCGGCGGCCGCGATGCTGGGCTATGCCCTGCTCCACCTGGTCGAAGCGTGGGGCTTGTGGCGGGCCAAGGCCTGGGCCTCGTGGCTGGGCTGCGTGTCTGCCGGCATCTACCTACCCTTCGATGTCTACGCCATTTCCCGCCATCCGGGCTGGGCCTCCTGGACCGTGCTGGTGTTGAACCTGCTGGTGGTCTACGTGCTGGCGCGCGACATCCTGAAGCGGAAACCCTGAAGGCGCCGCGATACACTGGTTAGGTGCCCAAGCCGCCCACCATGCGCAACGCTCCATCACCAACGCGTCTTCTTTTCCTGTCCGCCGTGCTCGCCACGGCGCTGGTCGGCTGTGCGTCACCCGTGCGTGCGGCCGATGACGCACCTCCTGCGGCGGCGCCGTTTCCCTACGCCGAGGCCGAGATAAGCGACCTGCAGGCCCGTATGGCGGCCGGCGAACTGGACAGCGGGACGCTGACCCGGGCCTATCTGGAGCGCGTCGCCGCGCTGGACCGCGAAGGGCCGCGATTGCGTGCGGTGATCGAGCTCAACCCGAATGCCCTGAAGGAGGCCGCACAGCGCGACGAGGAGCGCCGCCGTGGCCACCTGCGCGGTCCGCTGCACGGCATCCCGGTGCTGCTCAAGGACAACATCAACGCCTTGCCGATGAGCACCACGGCCGGTTCGCTGGCTCTGGCCGGCTTCCGCCCCGGCGACGCGTTCCTGGTGACGCGCCTGCGCGCTGCCGGCGCAGTGATCCTGGGCAAGAGCAACCTGAGCGAGTGGGCGAACTATCGCGGACTCGGATCCACCTCCGGATGGAGTGCGCGCGGCGGCCAGACACGCAATCCCTACCGCCTCAGCCACAGCCCCTGTGGATCGAGCAGCGGCAGCGCCGTCGCCGTCGCGGCCAACCTGGTAACGGTATCCGTCGGCACCGAGACAGATGGCAGCATCGTCTGCCCCGCTGCCGTCAACGGTGTGGTCGGCCTGAAACCGACCGTGGGCCTGGTCAGTCGCGATGGCATCATCCCGATCTCGTTCAGCCAGGACACGGCAGGCCCGATCGCCCGCACGGTCTCTGATGCGGCGGCGGTACTGACGGCCATTGCGGGCCGCGATGCAGCCGACCCTGCCACCGCCGCGATGCCGGGCCGCGCGGTCTATGACTACACGGCGCGCTTGAATCCCAACGGGCTGCGCGGCGCGCGCATCGGGGTGATGGACAATCCGCTGTCCCAACGTCCCGGCATCGGCGCGTTGATGCAGCATGCCGTCGAGACCCTGCGGCGCGCCGGGGCCACCGTCGTGACGGTGCCAGCGCCGGACGAGAGTGGCTGGTCGGATGCCGAACAGATCGTGCTGCGGCATGAGTTCAAGGCGGGCATGGAGCGCTACCTCCGGCAGTGGAAGGCCCCGTGGCGCACGCTGCCGCAGTTGGTCGCCTTCAACGAAAAACACACCGCGCAGGAACTGCCGCTGTTCGGCCAGGAGCTGCTGGTCGCATCAGCACATGCTGGATCGCTGGGCGACCCTGCCTACATCCAGGCACGCAGCCAGGCACGCCGCATGGCCGGCGAACAAGGCATCGATGCCCTGCTTCGCGCCTATCAGCTGGACGCCCTGGTGGCCCCCACCACGGGCACTGCATGGCCGATCAACAGCCCTGGGGGCGATGCGTTCCCGGGGGGCAACTACAGCGCCGCCGCGGTGGCCGGCTATCCTAGCCTGAGCGTACCGATGGGCCACGTCGATGGCTTGCCCGTGGGACTGCTGTTCGTGGGCACGGCCTGGGCCGAGCCGCGCCTGATCGAGCTGGCCTATGCCTATGAGCAGCGCACCATGGCACGGCGACCGCCCCCCCTGTAACGACCGCGCCCTCCCAAGTGGGGTAGCTGCGAGGCGTCAGACAGGGCCGTCGCGCATGACGCGGCGCTACCCTGCCGTGGGCTGGACGGCCGGTTCGCCATCCTCGGCACCGGGTGAGCGCACTTCCTGCTCCGGTGCCGGCGCGACGCGCCGCTTTGGCGTATCGGCACTTTCCTCAAGCTGCGCACGCAGGCGCGGCAACGCCTGTGGATGTTCACGCGCGAGGAAGTCCAGCATCCGCTCGCGCACCAGGCAACGCAGGTCGAACGCATCGCCCGAGTTGCGCGCACTGACCAGCAGGCGGACCTGCAGCGTGTGTTCGGTGGTCTCGGTGACCTGGGTCACGCAGACACGGCCGTCCCACAGCGGCGCGTCCTTGCAGATGCGCTCCAGCTCGGCACGGATGGCGGGAATCGGCGCACGGTAATCCAGCCACAGGAACGCGGTGCCCAACAGGTCCGCACTGCGCCGGGTCCAGTTCTGGAACGGGTTTTCGATGAACCATGTCAGCGGCACGACCATCCGGCGTTCGTCCCAGATGCGCACCACCACGTAGCTGCTGCCGATCTCTTCAATGCGCCCCCACTCGCCTTCAACGATCACCACGTCATCCAGCCGGATCGGCTGTGTCACGGCGATCTGCAGGCCAGCGATCAGGTTGCCGAACACCGGCTTGGCAGCGATACCTGCCACCAGGCCGATCAGGCCGGCCGAGGCCAGCAGGGCAGAGCCGATCTTGGCCACCATGTCGAACTGCAGCAGCACCAGCGATATCCCCAATACGATGATCCCGCCCATCAGCACGCGGCTGAGGACACGGGTCTGGGTCTGCACGCGGCGCGCTTCCAGATTGTCGGCCACTTCGATGGGATGGTTGCGCAGGATCGCCTTCTCGCCGGCGGCGACGGCTCGTACCAGCAGCCAGATGAAGCAGGCGGTCAACCCGATGTGCACCAGCCGCTGCGCCTGGTCCAACCAGCGGTCGTGCAGTGGCGTTGCCTGCAGCGCAGGCACCAGCAGGAGCAGCGGGAACGCCAGTGCAAGCGGCGGGCCGAGCATGCGCCCGATGCGTGCGCGCCGCCGGTCGCGACCTTCCAGTCGCCGATACAGCGCGAGGATCACCCAGGCGCCGAGCGCCCCCACTGCCAGCGCGATGCCCAACGGCACCACGTACGCCTGCGCTTGTTCCCACCTCGACACTGCTGCACCTCCACGACCACGCGAAAGGACCAGCGTGTCGCAGAAGCCATGAGCGTCATGTCAGGCGTTCGTAAAAAAGGGGTCAGATCCCGCTCGCTGTGCACGCGGAAACCAACCCCCTCAGCAGTGATCGGATCAGCCGTTCTGCTTGCGCACGATCGCCATGGCGATTTCCAGCGACTGTTCGTAGTTGAGTCGCGGATCCACGCTGGAGCGGTAGGCGCGTTCCAGATCGCGCTCGGTGAGCTCCCGCGCGCCACCGGTGCATTCGGTCACATCTTCGCCGGTCATCTCCAGGTGCACGCCACCCAGGCGCGTCCCCGCGGCCGCGTGCAGATCGAACGACAACTCGACTTCACCGCGTATGTTGTCGAAGCGGCGCGTCTTGTAGCCGTTGCCCGTGCTCTCCGTATTGCCATGCATCGCATCGCACACCCACAGCACCCGGCGACCGTCGCGCTTCACCGCATCCAGCAGCGGCGGCAGCTTGTCGGCGATCTGCGCCGCGCCCATGCGATGGATGAAGCTCAGCCGGCCGGGTTCGTCGTCTGGATTCAGCATATCGATCAAGCGCAGCAGCTGGTCCGGCTGCACCGATGGCCCCACCTTGATCGCGATCGGATTGCGCACGCCGCGCAGATACTCCACGTGCGCGCCATCGAGTGCTGCGGTGCGCATGCCGATCCACGGATAGTGCGTGCTCAGGTTCAACCAGCCCTGCTGACGCGGCACCTGGCGTGTCAGTCCCTGCTCATACGGCAGCAGCAAGGCCTCGTGCGACGTATAGAAATCCACCCGCTTGAGGTTGTGCACGCGCGCGCCGGAGATGGTCTCCATGAAGCCGATGGCATCCTCTATGGACGTCACCATCTTCTGGTACTCCACCGCCAGCGGCGAATGCCGCACCCACTCGAGGTTCCAGTACTCCGGGTGATGCAGATCGGCGAATCCGCCGTCGATCAGCGCCCGAACGAAGTTCATCGTCATCGCCGAATGCGCGTGCGCCTGCAACATCCGCTTGGGATCCGGCAGGCGTGCCGCTTCGGTGAAGGCCGGCGCATTGATCACATCGCCGCGGTAGCTGGGCAGCGTGACCCCATCGCGTGTCTCGGTGTCTGCCGAACGCGGCTTCGCGTACTGCCCGGCGAAGCGTCCGACGCGGATCACCGGCTTGCGCATGCCATGCACCAGCACCAGGCTCATCTGCAGCAGCACCTTGAGCCGGTTGGAGATCATCCCGGACTCACAGTCGCTGAAGTTCTCTGCGCAGTCGCCGCCCTGCAGCAGGAAGCGCTTTCCCTCCTGCGCATCCGCCAACTGCTGCTTCAGTGACAGGATTTCCCACGAGGTGACCAACGGCGGCAGCCGCTTCAACTCGTGCAACGCCGCGTCCAAGGCAACCGGATCCGGATAGGTCGGCAACTGGAGGGCAGGCTTTGCCCGCCAGCTCTCCGGCGACCAGTCAGCGGGCGACAATGAATCAACGGACGACATGGCGGACTCCAGGACCTTCAGGGGCGCACCGAGCCATGCCCGGCGCATCAAGTACAACGTTCAACATCAGCGAATACGGCGCACGGACACCCACAACGCCCAGCCCGCCAGCAACACGAACCACACCAGCGACCACATCGGCATGCTCAGGCCCAGGAAGGCCCAGTCGATGTCGCCGCAGTTGCCGGTACCGGTCAGCACGGTGCGGAACACTTCGAACGGCCCCATGGTTTCACTGAGGAAGCTGAGTGGCGGGCCGCAGGTTGATCCGAATTCCGGCGGGATCATCTGCACGTACACGTGGCGCGCGGCGATGCCCACGCCCACGGCTGCCGCGATGAAGGCCAATACGCCGTAGGTGATGCGCCCCGGTCGATTGGAGGGACCGTGCAGCGCACCGATCAGGAACACAAGGCCCAGCGCGGCGAACGCCAGTCGCTGGAAAATGCACAGCGGGCATGGCTCGAGGCCCATCTTCAACTGCAGGTAGATCGCGAAGCCAAGCAGCCCCGCGCAGATCAGGAACCCCAGCAGGAACTGGGCGCGGAACGGCCAACGGAACGGGTTCATCAGCAGGACTCAGTGCAGGCAGATGCAAAGCGTAACCCATGCGACGGCGCACGCGATGCCCTACGCACGGGCGCTGTAACGCAGAAGCCCGGCACAAGGCCGGGCTTCTGACGGTGCTGCAGGGAACGGTCCGATTACTCGGCCACTTCCTCGGCAACAGCGGCCGGACGGTCGACCAGCTCGACGTAGGCCATCGGTGCATTGTCGCCAGCGCGGAAGCCGCACTTCAGCAGACGCAGGTAACCACCCGGACGCGACGCGTAACGCGGGCCCAGGATGGTGAACAGGTTGCCGACCGCTTCGTTGTCACGCAGGCGGGCGAACGCCAGACGACGGTTGGCGACGGAGTCGACCTTGGCCAGGGTGATCAGCGGCTCGGCAACGCGGCGCAGTTCCTTGGCCTTCGGCAGGGTGGTCTTGATCAGCTCGTGCTTGAACAGCGACGCGGCCATGTTCTTGAACATTGCTTCGCGGTGAGCGCTGGTACGGCTGAACTTACGACCGGATTTCTGATGACGCATGGTGATGATTCCTTTGCAAGATTGAGACTTTGGGGATCGTTGTCGCCATCCTGGCGCTGTATTCGGACTGCGGATGGTCCTGGCCGCCCCTCCTGGTCGGCCTGTCCGCGGACTGATCGTCCGTCGGTTGTTGTAGAGCCGAGCTTGATCGACTGCAGTGGATGCAATCGCGCAAGCTCGGCTCTACGGTGCGAAGGCCCCACCGTTACCGGTGAGGCCTTTGCGGTACTGCAGGGGGCTTATCAGCCCAGCATGCCGTGGCTGGCGACGCCGGCCGGCGGCCAGTTCTCCAGCTTCATGCCAAGCGACAGGCCACGCTGGGCCAGCACTTCCTTGATCTCGGTGAGCGACTTCTTGCCCAGGTTCGGGGTCTTCAGCAGCTCCACTTCGGTCTTCTGGATCAGATCGCCGATGTAATAGATGCTTTCCGCCTTGAGGCAGTTGGCCGAACGCACGGTCAGTTCCAGGTCGTCGATCGGGCGCAGCAGCACCGGATCCACGCCGTTGTTGGCCGGCTTGGCCGCACCGCGGTCGCGGTGGGTGAAGTCACCGAACACCGACAGCTGGTCGCTGAGGATGTCGGCGGCGGTGCGCACGGCTTCCTCGGCGTCGATGGTGCCGTTGGTCTCGATATCGATGACCAGCTTGTCCAGATCGGTACGCTGCTCGACACGTGCCGCTTCCACGGCATAGGCGACACGGCGGACCGGCGAGAACGAGGCATCCAGGACCAGACGGCCGATGGCACGGGTTTCTTCGTCCGGACGACGACGCGCGGCAGCCGGCTGATAGCCGAAACCACGCTCGATCTTCAGACGCATGTTGATTGCCGTATCCTTGGTCAGGTTGCAGATCACGTGGTCGCCGTTGAGGACCTCCACGTTATGATCAACCTTGATATCGGCAGCCGTGACGACGCCCGGACCCTGCTTGGACAGGGACAGGGTGGCGTTGTCGCCGGAATGCATACGGATGGCCACATCCTTCAGGTTGAGCAGGACTTCAAGCACGTCTTCCTGCAGACCTTCGACCGTGGTGTACTCATGCAACACGCCGTCGATTTCGACTTCCGTGATCGCGAAGCCCGGGATGGACGACAACAGGACGCGACGCAGGGCATTGCCCAGCGTATGCCCATAACCACGCTCCAAGGGTTCGATAACGACCTTGGCGCGTGTGTCGGTAAGGCGTTCGATCTGCGGGCCACGAGGACGCAGAACCTGGTTGGCGGTAACCGTCATGTTGCGGGTTCTCCTAGTGAACCCCCGGCCGTCGCCGGGGGCTCTCCAATGTGAATTACTTCGAATACAGCTCGACGATCAGCGCTTCATTGATGTCCGCAGGCAGGTCCGAACGATCCGGAACCGCCTTGAAGACGCCGGCGAACTTGCCGGAATCCACTTCAATCCACGACGGACGCATGTCGTGCGTGGCCGAAACGGTCAGGGCTTCCTGAACGCGCAGCTGCTTGGCAGCCTTTTCGGACAGCGCAACCGCGTCGCCAGCCTTGATCTGGTACGAAGCCAGGTTGACCGACTTGCCGTTCACGGTGACACCGCGGTGCGAGACCAGCTGACGAGCAGCCGGACGGGTCACAGCGAAGCCCATGCGATAGACGACGTTGTCCAGACGGGTTTCCAACAACTGCAGCAGGTTCTCGCCGGTGTTGCCCTTCTTGGTCGAGGCCTTCTTGTAGTAGTTGCGGAACTGACGCTCCAGCAGACCGTAGATACGCTTGACCTTCTGCTTTTCACGCAGCTGGGTAGCGTAGTCGGACAGCTTGCCCTTACGGGCGGTAGCGCCGTGCTGGCCGGGCTTCTGCTCCAGCTTGCACTTGGAGTCCAGCGCGCGCGCCGGGCTCTTGAGGGAGAGGTCGGCGCCTTCGCGACGGGCGAGCTTACAGGTAGGACCGATATAACGAGCCATTTCTTATCGCTCCCTTAGACGCGACGCTTCTTCGGCGGACGGCACCCGTTGTGCGGGATTGGCGTCACGTCGATGATGTTGGTGATCTTGTAACCGACGTTGTTCAGCGAACGAACGGCGGACTCACGACCCGGACCCGGGCCCTTGATGCGGACTTCCAGCGACTTCACGCCGTAGTCGAGCGCAGCACGGCCGGCCTTTTCGGCGGCGACCTGGGCAGCGAACGGAGTCGACTTGCGCGAACCGCGGAAGCCGGCGCCACCGGAGGTCGCCCACGACAGGGCATTACCCTGACGGTCGGTGATGGTCACGATGGTGTTGTTGAAAGAAGCGTGGACGTGGGCGACGCCATCAGTGATGACGCGCTTGATCTTCTTCTTGGTCTTAGCAGCGGGCTTAGCCATTTTTGTCCCTTACTTCCTGATCGCCTTGCGCGGACCCTTGCGGGTGCGGGCGTTGGTACGGGTACGCTGGCCACGCAGCGGAAGACCGCGACGGTGACGCAGACCGCGATAGCAGCCCAGATCCATCAGACGCTTGATCGCGATACCGATTTCACGGCGCAGATCGCCTTCCACGATGAACTTGCCGACTTCGGCGCGGAGGCGCTCGATTTCCGGCTCGGACAGATCGCGGATCTTGGTGGTCGAAGTAACGCCTGCGGAGTCGCAGACCTTCTTCGAACGGGTACGGCCGATGCCGTAAATGCTTTGCAACCCGACCCAGACGTGCTTCTGGGCTGGCAGGTTGACGCCTGCAATACGCGCCATGACGCGGTTCTCCAGCTGAGTGATGGCCGACAGCGCACCATGAAGGCGCGCCAATCCGGCAGGATAGATCAATAAAGTGAACTAGCGAATCTTACAAGGTTCCGGTGTACTGGAAGTTTCTGAGACCGTGAGGTTTCAAAAACCCGGCCCGGGGAGTGTGCCCAGGCTCCGGCGCCGGATCAGGTTGGTCGCGGCGCCATATCCGAAGACATGCCGCCGTGGCCGCCCGCGCTACTCCTGCGCAGGACCACCAGATCTCACCCCCACCCGGAACCGCTGCGGGGGCCGCCCTTCTTTGGATAGCCGAGTCCGCGAAGCGGAGGACCATCACATCAGGAAGACGATAGTGTAACAGGCAGATCAGCCGCGTGCAAAACCGCCGCGATTGCCACCCTTCAGGTTTGCCTTCTTCAACAGGCTTTCGTACTGGTGCGACATCAGGTGCGCCTGAACCTGGGCGATGAAGTCCATCACCACCACCACCACGATCAGCAGCGAGGTGCCGCCGAAGTAGAACGACGCGTTCAACTGGGTGCGCATCAGTTCCGGCAGCAGGCAGACGATCACCAGATAGGCCGAACCCGCCGCGGTCAACCGCGTCAGCACGCCATCGATGTAGTCAGCGGTCGCCTTGCCCGGACGGATGCCCGGAATCAGCGCGCCCGACTTCTTCAGGTTGTCCGCGGTTTCCTGCGAGTTGAACACCAGCGCGGTATAGAAGAACGCGAAACCGGTGATCAGCCCTGCGAACACGATCATGTGCAGCGGCTCACCCGGCCCGAGGGCATTGGCGATCTTCTGCAGCCATTGACCGGTGGCGCTCTGGTTGGCCGCCTGGCCGGACCACATCGCCAGCGTCGCCGGGAAGGCCAACAGGCTGGAGGCGAAGATCGCGGGGATCACGCCGGCCATGTTGAGCTTCAGCGGCAGGAACGAGGTCTGGTTCATGTACGCGTTGCGGCCACCCTGGCGACGTGCGTAGTTCACCGTGATGCGGCGCTGGCCGCGTTCGACGAAGACTACGAAGAAGGTGAAGGCCAGTACCACCAGCGCGATCAGCAGCAGCTGGATGAACTGGATGTTGCCGTCGCGGTACGCATCGAACGTATGGATGATCGCGCCCGGCAGACCGGCGACGATGCCGGCGAAGATGATCAGCGACACACCGTTGCCGATGCCGCGCTCGGTCACCTGCTCACCGACCCACATCAGGAAGATGGTGCCTGCGGTCAATGCGATCACGGCAGTGAGCACGAAGCCCATGCCCGGCGCATACACCACGGCCGTGCCACCCGGCGATACCTGGTTCTGCAGTGCCAGCGCGATGCTGCCGCCCTGCACCACCGCCAACAACACGGCGCCGATGCGGGAATACTGGGTGATCTTGCGGCGTCCAGACTCACCTTCCTTCTGCAGCGCCTTCAGCGCCGGGAAGATGTGGACCGCCAGCTGCATCACGATCGATGCCGAGATGTACGGCATGACGTTCAGCGCGAAGATCGAAAAACGGTGCAGGGCGCCGCCCGAGAACATGTTGAACATGTCCACGATGCCGCCGCCCTGCTGTTCCATCATGGCAAGCATGGCATCGGGGTTCACGCCCGGAACCGGCACATAGCACCCGATCCGATAGACGATCAACGCCCCGACGACAAACAGCAGACGCTGGCGAAGTTCAGTGAACTTGCCCATTCCACCTGCGAGGTTACCGATGCCAGCTTGCGCCATGATGCTATTACTCCGTTACGCTGCCGCCGGCAGCTTCGATCGCAGCCTTGGCACCAGCCGTGGCAGCGATGCCCTTCAGGGTGTACGCCTTGGTCAGCTCGCCCTTGACGACGATCTTGGCCTTCTTCGCGATGCTCGGGACCAGCTTGGCTTCACGCAGGATGGCGAAAGTGATTTCGCCAGCCGGCAGCTTGTCCAGCTGATACAGCAGCACTTCAGCGGTGTCCTTGGCGATCGGCGAGTTGAAGCCGATCTTCGGCAGACGACGCTGCATGGGGGTCTGGCCGCCTTCGAAGCCAGCCTTGATCTTGCCGCCACCCTTACGGGCGAACGAACCCTTGTGGCCGCGGCCGCAGGTCTTGCCCAGGCCGGAGCCGATGCCACGACCGACGCGGGTACGCGGGGTACGCGCGCCCGGTGCCGGGTTCAGTTCATTCAGATGCATGGTCATTGGATTATTCCTCAACCTTGACGAGGTAGTGAACCTTGTTGATCAGGCCGCGAACCTGCGGGCTGTCCTTCAGTTCACGCACATCGTTGAGCTTGCTCAGACCCAGGGCACGCACCGACAGGCGGTGACGGGACTGGGCACCACGAAGGCCGCGCACCAGGCGCACCTTGACAGTCTTGCTGGTCGAATCAGCCATGATTCAGATCCTCTACCTTCTTGCCGCGCTTGGCCGCGATGCGAGCCGGCGACTGCACAGCAGCCAGGCCCTTCACGGTGGCACGCACCAGGTTGATCGGGTTGCGCGAACCAACAGCCTTGGCCAGCACGTTCTTCACGCCAACGGCTTCCAACACGGCGCGCATGGCGCCACCGGCGATGACGCCGGTACCTTCAGACGCGGGCTGCATGAAAACGCGTGCTGCACCGTGACCGTCCTTGATGGTGTGCCACAAGGTGCCGTTGTTCAGATCAACGCTGACCTGGTTCTTGCGCGCCTGCTCCATCGACTTCTGGATGGCGACCGGCACTTCGCGTGCCTTGCCATAGCCGAAACCGACCTTGCCTTCGCCATCGCCGACCACGGTCAGTGCGGTGAAGGTGAACTGACGACCGCCCTTGACGGTCTTGCTGACGCGGTTGACCGCGACCAGCTTCTCGATCATGCCATCGTCGACTTTTTCTTCGCGGTTACGGTCGCGATCGCGACCCCGCTGCGGACGTTCTTCTGCCATCTTGATTCCTTGGTTGTTTAGGTATGTACGGCTCGAGGCCGCTTATGGTTGTGGAGTGGTGCGTTGTTCCGGTACGCCGTTGCATAAGAACGGGACCGTCCGGCCACCCTCTGGCCGGCGAGCAGGCGGAAAGGAGCCCATGGGCTCCCTTCCTTATCCCTTAGAACTGCAGGCCAGCTTCGCGAGCAGCGTCAGCCAGGGCCTTGATGCGGCCATGGTAACGGTAGCCCGAACGATCGAAGGCAACCTTCTCGATGCCGGCGGCCTTGGCGCGCTCTGCAACGATACGGCCGACCTTGGCAGCAGCTTCGGCGTTCTTGCCGCTCTTCAGGCCTTCCTTGACGTCGGCCTGGGTGGTGTTGGCAGCAGCCAGCACCGTGGAGCCGTCGGCGGTGAAGACCTGTGCGTACAGATGCTGACCGGTGCGCAGCACCGACAGACGGGCGACGCCGAGCACACGAATGTGGGCACGGGTCGACTTGGCGCGGCGCAGGCGGGCGATGTTCTTGTTCATGATTTTTTGTCCTGGAAAGCTGAAGGTTGGGCTTTTCCCCGGGGAGTCCGCACACGGAGGTGCGGGCTCCTGCAAGGAACTCGCGCTTACGCCTTCTTGGCTTCCTTGCGAATGATGACTTCGTCGGAGTACTTCACGCCCTTGCCCTTGTACGGTTCCGGCTTGCGGTACGCACGGATCTTGGCGGCAACTTCACCGACGATCTGCTTGTCAGCACCCTGCACCAGAATTTCGGTCTGCGTCGGGGTGGTGATGGTGATGCCTTCCGGCGCCACATACAGGATCGGATGCGAGTAACCGAGCGCCAGGCTCAGGTCCTTGCCCTGCATGGAAGCACGGTAACCGACGCCGACCAGCTCAAGCTTGCGCTCGAAGCCATCGGTGACGCCCTTGACCATATTGGCCAGGATCGCGCGGACGGTACCGGTCAGCGGCACGAGGGCTGCGTCTTCGGTGCTCAGGGTGGCAACGCCGTTCTCGACATTAATGGCAATGCCAGCCGGCTTGGCCAGCGACAGGGTGCCCTTCGGGCCCTTGGCGGTGACACTGTCGGACTGGACGTTCAACTCAACCTTACCCAGGTCGATCGGCTTCTTGGCTACACGGGACATGGTCTACTCCTTTCGCCTTAGGCCACGAAGCACAGGACTTCGCCGCCGACGCCCAACTGGCGCGCCTGCGCATCAGTCATGATGCCCTTGGAGGTGGAAATGATGGAAATACCCAGGCCGTTCATGACCTTCGGCAGCTCGCTCTTGCCACGGTACTGACGCAGACCCGAACGCGAGAAACGCTTCAGGGTCGCGATGACCGGCTTGCCTTCGAAATACTTCAGCACGATTTCGAGCTCGGACTTGTTGTTCTCGAGCGCGGTAACGCGCAGGTCGGTGATGTAACCCTCGTCCTTCAGGACCTGGGCGATCGCAACCTTGATCTTGGACGACGGTGCTTTCACCGTCTGCTTGCCAACCGCTGCCGCATTCTTGATGCGGACCAGCAGGTCGGCGATGGGATCAGTCATGCTCATATGAGTACCTTTGAGTGCACCGATATCCGCTTTCGCGAATTCTGTTTTTGTAGTCCTGGGATGGGCCAGGCCCCCTCCCCCGCAACCAGCGCAAGGCAAGACGCGGGATTATACGCCAAAAGAGCCCGACTTGCGTCGGGCTCTCTGGTTTTTTCTGCAGACGGGCGAACCCGCCTCGGCTGGACCTGCCCTCCCCGTTCAGGGAGGGCAGTCGCAGGACCGGCTGATTACCAGCTGGCCTTGCGCAGGCCCGGCACGTCGCCACGCATGGTGGCTTCGCGGAGCTTGTTACGGCCCAGGCCGAACTTGCTGTACACGCCACGCGGGCGGCCAGACAGTTCGCAACGGTTGCGATGGCGGCTCGGCGACGAATCGCGCGGCAGCTTCGACAACTTGGTGGAGGCTTCGATCTTCTCTTCGTAAGACGCGGTCGGCGAGGACACGATCTTCTTCAGAGCAGCGCGCTTGTCAGCGAACTTCTCAGCCAGCTTCTTCCGCTTGATGTCGCGGTTGACCATGGAGGTCTTTGCCATTTTCGGATATTCCTCGACGTATCAGTTACGGAACGGGAACTTGAACGCTGCCAGCAGCGCCTTCGCTTCCGCATCGGTCTTCGCCGTGGTGGTGATGGCGATATCCATACCGCGGATCGCATCGACAGCGTCGAAATCGATTTCCGGGAAGATGATCTGTTCCTTCACACCCATGTTGAAGTTGCCGCGACCGTCAAAGGAACGACCGGACACACCACGGAAGTCGCGCACGCGCGGCAGCGAGATGTTGATCAGGCGGTCCATGAACTCGTACATCTTTTCACGGCGCAGCGTGGTCTTGCAGCCGATCGGCCAACCATCGCGGATCTTGAACGACGCAACCGACACACGCGACTTGGTGATGACCGGCTTCTGGCCGGCAATCTTGGTCATGTCGCCGACGGCGTTTTCCAGGATCTTCTTGTTGGTCGCTGCTTCACCGACACCCATGTTCAGGGTGACTTTGACCAGCTTCGGCACTTCCATCGGATTCTTGTAGCCGAACTGCTTCATCAGCGCCGGGACTACTTCTTCCTTGTAAAACTTTTCGAGACGGGTATTCATCAGCGCATCCTCAGGCGTCGAGCGCCTCACCGCTGGAGCGGAACACACGCAGTTTGCGTCCATCCTCCAGCACCTTGAAGCCAACGCGCTCGCCCTTGCCCGTTGCCGGGTTGACGACGTTTACGTTGGAGATATGGATCGACGCTTCACGCTCGACCACGCCGCCGGCAACGCCTGCCTGCGGATTCGGCTTGGTGTGGCGCTTGACGATGTTCACGTTGGCGACGACCACACGGTCGCCGTCCACGCGGACGATTTCGCCCTGCTTACCCTTGTCCTTGCCAGCGGTGACGACAACCTGGTCGCCCTTCTTGATACGGTTAGCCATGATTATCTCCTGTCGCTCACAGCACTTCGGGAGCGAGCGAGACGATCTTCATGAACTTCTCCGAACGAAGTTCACGCGTCACCGGTCCGAAGATACGGGTGCCGATCGGCTCCTGCTTGTTGTTCAGCAGTACGGCAGCATTGCCGTCGAAGCGGATCAACGAACCGTCCGGACGACGAACACCCTTGCGGGTACGGACAACAACGGCGTCGTAAACTTCGCCCTTCTTGACCTTGCCGCGCGGAATCGCGTCTTTGACGGTGACCTTGATGATGTCACCAATGTGCGCATAACGGCGCTTGGAACCACCAAGCACCTTGATGCACATCAGTTCCTTGGCACCGGAATTGTCCGCGGCGTCAAGGTAGCTCTGCATCTGGATCATGAGTCAGATCTCCTTATTCAGCCGCACGCGTGATGACTTCCACCACGCGCCAGTTCTTGGTCTTGGACATCGGAGCAATTTCGGTCACGCGCACGACATCGCCTTCGTTGCAGGCATTGTCGGCATCATGGGCGTGCAGCTTGGACGAGCGCTTGATGTACTTACCGTACAGCGGGTGCTTGACCTGGCGTTCCACCAGAATGGTGACCGTCTTGTCCATCTTGTTGCTGACGACACGGCCTTCGACCGTGCGCAGCGCTTTGTTTTCAGTGTTGTCGCTCATAGCGGCCATCCTTACTTGGTGCTGCCGAGCAGGGTCTTCGTGCGAGCAATCTCGCGACGGACCCGGCGGATATCGTGAGTCTTCGGCAGCTGGCCGGTGACCTGCTGCATACGGACAGAGAACTGTTCCTTACGCAGGTCGATCAGGTGGGCCTTCAGTTCGTCAGCCGACTTTTCACGGAGTTGTTTGAGGTCCATCAGCGCACCGTCCGGGTTACGAAAGTGGTGGTGACCGAGAGCTTGGCGGCAGCCAGGCGGAATGCCTCGCGTGCCACGTCTTCGGTAACACCCTCGATTTCATAGATCATGCGGCCGGGCTGGATCTGGGCCACCCAGTATTCCACGTTGCCCTTACCCGAACCCATTCGAACTTCGATGGGCTTCTTGGTGATGGGCTTGTCGGGGAACACACGGATCCACATCTTGCCACCGCGCTTGACGTAGCGGCTGATCGAGCGGCGGGCCGCTTCGATCTGACGCGCGGTCAGCTGACCGTGGGCGGTTGCCTTCAGGCCGTACTCGCCGAAGCTGACAGCGTTTGCGCTCCAGCTCAGGCCGTCGTTACGCCCCTTGTGTACCTTGCGGTATTTGGTTCGCTTGGGTTGCAACATTGTCGTTACCTCGCTTCACGAGCCGGGCGCTGACGGTCACCGCGGTCGCCGCGATCGTTACGATCGTTGCGCGGGGAGTCGTCCTGCTTTTCCTGGCCAACCTGGGAGAAATCGAAGACCTCGCCCTTGTAGATCCAGACCTTGATGCCGATGATGCCGTACGTCGTCTTGGCTTCAGCGAAGCCGTAGTCGATGTCGGCACGCAGCGTGTGCAGCGGCACGCGGCCTTCGCGGTACCACTCCGAACGGGCGATTTCTGCACCGTTCAAGCGGCCACCGACGTTGACCTTGATGCCCAGGGCACCGAGGCGCATCGCGTTGCCGACCGAGCGCTTCATTGCACGGCGGAACATGATGCGACGCTCAAGCTGCTGCGCGATGGACTCGGCAACCAGCTGTGCGTCCAGCTCGGGCTTGCGCACTTCAGTGACGTTGATGTGCGCCGGGACGCCCATCATCTCGCTCACTTCCTTGCGCAGCTTCTCGATGTCCTCACCACGCTTGCCGATCACCACGCCCGGACGGGCGGTGTGGATCGTCACGCGGGCGGTCTTGGCCGGACGCTCGATGAGGATCTTGCTGATGCCGGCCTGCGCAAGCTTCTTGCGCAGCATTTCCCGCACCTTCAGGTCGGCCGCCAGATAACCAGCGAACTCGCCCTTGTTGGCGTACCACTTGGAGTTCCAATCCTTGGAAATACCGAGGCGGATACCAATCGGATGAACTTTATGACCCATGGTCTTTTCCTTTCCGCTTACTTGCCGGCGCCCACAACCACAGTGATGTGGCTGGTGCGCTTGAGGATGCGGGTACCGCGGCCTTTCGCCCGCGCCATGAAACGCTTCAGGGTCGGACCTTCATCTACCATGATGGTCTGGACCTTCAGCTCGTCGACGTCAGCGCCCTGGTTGTTCTCGGCATTTGCAATAGCCGACTCCACCACCTTCTTGATCAGGTGTGCAGCCTTCTTGTCCGAGAACTTCAGCAGGTTGACCGCACGCTCGGCCGGCAGGCCGCGCACCTGGTCAGCGACCAGGCGGGCTTTCTGCGCAGAGATGCGCGCGGAGCGCAAAATGGCTTTCGCTTCCATTGTCATCTCTCCTTACTTGCCGGACTTCTTGTCACCACCGTGACCCTTGAAGGTCCGGGTGATGGCAAATTCGCCAAGCTTGTGGCCGACCATGTTCTCGTTGATGAGAACCGGGATGTGGTTTTTGCCGTTATGCACGGCAATGGTGACGCCTACCATGTCAGGCAGGATCATCGAACGACGCGACCAGGTCTTGATCGGACGCTTGCTACCCGCAGCGGCTGCCACCTTGACAACAAGGTGGTGATCGACAAACGGGCCCTTCTTGAGTGAACGTGCCATGGTCGATTAGCCCCTACGATCGCGGACGATGAACTGCTGAGTGCGCTTGTTATGGCGCGTCTTGTAACCCTTGGTCGGAACACCCCACGGGGTGACCGGATGCGGATTACCCTGGCCGGCCTTCGCCTCACCACCGCCGTGCGGATGGTCAACCGGGTTCATGGCTGCACCACGAACGGTCGGGCGGACACCGCGCCAGCGCTTGGCGCCAGCCTTGCCCAGCTTTTCCAGGTTGTGCTCGTCGTTACCGACTTCACCGATGGTGGCGCGGCACTCGACCGGCACCTTGCGCATTTCACCCGAGCGCAGGCGCAGGGTGGCGTAGATGCCTTCACGAGCGACGAGCTGCACGGCGGCGCCGGCGGCACGAGCGATCTGTGCACCCTTGCCCGGCTTCAGTTCGATGCCGTGAATGGTGGTACCGACCGGGATGTTGCGCAGCGGCAGCGTGTTGCCTGCCTTGATCGGCGCATCCGAGCCTGCAATCACCTGGTCACCGGCCTTCAGGCCCTTCGGTGCGATGATGTAGCGACGCTCACCGTCGACGTAGCACAGCAGGGCGATATGGGCAGTGCGGTTCGGATCGTATTCGATGCGTTCCACGCGTGCCGGAATGCCTTCCTTGTTGCGCTTGAAGTCGATGACGCGGTAGTGCTGCTTGTGACCACCACCAACGTGGCGGACCGTGATGCGGCCGTGGTGGTTACGACCACCCGACTTGCTCAACGGCTCCAGCAACGGTGCGTGCGGTGCGCCCTTGTGCAGATCGGGAGTAACCACGCGCACGGCCGAACGACGGCCGGGGGAAGTGGGTTTGAATTTCATCAATGGCATGGGATGGACCTCAGGCCTTGGCCGTTACATCGATGGACTGGCCATCGGCCAGGCGCACGTACGCCTTGCGCCAATCGCCACGGCGGCCAGCGCGGTTACGGAAGGACTTGTTCTTGCCCTTGACGTTCAGCACGTTGACGGCCTCGACCTTGACGTCGAACAGCTGCTCTACCGCGGCCTTTACATCTGCCTTGGTGGCTTCGTTCGAAATCTCGAAGACATACTGGTTGGAAAGTTCCTGCAGGCGCGCGGTCTTTTCAGAGACTCGCGGAGCGCGCAGCACGCTGAAGATTTTCTCGTTGCTGCTCATGCCAGCCACTCCTCGACCTTCTTGACCGCATCAGCGGTAATGATGACCGTATCGGCACCGACCAGCGACACCGGGTCCAGACCCTGCACGTCACGCACTTCCACGTAGGGAATGTTGCGCGCCGACAGGTACAGGTGCTCGGAGGCTTCTTCAGTGACGATCAGCGGGCGCTTGCCCACTTCCAGGCCGGCCAGCTTGGCGATCAACGACTTCGTGTTGGTCGCTTCGACATCGAAGGCCTCCACGATCGTCAAACGGCCCTGACGGTTCAGCTCGGACAGGATCGCGCACATGGCGGCACGGTACTGCTTACGGTTGACCTTCTGCTCGAAGCTACGCGGCTTGGCCGCGAAGGTGACACCACCGCCGATGAAGATCGGAGCCGTCAGCGCGCCATGACGCGCACCGCCGCCCTTCTGCTTCTTCGACTTCTTGGTGGTACCAGCCACTTCAGAACGCGTTTTCTGCGCCTTGGTACCTGCGCGACCGGCGTTGCGATAAGCGACGACAACCTGGTGGACCAGATCACCGCAGAAATCGCGACCGAACACGGCATCGGAGACCGAGACCTTGTTATTGCTACCCGTGATAACGAGTTCCATCGTCATCTCTCCTTATGCCTTGCTCGCCGGACGGACGATCACGTCGCCACCCGCCGCGCCAGGAACGGCGCCGCGAACCGCGATCAGACCGCGCTCGACGTCGACCTTGACAACTTCCAGATTCAGGGTGCTCTGCTGCACGGAACCCATGTGACCGGACATCTTCTTGCCCGGAAACACGCGACCCGGCGTCTGGCGCTGGCCCAGTGAACCCGGCGCGCGATGCGACAGCGAGTTACCGTGGGTAGCGTCACCCATGCGGAAGTTGTAGCGCTTGATGGTGCCCTGGAAGCCCTTGCCCTTGGTGACACCCTGGACGTCGACGATCTGGCCGACTTCAAAGATGTCCGCCTTGACTTCGCCGCCAACGGCGAAATCGCCGAGCTGCGCGTCTTCAACGCGGAATTCCCACAGGCCACGGCCCGCTTCCACTTTCGCCTTGGCGAAGTGACCGGCTTCCGGCTTGTTGACCAGGGCAGCGCGACGCGCGCCGACGGTCACCTGCACAGCGCTGTAGCCGTCAGCTTCGACGGTCTTGATCTGCGCGATGCGGTTCGGGGAGGCTTCAATCAGGGTCACCGGGATGGACTGGCCATCTTCAGTGAAAACGCGGCTCATGCCAGCCTTGCGGCCCACGAAGCCCAACGAATATTTCTTCGTCATGGTCGTAGTCCTCAGGTCAGCTTGATCTGAACGTCGACGCCGGCAGCCAGTTCGAGCTTCATCAGCGCGTCCACGGTCTTGTCGTTCGGATCAACGATATCGAGCACGCGCTTGTGCGTGCGGGTCTCGTACTGGTCACGCGCGTCTTTGTCGACGTGCGGGGAGACGAGGATGGTGTAGCGTTCAATCTTGGTCGGCAGCGGGATCGGGCCACGCACTTGCGCGCCGGTCCGCTTTGCCGTTTCTACGATCTCGCTGGCCGAACGGTCGATCAAACGATGATCGAACGCCTTCAGCCGGATACGGATCTTTTGGTCCGCCATGACGGTGGTTCCTTCGTTAAAAGAGCGACGAGCCAGGCCTCTGGGTTGCCTAGCCCCGTGAATATCCTGAATACAGACGGCCCGCACTCCTGCAGGCCGACAAGGTCAATCCATTAACCTCAAAAACGTAGGCAGGTCGGTTTCCCGGCCTGCCCAGACGTAGAAGCATAGCGCACATACAAAAAGCCTGTCAACACAGTGTGTTGACAAAGCCTGAATGGCGCGACCGATCCTGGTCCGGGGAACACGAAACACGTCCTGTGTTTCTTTTCCCTTTTAAAAGCGCCCCGATGCCCTACCCAGGCAACATCGGGGCGCAAAGTCTAACAGATTACTTGATGATCTTCGACACCACGCCGGCGCCGACCGTACGGCCGCCTTCGCGGATCGCGAAACGCAGGCCTTCGTCCATTGCCACCGGGTTGATCAGGGTGACAACCATCTTCACGTTGTCGCCCGGCATCACCATCTCGACACCTTCCGGCAGCTTGGCAGCACCGGTGATGTCCGTGGTACGGAAGTAGAACTGCGGACGGTAGCCGTTGAAGAACGGGGTGTGACGGCCGCCCTCATCCTTCGACAGCACGTACACTTCGCCTTCGAACTCGGTGTGCGGCTTGATCGAACCCGGCTTGCAGAGGACCTGGCCACGCTCGACGTCGTCACGCTTGGTGCCGCGCAGCAGCAGACCGGCGTTGTCGCCTGCCTGACCCTGGTCGAGCAGCTTGCGGAACATTTCCACGCCGGTCACGGTGGTCTTGACGGTGTCGCGGATACCGACGATTTCGATTTCTTCGCCGACCTTGATCACGCCGCGCTCGATACGACCGGTCACCACGGTGCCGCGGCCCGAGATCGAGAACACGTCTTCCACCGGCATCAGGAACGGCTTGTCGACAGCGCGCTCCGGCATCGGGATCCAGGTGTCCAGCGCCTCGACCAGCTTGATGACAGCCGGCACACCGATGTCGCTCTGGTCGCCTTCCAGCGCCAGACGCGCCGAACCGGCGATGATCGGGGTGTCGTCGCCCGGGAAGTCGTACTTGCTCAGCAGCTCGCGCACTTCCATTTCCACCAGCTCAAGCAGCTCGGCGTCATCGACCATGTCTGCCTTGTTCAGGAAGACGACGATGTACGGCACGCCGACCTGACGCGACAGCAGGATGTGCTCGCGGGTCTGCGGCATCGGGCCGTCAGCAGCGGAACAGACCAGGATCGCGCCGTCCATCTGCGCTGCACCAGTGATCATGTTCTTGACGTAGTCAGCATGGCCCGGGCAATCGACGTGGGCGTAGTGACGGTTCGGGGATTCATATTCGACGTGTGCGGTCGAAATCGTGATGCCACGTGCCTTTTCTTCCGGCGCGGCGTCGATCGAGGAATAATCCTTGAACTCGCCACCGAAGCGCTCGGCACCGATCTTGGTCAGTGCGGCGGTCAGCGTGGTCTTGCCGTGGTCGACGTGACCGATGGTGCCGACGTTGACGTGCGGCTTGGTGCGCTCGAACTTACCCTTGGCCATGGCTGCTTATCTCGAATTCGTCTTGGGGTGATGCTTAAGATGGTGCTCACGAAAGGAATCGAACCTTCGACCTCTTCCTTACCAAGGAAGTGCTCTACCGACTGAGCTACGTGAGCGAGTTTTGCATTATGGCATGAACCGAAATATCTTCAAAGTTCTAAACATTCAATGGAGCGGGAGACGGGAATCGAACCCGCACAATCAGCTTGGAAGGCTGAAGTTCTACCATTGAACTACTCCCGCACCGGGAATTGCCACAACGTGAAACTACGTGAAACTGGTGGAGGGAGGTGGATTCGAACCACCGAAGGCGTAAGCCAGCAGATTTACAGTCTGCCCCCGTTGGCCGCTTGGGTATCCCTCCTTACCACCCCATGCCGTGGCGCCGAAGCGTTGCGGTGTGTGGTGGTGAGCCCGCAATTCTGCTGATCCGCCGCAGGTCTGTCAACACGTTTTTTCTTTTTTTTCACATGCTGTCGCAAACCCGTTGATACGCAAGGTTATCGGCCGGGGACCTCGAGTGGCTCGTCGGCGAAGATCGCAACATGCGGCACACCGTCGGCGCCTATCCAGCCCCGATACATGCCCTGGGTGTTGAAGGGCAGCCCGATCTGCCCGTCTGCGGTCAGGACGATGGCGCCGCCGTCACCGCCCATGGCAGGGATCATTTCATTGATGACCTCGCGCCCGGCCTGGGCGGCCGGGGTGCCTGACAGACGCACGCGTGCGCAGATTTCATGCGCTGCCGCGGTGCGCAGGTAGAACTCACCCCAGCCGGTGCTGGAAACCGCACAGCGCGCATCGGCCCAGGTGCCAGCACCGATGACCGGCGAATCGCCCACGCGCCCGTAGCGCTTGTTGGTCATGCCGCCCGTCGACGTGCCGGCCGCCAGCCTGCCCTGCGCATCCAGCGCGAGCGCGCCGACCGTACCGAAATGCCGTGCGGTCTCCAGATCGGCATGCGCCGTGCCCGCTCGCTCTTCCTGCAAGGCCCGCTGCAGCTGCTGCCAGCGCTTGTCCGTGCGGAAGTACGACGGATCGACCAGCGCGACACCCTGCTCGGCAGCAAAGGCCTCAGCGCCCTGACCTACCATCATCACGTGCGCAGAGTGCTCCATCACCGCCTGCGCCAGCAGGATCGGGTTGCGCACCCGCTGCACGCCGGCGACGGCACCGGCACGCTGGTTCGCGCCGTCCATCAACGATGCATCCAGCTCGTTGCGACCGTCATGGGTAAAGACCGCGCCACGCCCCGCATTGAAGGTGGGGTCGTCCTCGAGCACGGTGATGGCGCGGGTGACCGCGGCCAGTGCCGGGCGTCCGGCAGCGAGCTCGGCATGCCCCGCGCGCAAGGCGGCCGTCAGCGCCTGACGGGCGGCACGCTCTTCTGCTGCGGACAGATCCTTGCGCTGCACCCCGGCCCCGCCGTGGATCACCAGCAACGGATCGGACATCACAGCCGGCGCAACCCCCGGTTCGCCGGGCGTGGCGGCGGCCGCAACGGCAGCAAGGCTCAGCGACAACAGCACGACGGCACAGCACAGGCGCAACGTCATCCAGGCATCTCCCACAGGTCGGTAAACGACCACGCTGCGCGCGTGCGGCTCGCTTGGCAAGCACCCCGCCGAGCGCGCCACGCTTTTCAGCCGGAGTCGATGGAGCCCACCGGAACGCTGCCCTAGCGTCGGGCGCTGCGGCCGATCACGCGCCGCCGCACCCCACCCCTGCGCCACCCCGCAAGCGAGATCCCATGAATCTTCCCACCCTGCCCCGTGCGGCCACCCCGGCGCGTGCGCGCCGCCCTCTCTGCCCTACCCTGCTCAACCTGGCGATGGCCGCCGCGCTGCCCGCCGCTGCGGCGGACTACAGCGGCCCGATCACCGTGGATGGCGGGGAGGCACGGCACTTCGAAGACGACCGTATCGTGCAGGACCGCGCCGGTACGGCGTTAAGCGTGCGCGGTACCGGCAGCGAGGTCAGCGTGGTCGATTCCACCCTTGCGCTGGGCGCCGCCGCGACCACCGCACAAGCCGTGCAGGCCAGCGCCGGCGGCCGCGCCAGCCTGGGCCGCAGCACCCTGGAACTCTCCCCCGGCAGCACCGCCGCTGCGCTGCTGGCCACCGATACCGGCAGCCGGATCGACGGCAGTGACCTGCAGCTGCACGGTGGCGGACGCCTGGAAGCGCACGACAGCGCGGTGCTGACGCTGGTCGACAGCCGGTTCGACGCCAGCGGCAGCAATCCGCGCATCGGCGGGTTACGTGCGACGACGGGCGCCCAGGTGCTGCTGCGGAACGTGGACTATCTCAACGGCTTTCTGGACGTAGCCAGCGGCGCGCAGGTCGAGGCCGACAACGTCACCCTTACCGGCACCATCGGCAGCGCGCGCCTGCTGGGGAATGCGGCGACCGGCGACTACGCGGCGCTGCACATCGTGGGCGGCCTGTACGACTCCAGCGGCGATATCGGCTTCAACATCAACAGTGGCGGCCGCCTGCTGGCCGAAGGCACCCGCATCCGCAGCGCCCCGGGCACGGGCAGCGCGGCCATCTGGCTCTCCAGCGACAGTTCCGACCTGCAGTTGCGCGGCAGCCAGCTCGACGTCTTCGGCGAGGGCCGGTACGCCGTGGAGCTGTTCGGCGGCAACGCGCTGCTGATTGACGACGTGATCAACGTCCACGGTGATCGCGGCCAGGGGCTGCGCGCGACCGGCTCCACCGGCAGCACCCGTACGCGCCTGCAGGCCAGCGGCAGCCGCATCGAGCTGCAGGGCAACGACGCCACCGGGGTGTTCGTTGGCGGCGGCGCCACGCGCGCATCGCTGCAGGACGTGCGCATCGACAGCGATGGGCTGCGGGCTTCCGGCGTGGTGCAGGTGAACACCGCCACCCTGGACCTGGCGAAAGGCCTGCACATCGACCTGCGTGGCGCGCAGTCCATCGGCTGGCGCTCGTACCTGACGGCCGACGGCGACTACTGGAATCGCGCCCTGCTGCAGGACGGCACGTTGCGCACACCGGCCGGCACCGCCTTCTGGCTGCAGGGCGGAAACCACGAGCTGCAACTGCACGGCATGCAGGTGAATGAAGCGGCCCCGGCGGGCGCGCTGCTGCGTGTCGGCGACACCGTGTTCAACGATGGCTCACGCATCGCGGCAGGCACGGTGCAGGTCGCGGCCCTCGACAGCATCCTGAGCGGTGATATCACCGTGGAAAGCCCCACGGCCGCCGTGGATATCAGCCTGGCCGGTGCAAGCCTGTGGCGCGGCGCCTTGCGCGAGGTCGAGGGACTGCATGCGCGCTCGATGCACGTAGCGGCGGGCAGCCACTGGACCGTCACGGGAGACTCGGCCGTGGAGACGCTGGACCATGCGGGCACGATCGCCTTCATCGCGCCCGCCGCGCAGCCGTTTGCGCAGCTGACCGTGCATGGCGACTACGCGGGGCACGGCGGACTGCTCGTGCTCAACACGCGGCTGGAAGGTGACGATGCCCCCAGCAATCTGCTGCACATCGAAGGCGACAGCAGCGGTAGTACCCGCCTGCAGGTGGAGAATGCCGGCGGCGGCGGCGCGGCGACGGTTGAGGGCCTGCGCGTGGTGCAGGTGGACGGCACTTCGGGCGCAGCCTTCGCACTGGAAGGACGCGCGGTGGCTGGCGCGTACGAATATTTCCTGCACCAGGGCAGCGCCGCCGCACCGGGCGACGGCGACTGGTACCTGCGCTCGCAGCTGCCGTCGGACCCGGTGAATCCCTGCGAGCAGGATCCTGCTGCGCCGGGATGTACGCCGGTGACGCCGCCGATCACGCCGCCCGTGACTGTCCCGCCCGTGACACCGATCACGCCGCCGGTGATTCCGCCGACCGTCTCCCCGCTCGTACAGCGGCCGGAGGTGGGCGCCTGGCTGGCCAACCAGGCGGCGGCACTGCATCTGTTCGACATGACCCTGCACCAGCGCAGCGGCGACCCCTCGCTGCCCGCAGCGCAGGACGGCATCACGGCGTGGTTGCGCATGCCCAGCGAAAACGCGCGCATGGACGTCACCGACCAGCTGCAGGGTCGACGCCAGCAGCACGTGGTGCAGGCAGGTGCGGACCTGCTGCACTGGGGCCACGGCAGCCACGGAGTGGCCGGGGTGATGGCCGGCAGCGGGCGTGTCGATCAGCAGGTGATGTCCACGCGCACCGGCTACAGCGCGGACGGACGGATCGATGGCCGCAGCGTGGGCGTGTATGCCAGCTGGCTGCAGGAAGCGCGCTACATCGACACCTGGCTGCAGCACGCCGACTTCCGCGGCAGTGTGCAGGGCGAGGCACTGGCACGCGAGCATTACCGCGCCCGCAGTACCAGCGCGTCAGTGGAAGTGGGCCAAAGCCTGGCGGTGTTCCAGTCCGGCGCGCACGCGCTTTATCTGCAGCCGCAGGTGCAGGTGACGTGGAACAGCTGGGCCATGACCGGCGGCACGCACATCGAGCGGAACGGCACCCGGGTCAGTGTCGCCGATGCCGGCGGCCTGCAGACGCGGGTCGGCCTGCGCCTGCATGGCCGTCCGCTGCCCGATGCCAGCGCGGGGGTGCAGCCGTTCCTCACCGTCGACTGGATCACGCGTCACGGCGCAGGCAATGCAATGCGCTTCGACGATGCGAGGGTGTCCGGCGGCGATCCACGCACGCTGTACCAGGTGCGTGCCGGCGTGCAGGCGTGCAGGCGCAGCTGAGCGAACGGGTAGCCGCATGGGGCGAACTCGACGTCGCGCGCGGCGCATCGAACTTCCGCCAGTACGGGGCACTGATCGGCATCCGGTATGGATTCTGACACCCCGCATGTTCTCCACACCCACGCGGGAAACCCGTGGGGGTTAGATGTGGACAAGTAGGTGTGAGCGCGGCGTGGCAAGCGTTTCCAGCACTGGCTGTTTTTTCGCCACTGAAGATCGCCTGCGCGCTGCGGTTTTCCACATGTCGCGTGGAAAGCGATGGGGGTTACGTGTGGACAACTCACCGTAAGCCTGTCGCCGCAGGCATCTCCGGGCGTGGTGATTTTTTGTCCAGATACAACAACGCCCCGCAGGACGGGGCGTTGCAGGTTCGACGCGGTGACGACCCTCGGTCGTCACCCATCGCGATCAGACGTTGAAGCGGAAATGCAGGATGTCGCCTTCCTGCACACGGTATTCCTTGCCTTCCAGACGCAGACGACCGGCTTCCTTCGAACCCGCTTCACCCTTGTACTTGATGAAGTCGTCATAGGCGATGGTTTCAGCGCGGATGAAGCCCTTCTCGAAGTCGGTATGGATCACGGCGGCCGCCTGCGGCGCGGTCGCGCCCTTGCGTACGGTCCAGGCACGCACTTCCTTGACGCCTGCGGTGAAGTAGGTCTGCAGGCCGAGCAACTGGTAGGCCGCGTTGATCACGCGATTCAGGCCCGGCTCGCTCAGGCCCAGGTCGGCCAGGAAGGTATCGCGATCGTCATCGTCGAGCTGCGACAGTTCTTCTTCGATGGCCGCCGACACCGGCACCACCTTCGCACCCTCTTCAGCCGCGCGCGCGCGCACGGCATCCAGGTGCGGGTTGTTTTCGAACCCGTCTTCAAGCACGTTGGCGATGTACATCACCGGCTTGAGGGTCAGCAGGAACAGATCGCGCACCAGCGCCTTCTCTTCCTCGTCCAGGCCCGCCGCACGGCCGGCCTTGCCGTCGGCCAGCGCCGCCTGCAGCTTGGCCAGCACCGGCTTGCGTGCCGCCGCTTCCTTGTCGCCGCCCTTGGCCGAACGCTCGGCCCGGTTCAGCGCCTTTTCAACGCTGTCCAGATCGGCGAGGGCCAGCTCGGTATCGATGGTGTCGATATCCGAAAGCGGATCCACCTTGTTGTTGACGTGGATCACGTCAGCGTTTTCGAAGCAGCGCACCACGTGGGTGATCGCATCCACTTCGCGGATATGCGCCAGGAACTTGTTGCCCAGGCCTTCGCCACTGGCCGCACCGGCAACCAGGCCGGCGATATCGACAAACTCGACCGCGGTCGGGATGACCTTCTGCGGGTTGATGATGGCCGCCAGTTCGTTCAAGCGCGGATCCGGCACCGGCACGATGCCCACGTTGGGCTCGATCGTGCAGAACGGGAAATTGGCCGCGGCGATACCTGCCTTGGTGAGCGCATTGAACAGCGTCGACTTGCCCACGTTGGGCAGGCCGACGATTCCGCATTTGATACCCATGTTCGACAACCTTTGGGGTGAAAGTGATTGGCGAAAGAGCGCACGCGCTGTTTGGCTAATCATTCTCTTCGTACGGCCGCCGAGCATGGCTCGGCGCTACCAACATCCGCCGAGCATGGCCCGGCGCTACCTACCGCTGCCGCGAGGGTCCGCGGATTACTTCGGGGTGTGCAGACGCTTCATCGCTTCGCTGAAATCGCCCTGCACCGCCAGCGGCAGCACATCGATCGCATCGTCGATGGCACGCGCGATCAGGATGTCGTCATCCTTCGACGCCCGTCCCAGCACCCACGGCACTACCCGATCCTTGTGGCCTGGATGGCCGATACCCACACGCAGCCGGTGGAACTGGCCGTGGCCGAGCAGGCGGATGGTATCGCGCAGGCCGTTCTGCCCGCCGTGGCCGCCGTCGAACTTCAGCCGTGCCGCACCCGGCGGCAGGTCCAGCTCGTCGTGCGCCAACAGGGTTTCTTCCGGCTCGATCTTCCAGAACCGCTGCGCTGCGGTCACCGATTTGCCACTGAGGTTCATGAAGGTGGCCGGCTTCAGCAGCCAGACCGGCTGGCCCGCTATATCGACCTTGGCGGTCTCGCCGAACAGCTTGCTGTCCACGCTCCAGCGCGCACCTGCTTTTTCCGCAAGGGCCTCAACAAAATGAAACCCAGCATTGTGCCGGGTCCGGGCGTGCTCTGGTCCGGGGTTGCCGAGACCAACGATCAGTCGCAATCCTGCCATTGTTTCTTCCAGATGCTGCCCGTGCCTCACGCACCGGCAGGTACGGCGCCTGCCCCCGAAGGGACAGGCGCCGCGAAGGCATTACTCGGCAGCCGGTGCTTCTTCGGCGGCGTCGGCAGCGTCTTCCTTGCCGTGCTTGGCGGTGACCACGGCATCGTCGTGATCCTTGCCCAGCGCCAGCGCCGGCAGCTCAACGCCCTTCGGCAGCTTGAGGTCGGACAGGTGGATCACGCCACCGGCTTCCAGGGCGCCCAGGTCGACTTCGATCGACTCCGGCAGGTCCTTCGGCAGGCAACTGACGGTCACTTCCTTCACTTCGTGGGTGACCACGATGTCCGACGCCTTGCCGGCCGGCGAGGTGTCTTCGTTGATGAAGTGCAGCGGCACGGCAGCGGTCAGCACTTCATTCTCGTTCACGCGCAGGAAATCGAGATGCAGGATCAGCTGCTTGAAGGGATGGCGCTGCATGTCACGCAGCAGCACGCGCTCGACCTTGCCATCGAGGTTCAGGTCCAGGATGGACGAGTAGAACCAATCGTTGTACTGGGCCAGCCAGATTTCGTTGTGGTCAAGGCTGATAGCGACCGGATCGGCGCTGCCGCCGTACACGATCGCCGGGATCACGCCAGCGTGACGCAGGCGGCGGCTCGCACCCTTGCGCTGCAGTTCACGCTTGGTGACCTTGATTTCATGGGTCTTCGACATTTTCTACTACCTGTTGGATGCCCTGCCGGGTGGCGGGGCGGATGAAGGTACTTCCGCGACCAGAAGTACCCTTGGAGGTCCCCGCCGTCGCCGGCAGGAACAAAAAAAATCAGTCCACGTACAACGAGCTGACCGACTCACCGAAGGCGATGCGACGCATCGTCTCGGCCAGCATTTCCGCCACGCTCAGCTGGCGGATCTTGCTGCACACCCGCGCGGCGTCCTTCAGCGGGATGGTGTCGGTCACCACCAGCTCATCGAGCTGGGAGTTGTTGATGTTGTCGACCGCCGGGCCGGACAGCACCGCGTGGGTGCAGTACGCGGCGACCTTGAGCGCACCGCGCGCCTTCAGGGCAGCGGCAGCGGCGCACAGGGTGCCGGCGGTATCGACGATGTCATCGACCATCACGCAGGTCTTGCCTTCGACGTCACCGATGATGTTCATCACGGTGGACACGTTGGCACGCGGCCGGCGCTTGTCGATGATCGCCAGGTCGGCATCATCCAGGCGCTTGGCCACGGCGCGCGCGCGCACCACACCGCCCACGTCCGGAGACACCACGATCAGGTTCTCGGTGCCGTACGCGCGCCAGATATCGGCGAGCAGCAGCGGCGAGGCATACACATTGTCCACCGGGATGTCGAAGAAACCCTGGATCTGGTCGGCGTGGAGATCCACGGTCAACACACGATCCGCACCGGCCGTACTGAACATCTTTGCCGCCAGCTTGGCGGTGATCGGCACGCGCGACGAGCGCATGCGGCGATCCTGCCGCGAGTAACCGAAATACGGCACCACGGCGGTGACGCTGGCCACCGATGCACGCTTCAGCGCGTCAATCAGCACCAGCAGCTCCATCAGGTTCTCAGCGCTGGGCGCGCTGGTCGGCTGGATCACGAACACGTCCTGCTTGCGGACGTTTTCCTCGATCTCGACCTGGACTTCACCGTCGGAGAAATGCGAGACCAGTGCCTTGCCGGGACGTACCCCCAGCTCCTTGCAGATGCTCTGCGCGAGGGGTTTGTTGGCGTTGCCGGAGAAGACCAGCAGGTTGGGCGACGCTTGCATCATGATTGTCTCGAGCGGGGGCGAGTGACGGAGATCGGGTGACTGCAGGCACCCGGAGGCCCCTGCAGCTGATATCACCGCGACGGTTTCCACGTCCCGCGCAGACGCATGCGCTGGTTGGCGCGGACACAGCCGCAAGTGGCAGGGGCGGGAGGATTCGAACCTCCGAATGCCAGGATCAAAACCTGGTGCCTTGGGCCTCTTGGCGACGCCCCTGCATCAAATGAATCAGTTACGCTCGAGTGCATCCAGCAGCGGTGAACGGGCTACCCCTTCCACCACCCACGCCCGCAACTCCTCAGGCAGCTCCGCCTTCGCAGCCATCGCAGCAGGCTGCGATGGAAACTCGACGAAGCACCCGCCCCCCGACCCTGTAAGACGCGCCAGACCAATGTCGCTCAACGCAGCAAGCGCGGCCTCTACGGCAGGCTCACGGCGGCGCAGCACCGGTTCAAACGCATTGCCGGACAGGGATCCGGAAACGAAGTCCTCTATTTTCGCTATTGCGCTGTCCCGCGTCAAATCCGGATCAGCGAAAAGTGCCGGCGTCGGCACGTGCACTCCCGGATCAACGATCACATACCACGCAGGAGCAAGCTCCAGCGGCCGCAGGAGCTCGCCGATTCCTTCAGCCCATGCCGTGTGGCCGCGCACGAATACCGGAACATCTGCGCCAAGACGCAGCCCCAGCGCGGCCAGCGCATCGTCATCCAGGCCGGTTCGCCAGAGAACGTTGAGCACCTTCAACACCGTGGCGGCATCAGAAGACCCGCCGCCGAAACCACCACCCGCCGGTATCGCCTTTTCAACGACGATGTCCGCACCTTGGGCGCTGTTCGTCACGTTTTGAAGCAGCATGGCCGCACGCACCGCGAGATCATCCGCCTCGGCCACACCGGGCAGCGCGTCGCCTTCACGCCGGATGACCCCGTCATCCCGCAGCCGTATGCCGATCCGGTCACCCCAGTCCAGCAGGCGGAACACCGTCTGCAGCGCGTGATAACCATCGGGACGACGGCCGACGATGTTCAGGAACAGATTCAGCTTCGCCGGCGCGGGCCACCAGGACCAGCCAGCCGCGTCAACACGGTGCGCCATCATGGTCCCGGCGTGCCCCACTGATCGATCACCAGTTTGACTTTGGCATCCCCATTGGTGGCCTCGATCCGGCGTGGCAGCACCTGCTGACCGCCTTCGCCTGAGTGCCAGTCGAGATACTCCACGACCCACCCCGCCTGCTGCAGCCGGCGCGGACGACCCTCGGCATCGCGCTGCAGCCCGTTTTCATCGGTGCCCTGCAGCACCAGGCCACGTGTCCAGTCCGGCAGCTGGTTGACCGGAATCTCCCAGCCGGTAGCGTCCTGCACTACCTGCGCCGCGTCCGCCCCCTCTCGGGGACCGCCATCGAGCCCCTCGAGCCGCCCACCGCCCTGCAGCGTGTTGCCCTGCAGCCGCCAGCTCTGGCGGGTCACCGGCGCGCTGAGCTGCACCTGGTAGTCCGCACCCTGCTGCGACCAGTCGATCCGCCCGCTGCCGCCGTTCTTGCCCTTGCTGACCGCTACACGGCCCTGGAAGGTCCAGTCCGGCTGCGCGCGCAGCGCCTGCACCCGTGCGGCTTCGGCCCGCTCGGCAGCGGGCGGGACGGTGTAGGCCACATCCGGGACAGGCGTCTTCTGGTTGCCCACCGAGGTGCAGGCTGCCAGCGCGAGCGACAGCGCGGCCAGCAACAGCGGACGCAAAAAAGCAGGCTTCATGGGCTGAACTTCTCGCGGGCGCGCTGCAGCGCGCGGTTGTCGGGGTCCAGCTTGGCGGCTTCATCGAAGTAACGCCTTGCCTCGTCCTGGCGACCCAGCACCCACAGCACTTCACCCAGGTGTGCGGCAATTTCCGCGTCCTTGGCCAAGGCGTAGGCGCGGCGCAGCTGGACGGCGGCCTCTTCGTTGCGACCCAGGCGATACAGCACCCAGCCATGACTGTCGACGATGGCCGGATTGTCCGGATCGGCGACGCGCGCCCGGTCGATCAGTTCAAGCGCCTCCTGATAGCGGTGGGTGCGGTCGGCGAGGGTGTAGCCCAGTGCGTTCAGGGCAGCCACGTTTTCCGGCTCGGTGACCAGCACCTTGCGCAGGTCGGCCTCGGCGCGCGGGATGTCATCGCGACGCTCCCAGGCCAGGGCGCGCGCATACAACAGTGCGTTTTCGTCCGGGTAGGCGGCCAGGCCGCGGCCCAGCGCGTCCAGCTCACCGGCCTCATCACCCGCACGCAGGCGCAGCTCGGCCTCCAGCAGGTACGCGTCACGTCGGGCCTCTTCGGCGAGCACGGCATCGGATTGCACCGCGCGCACTTCTTCCAGTGCCTTGGCCTGGTTGCCCAGCAGCCCCTGCGCATTGGCGGCACGCAGGCGTGCCTCGCTCAACTCGTCGCCACCCGGCACGCTGTGGTACCAGTCAACGGCTTCCTGGTAACGCTTGAGGTACTCGGCGATCTTGCCCAGCAGCAGACGCTGCGCGGGATCCGGCTTGCTGGCCGCGCGTGACAGCTCGGCATACAGCGCGGCAAGCGCGGTGGCATCCTCCTGTTTGGCCAGCAGCGAGGCACGCATGCCGTAGGTCTGCGTGTCCTGTGGCCCGGCGGACAGCACCCGTTCGGCGGCCATCGGCTGATTCATCGCGTCGTAGGCGATAGCCACCGCATTGCGCAGGTCCGGGGTGGCGCGGGCAGCCGGTTCCAGCGCCTGCAGCACACTCATTGCTTCAGCGGTCTTGCCGGCCTGCTGCAGCTGGCTGACGCGCAGCAGCGCCACGCGGGGGTCGTCGGGGAAGCGGCGCACGACCTGATCGACCATGCGCTGGGCCAGGTCAGGTTTTTCCATGCGCATGGCCACCCGCCCGAACTCCTGCCAGACCTCGATCCGGTTGGGGATGGCATCGGCGGCAACCAGCGCTTCCAGTACCTGCGCCGGCACGGTCGGTTCGCGCCCACCGCCAACCAGTGCGGCCAGTGTCAGGCGCCAGCCTTCGTCGCCCGGCGTGGCCAGCAGCGCCTTGAGTTCGGCCACGGCCTGCTCCGGCCGGTTCTGCCGCATGGCCAACGCCGCCGCGGCGCTGCGCATGGTCAAGGAGGTCGGCGCGCGCTGCTGCCACAGGGCCAGTGCCTGCCCGGCGCGTGCGTCGTCGTTGGCCAGCATGGCAATGCGGGTGGCCCGTTCGGCCAACCCGGCATCGCCCTCGCTGGCCTGCGCGGCCTGCAGGTACTGCGCGGCCGAATCACCCAGTTTGCCTGCCTGCAGGGCGAATTCGCCCACCAGTGCAGGCTCCAGCGACGGCTCCTGGGCCGCCTCGGCCCGGTCCAGCACACGTGAGGTGGAAGGGGCTGCCAGGGTCGGTCCAGCCATCAGGCTGAGCAGCAGAACACTGGAGATGCGAATCAATGCGGGCATCGATGGCATTGGGGCCTTAAAATGTGTGCCTATGGCCAGCAGCTTATCGCAAGCAACTGAACAATGACCCTGTGGGTGCTCGGACTGAATCATCAGACCGCACCGGTGGATCTGCGCGAACGCGCAGCCTTCGCCGGTGAGGCGCTGCCGCGCGCGTTGCTTTCCCTCCGCGCCACCCCGCAGATCGCCGAAGCGGTGCTGCTGTCCACCTGCAACCGCACCGAACTGTACGCCGTCGCCGAATCGGAAACCGCGCTGAACCAGTGGCTGCACGACCAGGCCGGCGATCTGCAGGGCTATCTGTACCAGCACGCCGACGCGGAGGCCGTACGCCATCTGTTCCGTGTCGCCACCGGGCTCGACTCGATGGTGCTGGGGGAGCCGCAGATCCTCGGCCAGGTGAAAGAGGCGTGGACCGTGGCGCGCGAGCATGGCCTGCTCGGCCAGCGCCTGGACCGGCTGTTCCAGCAGACCTTCTCGGTCGCCAAGCGTGCGCGCACCGATACCCAAGTGGGCGCCAACCCGGTGTCTGTGGCATCGGCGGCAGTGCGCCTGGCACAGAACTCGTTTGCCCGGCTGGACGACTCCACCGTGCTGCTGGTGGGCGCCGGCGAAACCATCGAACTGGCGGCGCGCCACCTCAGTGACGGCAAGGTGCGGCGGCTGCTGATCGCCAACCGCACGCTGGCCCATGCACAGGATCTGGCGACCCGCCACGGCGGTGTCGCGCTGCCACTGGCCGAACTGGACCGGCACCTGGCCGAGGCCGACATCGTGTTCTCCGCCACCGCCGCACGCGAGCCGGTGATCCATCGCGCCACCGTGGCGGCGGCGCTGCGCGCGCGCCGGCACAAGCCGATGCTGTTGTTCGACCTGGCGGTGCCGCGCGATATCGAAGCGTCGGTCGCCACCCTGGACGATGCCTTCCTGTACACCGTCGACGATCTGGAGCGGGCGGTGGAAGACAACCGCCGCGGCCGTCGTGAAGCCGCTGCGGAGGCCGAGGCGATCATCGACCTGCAGGTGGCCCGCTTCATCGAAACCCAGCAGGCCGGTGCCCACCACGCGCCGCTGAAGCAGCTGCGGGCCTTCGGCGAAGCCACCCGCGCCGAGTTGCTGGAGCGGGCCCGCCAGCAGCTGGCGCACGGCAAGCCGGCCGACGAAGTGCTGGAATTGTTGGCGCATGGCCTGACCAACCGCCTGCTGCATCCACCCACGGCGGCGCTGCGCGCTGCTGCGCTGAGCGGTGATGCCGAACTCACCCGCGCTGCCGAGCGCCTGTTCCCGGCCGTGCCGGGATACCACCACCCGACTGTGAGACCTGATGACGCCGACCCTGCGCCGTAAGCTGGAAGCGCTGGCCGAGCGCCGCGAAGAACTCGAACGCCTGCTGTCCGATCCTGCGGTGGTCGCCGACAACAAGCGCTTCCGCGATCTTTCCCGCGAGTTCGCCCAGCTGGAGCCGGTCGCACTGGCCTTGGCCGATGAGAACCGCGCCAAGGCCGATCTCGCCACGGCCGAGGCCATGCGCGCGGATCCGGATCTGCGCGAGCTGGCGGATGAGGAAGTCGACGCCGCGCAGGCCCGCCTGCTGCAGCTGGAACAGGAACTGGCCCTGCTGCTGGTGCCGCGCGACGTGCGCGACGATGGCAACCTGTTCCTGGAAGTGCGCGCCGGCACCGGTGGCGACGAAGCGGCGATCTTCGCCGGCGATCTGTTCCGCATGTATGCACGCTACGCCGAGCGCCAAGGCTGGAAGGTCGAGGTGGAATCGGACAGTCCCGGCGAGCACGGCGGCTACAAGGAAGTCGTGGCGCGCGTGGTCGGCCGGGGAGCGTTCTCGCGCTTGAAGTTCGAATCGGGCACCCACCGCGTGCAGCGCGTGCCGGCGACCGAATCGCAGGGCCGCATCCATACCTCGGCAGCGACCGTCGCGATCATTCCCGAGGCCGACGAGATCGACGAGGTGCAGATCAATCCTGCCGACCTGCGGGTGGATACGTACCGCTCGTCCGGCGCAGGCGGCCAGCACGTCAACAAGACCGAGTCGGCCATCCGCATCACCCACATGCCAACCGGCGTGGTGGTGGAATGCCAGACCGAGCGCAGCCAGCACGCGAACCGGGACAAGGCGATGAAGCGCCTGAAGGCGCAGCTGCTCGACGCCGAGCGATCGCGCCAGGACGCCGCGCAGGCCGAATCGCGTCGGTTGCAGGTGGGCAGCGGCGACCGCAGCCAGCGCATCCGTACCTACAACTTCCCGCAGGGACGCATCACCGACCACCGGGTTGAAGGGCTGACCCTGTATGACCTGCCCAACGTGATGACCGGCGACATGGATGCGTTGCTGCAACGTCTGGCGCAGGAACACCAGGCCGACGCGCTGGCCCAGTTGTCCGCGACGGTCTGACCGATGCAGGCAGGCAGCCAGCGGCAGCAGTTGCAGCAGGCGGTGCGCCGCCAACCAACCGATTTCATCGCCTGGGTGATGCTGGCCGATGCCGAGCTGGAAGCGGGCGACCTGGCGGCAGGCGAGCGCGCTGCGCGGCAGGCCCTGCAGCTGCGTCCGGGTCATCCTGAAGCGCTGGCACGGCTGGGACGCGTGGCGTGGATGGCCGGCGCCCATGCCGATGCGGCGCGCCTGCTGGGCGAAGCCTCGGCCCGTGCGCCGCAGCACCCCGGTATTGCCCTGTGGCTCGGCCACGCCCTTGAAGATGCGGACGATGCCGAAGGCGCTGCCGCCGCGTATCGCCGCGCCCACGCTCTGCAACCGGACGAACCGTACATCGCCGCGCAGAGGCTGGCCTGGCAGCGCCGCCTGTGTGACTGGCAGGACCTCGACGTGTTGTCGCGCCAGGTGCGCGAGGCGGTGGCGCGCGGGCACGGCGCGGTTGAACCTTTTGCCTTCCTCAGCGAAGACGCCAGCGCGACCGAGCAACTGGCCTGCGCGCGCCTGCGCGCGGCGCATGTCGGCGCTGCCGTGCGCCCGATGGCGCCGGCTGTGCCGAGGCAGCAGGGCCCGTTGCAGGTAGGCTTTCTGTCCAATGGGTTCGGTGCGCACCCGACCGGCCTGCTGACGGTGGCGCTGTTCGAGCAGTTGCGCGTCGATCCGTCGCTGCAGGTGCATCTGTTCGCCCTCAACCGCGACGATGGCAGCCCGATCCGTCGTCGGCTGGCGACGGCGACTGAACTGCACGACGTTGCGGGCATGCGCCATGCCGATATCGCCGCGCGCATCCGGGCAGCGGGCATCGACATGCTGTTCGACCTGCGCGGCTGGGGCGGCGGCGGCACGCCGGAAGTGCTGGCGATGCGTCCTGCGCCCCTGCAGGTGAATTGGCTGGCGTTCCCGGGCACGTCCGGCGCCCCCTGGATGGACGTGGTGCTGGCCGACGAATTCGTGCTGCCAGCGACGATGGAAGCTGACTTCAGCGAGCGCGTACTGCGCCTGCCACGGGCGTTCCAGCCATCGGACACGACCCGCGCGCTGGCGCCGCCGCCCTCGCGCAGTGCGTGTGGCCTGCCGTCGGACGGCGTGGTGTTCTGCTGTTTCAACAACAGTTACAAGCTCAATCCACGCAGCATGGCGCGTGCCTTCCGCATACTGCATGCGGTGCCGGGCAGCGTGCTGTGGCTGCTGTCCGGGCCCGGCGAGGCCGACGCGCGGCTGCGTGCGGCAGCCCATGCGCAGGGGCTGGATCCGATGCGCCTGGTGTTCATGCCGAAGCTGCCGCACGCGCAGTACCTGGCCCGATTCGCACTGGCCGACCTGTTCCTGGATACCCACCCGTACAACGCGCACACCACCGCCTCCGATGCGCTGTGGGCGGGTTGCCCGGTGCTGACCTGCCCCGGCGATACGTTCGCCGCACGCGTGGCCGGCAGCCTCAACCACCACCTTGGACTGCCCGGCATGAATGTGGCGGACGATGATGCCTTCATCCGCGTGGCAAGCCACCTGGGCAACGATTCCATGGCCTTGGCCGCGGTGCGCGCGGAACTTGCGGCCGCCCGTGCGTCCAGTGGCCTGTTCGACATGGCCGGGTTCGCCGCGGACTTCGCAATCTTCGTCCGCGGGCTCGCCACTGAACACGGCTGGCAGGGTCCGCACGCGGCCTGAACCGGCACCCGCGCAGAATGCGGTTTCCCTCTACTGCGGAGCCGCCGATGGGCAAGCTCAAGCGCAAGGCGTACAACGCCCTGCTGGAACCGATGCAACTGGAACTGGCGACGATGGCCCGCTGGGTCCAGGTGACCGGGCAGCGCGTCCTGGTGCTGTTCGAAGGCCGCGATACCGCGGGCAAGGGCGGTGCCATCCAGGCGATCAGCGAACATCTCAACCCGCGCCAATGCCGGGTCGTTGCCTTGCCGAAGCCAACCGACCGCGAAGCCACGCAGTGGTATTTCCAGCGCTACACCAGCCATCTGCCTGCGGCGGGTGAGATCGTGCTGATGGACCGCAGCTGGTACAACCGCGCTGGCGTCGAGCACGTGATGGGCTATTGCAGCGACGCGCAATACCGGCAGTTCCTGCAACAGGCACCGGTGTTCGAGCAACTGCTGGTGGACGATGGCATCGTACTGTTCAAGTACTGGCTGGCCGTCGACCAGGCACAGCAGGAGGAGCGCTTCGCCGAGCGTCACCTCGACCCCCTGAAGGGCTGGAAACTGTCGCCGGTGGACCTGCAGTCACGCGACAAGTACGAGGCCTACACCAAAGCCCGTGAGGCCATGCTGCAGGCCACCCATCGCACGCACGCGCCGTGGACACTGGTGGATTTCAACGACCAGCGCGCGGGTCGGCTGACCCTGGTGCGCGACCTGCTGGACCGCCTGCCCGACACCCACCTCGATGAGGCCCTGCCCGACCTGCCAGCCTTGCACGGCAAACTGCATCGCGAGCACTACGGCGAGTTGAAGCCGATCCCGCCGGTGGTCTGAACCGCGATGCGGTCAGGGCCCTTCCTCGTGAAGGGACCTGACCCCGGGCGTCCCGGATGTCAGGACTTGCCGGCGATGCGCGCTTCGATATCCGCGGCGGTGACCGGGCCCACGAAGGAGTGCGCCAGCTTGCCCTGCGGATCGATCAGGTGGGTCAGCGGCAGGCCACGCGGCGTGGCGAAGTCGGCCGGCGGGGCGTACGGATCGACAATGGCGATCGGATAGGTCACCGGTCGTGTCTTCAGGAAGGCCTGCATGTCGGCCGGCTCGATCTCTTCGTACGCCAGGCCCACGACCTCGATCTGGCTGCGCATCGCATGCAGCGCGGACAGCTCCGGCATTTCCTTGCGGCAAGGCGCGCACCAGGTCGCCCAGAAGTTGACGACCACCCACTTGCCGCGGTGCGCGGCCAGGTCGTAGTCCGCTCCGTCGATGGTCTTTACCTTCAGCGTGGGGAACTCGGCGGTGACCCGTTCGGCTGGCGCAGCCCCGTCCCCTTCACCCAGCGCCGCGTCCGGATCGGGCGGCGTGGCGGATGTTTCCTGCGCGGTCGGCGCAGACGCGGCAGGCGCTGCATCGGATGCCGGCTCGGCGGCGGGCTTGCAGGCGCCCAGCAGCAGCGCGGCGCAGGCCACGACCAGTACGTTTACTTTCATCGGGTCTCTCCGGGGGGATAGATGTCGCTGACGCGGCGTTTGAGTTTCTCACGCAGCGGCAGTCGCAGTTCGTCCAACGCGGCCATCGCCGCCTTGCCCAGGCTGTCCTGGCGGTAGGGCAGCAGCTGCTCGGACACGGGAATGCGCAGCTGGGTGGATTCGTACAGATCGGAAAGGGTCAACTGATCAAGGTCGCGGGCCAGCATCCAGTTTCCGTTCTCGGCGCGGGTGACCAGTTCGATGCGCTCCATGTCGCACAGCAACTGGTGCAGCAGCGAGTCAGTCATCATCGGCTCGTGCTGCAGGATGTCATCGTCGGCCAACCCGCGCCCGTGCGAACGCGCCTGCTGGAAGCGGCCCAACAGGCGCAGCAACGCATAGAACTCATACCCCTGCGGCAAGCGCATCTCGGCCGGCTGGTAACGGAAGGCGGCCATCGACGACGCCAGCGACGCACCCAGCAGCACGGCGACCCAGCACAGGTAGATCCACAACAGCAGGATGGGCACGAAGGCCACGGTGCCATACAGCTTCTGATAGGACTGGAAACTGCCCAGATAGGCGCCGATGCCCCACTTCACTATTTCCAGCAGCACCGCCGCGAGGATCGCGCCGGGCACGGCGTGGCGCCATTTGACCGTGTGGTGCGGCACGACCCGGTAGACCAGCGTGATGCAGACGAATTCGATGAGCACCGGGGCCAGGGTCAGCGAGAGATCGGCCAGCCAGCGCCCCTCCTGCGTGCCGAACAGGGGCAGTGCGAACACCCGCGCCGAGACCGCCAGCGATGCGGCGGCCAGCATGGCGCCCAGGGTCAGCACGGTCCAATAGACGAGGAACCGCGTCAGCTTCGGCCGCGTTGAGCCCACCCGCCAGATCTGGTTGAAGGTTTCTTCCACACTGTTGAGGGTGATCAACAGTGAAATGACCAAGGCGATGAAGCCGGCCGCGGTCAGCTGCCCGGCACTGGCGCTGAATTGGCGCAGGTAGCCCTCTGCCGCACGCGCCGCACTGGGCACGAAGTTGGAAAACACATAGTCACTGAGCTGATCGCTCCAGCGGTCGAAGACCGGGAACGCCGACAGCACGCCGAACACGACGATGGCCAAGGGCACCAGCGCGAACACCGTCGTGTAGGCCAGCGCAGCGGCGGCCTGGAACAGGCGGTCATCGAGGAAGCGACGCCACAGGAAGCGACCGAAGCTTGCAGCACGCGGACGGTCGCGAACGCGTTCCATCCACAGGTTGAGCGTATTCAAGGGTTCCATCGGCGCAAGGGTACCCGATGCAGGATGGGCGCAGGATAGCCATACTGACGTCTCCTGAACGAAAAAGCGGGTCGATGATGGGCGAGATCCTGGTGCTCTACTACAGCCGAGGCGGTTCGGTGGCACGGCTGGCGCGGCAGATAGCGCGGGGCATCGGCGAGGTCGCCGGCATGAGCGCGCGGCTGCGCACGGTACCGGCCGTGGCACCGGTGACCGAGACCGCGCGCCCGCCGGTGCCCGAAGAGGGCGCCCCTTATGTGAGCATCGCCGACCTCGTCGAATGCGACGGCCTGCTGCTCGGCAGCCCTACCCGCTTCGGCAACATGGCCGCCCCAGTGAAGTACTTTCTGGATACGCTGGGCGCGGAGTGGGTCAACGGGACGTTGGCCGGCAAGCCGGCCGGTGTGTTCACGTCAACGGCATCGATGCACGGGGGGCAGGAATCCACGCTGCTGTCGATGCAGTTGCCGCTGCTGCACCACGGTTGCCTGATCGTCGGCATTCCCTTCACCGAGGCGGCACTCAGCCACACCACGTCCGGTGGCACGCCTTACGGCGCCAGCCATGTGGCCGGCAGCAATGATGATCCGCAGCCCAGCGAGGATGAAGCGATCCTGGCCAGGGCACTCGGGCGCCGTGTCGCCGATATCGCGCGGCGGCTGGCATGATGGGCGCCTCGATGGCCCGCATCGTCCTGCTGCTGGCGCTGATGGGCTTGGCCGCCCTGTATGCCAGCTGGTTCATCAACGACCGCCATTGGCTGGCGGCGCAATTGGTGTTCACCGCCCCGCCGCTGGCATTGGCCATCGCCCTGCGCCTGGGGTGGCGCAAGGCCGGCTTCTGGTCGTCCGTACTCGCCCTGGGCTGGTTCAGCCATGGGGTGATGAGTGCCTGGAGCCACCCCGAAACCCGGGTGCTGGCGCTGGTCGCGATCCTGCTTTCACTGCTGGTCATCTTCGCCGCCAGCCTGCCCGGGCTGCGTGCCCGGTTCAGTCGGCGTCGTCCCTGACGCGCCCCGTCGCGCCCGGTATCATCCTGTTTCCTGTTCCCGCACTGCCGTTCCAGGCGCCGAAGACCTACCCATGATGGAAGACCTCCTGATCGTCACCACCGGTGGCACGATCGACAAGATCTATTTCGATGACAAGTCGGATTACCAGATCGGCGATCCGCAGATCGGCATGATCCTGCGCGAGCTGGGCGTGACGTTCCGCTTCAATGTCATCCCGATCCTGCGCAAGGACTCGCTGCACATCAGTGACGACGACCGCGAGCTGATCCGCGCGACCATCGCCGCGCAGCCTACCCGGCACGTGCTGGTCACCCACGGCACCGATTCCATGGTGGCCACCGGCAAGGTGCTGGCCACCATTGCGGACAAGACCATCGTGATGACCGGTGCACTGAGCCCGGCCCGCTTCCGCGGGTCGGACGCAGAGTTCAACATCGGTTGCGCGATCGGCGCGGTGCAGTCCATGCCCCATGGCGTCTACATCGCGATGAACGGCCGCATCTGGGATCCGCAGAGCGTGCGCAAGAACGTGGCGGAAAACCGCTTCGAAGCGGCCTGAGATTTTCCTGGAGAGGCACGGCGGTGACGGATCGCGTCCGTCACCCCCTCATCAACCGCTACAGCCCACCGCAACGCTTCAGCGGCTAGCGGGTAGCGGCTTCCAGCGCGCTGTCTACTGCACCCTTCGCGTTGGCGATACCGGCACCGCAGCCTTGACTGCAGGCTCCCGGCAGCGGCCGTGCCGTCGTCTTGAGAATGCCAACGACCTGGTCAGGGGTAAGCTTGCCATCAGCCGCCGATTGCATCAGCGCCACCACACCGGCAACGTGCGGAGCTGCCATCGAGGTGCCGTTGTAGACCGCGTAGCCCGGCCCCTCCGGTGTCGTGGTGCCGGTATTGAGCGTGGAGAGGATGCCCTCCCCGGGCGCCGCCAAGGTGATCCCCGCGCCATAGTTGGAGAAACTGGCGCGGGCACCGCGCGAGGTCGTGGCCGCTACCGCTACCACGCCGCGGCAGCTGGCCGGAGTGAACCGTGATACGTCCGCATTGCTGTTTCCTGCCGCTACAACGACGGTTGCCCCGTTCCGGATCGCGGCGTCCACGGCAGCCTGCCAAGCACGATCGCAGGCCCCCTGCCCGCCCAGCGACAGGTTCAACACCTTGGCGGGGTTTGCATTGCGCGGAACGCCATTGACGGTGCCCCCTGCGGCCCAGACCATGCCATCGGCGATGTCCGACGTGTACCCGCCGCCCTTGCCGAGGACGCGGACGTGCACCAGCTTGGCGTCGAACGCCGTTCCGGCGACGCCTTGCCCGTTGTTGGTGGCCGCGGCCACGGTGCCGGCGACGTGGGTTCCATGCCAGCTGGACGGCGAGCCCCACTGACTGTCGCCGACGTCATCCGGGTTGTCGTCGCGGCCATTGCCGTCGCCTGCCATGCTCGGACTGCTGATGAAGTCGTATCCGGGGAGCGTATTGGCGTCCAGCTCCGGATGCCGGGTGCGTCCGGTATCGATGATCGCCACCACCTGCCCGGCGCCGGTCGCCTTGTCCCAGGCCTGGCGGACGTTGAGTGATGCGTTGCTGTTGGAGAAACCCCACTGCTCGTTCAGACGCGTGTCGTTGGGATCCAGCGCGGGCTGCAGGATGCGGTCCACCTGCACATGGTCCACGTCAGGATCACGGGCCAGCGCCGCCATCCATGCGCCGGCCTCGGCACGATCCAGTGCCCGCTCGGCACGCACCACCATGGGCCCGGCGGCCATCTGCCGCAGCACCCGCATGTCCCCGGTTCCCACGTGCAGGCGCGATCCGGCACGGTCCAGTGCCGCCCGCATCGTGCTTTCACTGTGCTGCAGTGAGCGTCCTCCGCGCAGGTGGACGATGAACTGCTGTTGAGGCTCCGGCTGCTCCAGGCCGCTTGTATCCACATCGCCAGCAACGGCCGATGCGCTGCACGCAGCCGCCAGCAGGCTGGAGATGACAAGGGACAGCACCGTTTTCTTGGAAGGTAGTTTCATGGTCATGTTCCGTCGTTGTTGGGTGGGGTCTCCATGCTCTGCCCGCACGCCTGCAGCGGATATCAGGCTTCTGCGTGTCGGCCCACCGGGGCATGGCGCCATGCCCCCTCCGATGTCGTGCCACCCACAAAAAACGCCCCGGACAGGCCGGGGCGTCAACGACGTTTTTTCCAGACAGGAACGGATCAGTACTGCGCGCGCACCGTCAGCCCGGAGAAGGTGCTGTAGGCCTTGATCCGCACATGCCAAGTCCCGGCTGCGGGGCTGTTGATGGTGCAGGTTTCATTGTTGCCGCTCAGGTACGGCCGGCAGGTGTACACGGTGTCGGTCGGCGCACTGCCTTGGCGGACGTACAGATCCGCATCGCCGCTGCCGCCACTGATCGCCACCCGCAACTGCGTGGCACCGCTGGGCACGGTCACGGTGTAGTTCAGTGCCGCGCCCGATGCGGCCGACAGACTGCTCACCGCCACGTTGTTCTGCAGCACGGTGCCGGTGCCCGGATTCGGATTGCCGCCACCGCCACCCAGTGCAGCGGTGACCGCCGCATCGGCGTTGATGATGCCTGCACCGCAGCCGCCGGAGCAGGCGCCGGGCAACGCACGCGCGGTGTTTTTGATGATGGTTTCCACCTGCGCCGGCGACAGCGGCGTCGGGGCGACGGACTGCATCAGCGCGACCACGCCGGCCACGTGCGGGGCCGCCATCGACGTGCCGTTATACGACGCGTAGGTGGGGCTGGCCGGCACGGTGGTGCCAGTATTGAGCGTGGACAGGATGCCTTGGCCCGGCGCGGAAATATCGATGCCGGCACCAAAGTTGGAGAAGCTGGCCTTCGCGCCGGTGCTGGTGGTCGCGGCCACCGCGATCACGTTGGCGCAGTTCGCCGGCACCGCCGAAGAGACGTTGACGGCGTCGTTGCCTGCAGCAACCACCACCGTGGTGCCCCGACCGACCGCGCCGTTGATCGCGTTCTGGTAGGTGGTAGAGCAGCTGCCGCCCCCGCCGAGTGACATGTTGATCACTTCTGCCGGGTTGGCGTTGGCCGGCACACCGCTGACGGTACCGCCCGAGGCCCAGACAATGGCATCGGCGATATCGGAGGTGTAGCCGCCGCACTTGCCCAGCACACGCACCGGAACCACCTTCGCATTGAAGGCCGTGCCTGCCACCCCGGTGCTGTTGTTGGTCACCGCCGCAACGGTGCCGGCCACGTGGGTGCCATGCCAGCTTGAATTGGAGGCCGGGTAGCCCGCGCCGCACTCATTGGCCGCGTACCAGTCACCCTCGTCGTTGGCGTTGCTGTCGCGGCCGCCGCCGTCGCGCGCCATCGCCGCATCGCTGATGAAGTCATAGCCGGGCAGGATATTGGCATTGAGGTCCGGATGGTTGGTGATGCCGGTATCGATCACCGCCACGACCACCCCGGTGCCGGTGGCCTTGTCCCAGGCTGGGCGCACGTTGATGGAGGCATTGGAGGTGCCGAAGCCCCACTGCTCGCCGAGCCGCGCATCGTTGGGCACCAGCGTCGGGCGCATGATCTGGTCGACTTCCACGTATTCCACGTTGGGGTCGGCGGCAAGCTTGCGCATCAGCAGCTCAGCCTGCGCGGCATCCAGTGCCTGGTCGGCACGCACGACGGTTGGGCCGATGGCCAATCGACGCACTTCCTGCAGCCCCAGCGCCCGGCCCTGGCTGACATTCAGGCCAGTGGCCGCCGTCTTGAGCGAGGTGGCCAGCGCGGTGCGCGTAGCCAGCGGCGCGCTGCCCTCGCGATATTTCACGATGAACTGCTTATGGCTGGGGGCGGAGGCCAGCCCGCTGAGATGGACATCGCCGGCGAAGGCCGGGGTGACGAGGAGCAGGGAGCCAAGCACGGACACTCCCATCACGACCAATGCACGCTGACGCAAACGCGGTTGCGAAACCTGGGACATCGGATTTCCTTTTCTGTTCTGGCATGGATGCCGGATTCGGCGATGGCCGGTCAGGTCCGCAGGCTGTACCACAATGGCGGGAACCGATGACCGGAGCGGGCAGCCCCCCGTGCACTGCCCACGTCTCGAAGCTAGTCGTTTCGAGCCATTCACGACAATGTTTCAGCCCCACTTCAGGGACATGAAATGTCTGAAATGAGACTTTTGGTGTGTAAAATTTGTAAAGGTGAAGGAAATTTCACCTGTAGTTAACAATCGCGGACTGTCCTTGGCCTGCCCCGCCGTGACCTTGCGGACAACAAAAAGCCCGTTGCGTGAACGGGCTTTCGGATGCAGGCCGCCGAGCGTGGCTCGGCGCTACCGTGGCGGCGCGCGGTACCGGTCGCGCCGAGCCATGCTCGGCGAACGGGTCCCGTCAGTCCATCAGGCCAGCTTGACCAACCAGCCATGGCGGTCCGGCAAGCGACCGTACTGGATGTCGGTCAGCTCTTTGCGAAGTGACAGCGTCACTTCACCGGCCGGTGCGGTGATGTCGCCCACTTCAAAGCCTTCACCCTTCAACTGGCCGATCGGCGTCACCACCGCAGCGGTACCGCAGGCGAACACCTCGGTGATCTCACCAGAGGCCACGCCCTGCTTCCACTCGTCGATGCTGACCTTGCGCTCCACGACCTTCATGCCACGGTCGCGCGCCAGCTGCAGGATGCTTTCGCGGGTAATGCCTTCCAGGATGCTGCCCGACAGCTGCGGGGTCACCAGGGTGCCGTCCTTGTAGACCAGGAAGACGTTCATGCCGCCCAGCTCTTCCAGGTACTTGCCTTCGGTCGGGTCCAGGAACAGCACCTGCGAACAACCCTGTGCCTGCGCCTTCTGCTGCGGCAGCAGCGAAGCGGCGTAGTTGCCGCCGCACTTGGCGGCGCCGGTGCCGCCCTTGGCCGCACGCGCGTACTCGGTGGACAACCAGATGGCTACCGGTGCCACACCCTTGGCGAAGTACGGGCCGGCCGGGCTGGCAATCACGTAGTAGCCGGCCTTGTGTGCACCGCGCACGCCGAGGAAGGCCTCGTCGCCGATCATGAACGGACGGAAGTACAGGCTGGATTCGTCGGCCGACGGCACCCAGTCCTTGTCCAGCGCCACCAGCTGTTTCAATGATTCAACGAAGATGTCGACCGGCAGCTCCGGCAGCGCCAGGCGCTGCGCCGAGCGCTGCAGGCGGCGACCATTGGCGTCGGGGCGGAAGGTCCACACCGAGCCGTCGGCATGGCGGTACGCCTTGATGCCCTCGAAGATCTCCTGACCGTAATGCAGCACGGCGGCAGCCGGATCCAGCAGCAGCGGGCCATACGGACGCACATTGGCGTTGTGCCAGCCGGTGTCCTTGTCCCAGCGCACTTCCACCATGTGGTCGGTGAAGTGCAGGCCGAAACCCGGCTTTTCCAGAATGGCGGCGCGCTCATCGGCGCTGCGCGGGTGGGCCGAGCGGGTGACGTCGAAGCTGAGGTTGGACTGGGACACCGGATGTTTCCTGTTCTGGTTGCGGTTGTTGCCGGGATTCCACCACGCGGGCGGGGTACGGTCGGGTCAGAGCATGCCGGTTTCCAGACGCGCCGACTCGGACATCATGTGGCGGCCCCATGGCGGGTCGAACACCAGCTCCACGTCGGCCTGCGCCACGGTCGGAATGATTTCCAGCTTGCTGCGCACGTCATCGACCAGGATGTCGCCCATGCCGCAGCCGGGTGCGGTCAGGGTCATCTTGACGTCCACCTCGCGGCGGCCGTCGTCCAGGTGCTTCAGGTCCACTTCGTAGACCAGACCCAGATCCACGATGTTGAACGGGATCTCCGGATCGAAGCAGGTGCGCAGCTGCTGCCACACCAGCTGTTCGACCTGTTCATCGCTGGCGTCGTCAGGCAGCTCCAGCGGAGCGGGGGCTTCCTTGCCGATGGCATCGCCATCCTTGCCGGCGATGCGGAAAAGATTGCCTTCGACGAACACCGTATAGCTGCCACCCAGGGCCTGGGTGATGTAGCCATAGCTGCCGGCGGGCAGGGTCACCGTTTCGCCCTGCGGGACCATGACGGCCTCGCAGTCGCGTTCGAAGTGGACTGGTTCACTGCTGCGGGAGTACATGAGGCTCGATGTGGGGGCTGCGGACGTGCCGCGCAAGCCGACATTTTAGCCCAGCGGCCCGGCGCCCGCCCGTGCACTGCGGCAAACCCAGTATCCTGTTGGCTACCAACGGGAAATCCGCATGCACTCTGCTGCTGTACGCACCAGGACCGTAACCTGGCTCTGGCCCCTGATGTATCTGCTCGGGGCCGGCACCGCCCTGCTGGCCTGGGTGTTCCTGGCCCTGTTGACCGGCCGCCAGATGGGCTGGATGGCCGTGCTGGTCGCCTTGGACCTGGTGTTCATGTTGCAGCTCGGCACGCTGCGCGGCGGCGCGTTGCGCGCCGTCCTGGTGACCGTCGGCACGTTGCTGGTGACTGCATTGGCGTGGTGGTGCATCGCCAGCGCCTGGCTGGGTGGCTCGATGGGCCTGGCACCGGTAGCGTCCGCCCTGCGGATGGGACCTCACCTGGCCTGGACCCTGATCACCCTGGCCAACGAGGTGATGGACTGGGCGTGGCTGCCGGTCGCGATGCTGCTCGGCGCCTGGCTGGGCGCGCGCGGCCGCCGCTGACGCGGGGGCGGTTTTCCCCGGCTACCGGACACGTTCCGCCGAGCACGGCTCGGCGCTACCGGACTTGCTGACCGCCGGGCGGTTCCGGGCCCTTAGTGCCCGCCATCCAGCGCCTTCAATTCGCTGACCAGGCTGCTCGCCGCCGCTGCGCCATCGCCGTACAGCATCCGCGTGTTGTCCGCATAGAACAGCGCATTCTCGATCCCCGCAAACCCCGTCCCACGGCCGCGTTTGATCACCACCACGTTGCGCGCGTTCACCACGTCCAGGATCGGCATGCCGTAGATCGGGCTTGCCGGATCGGTGCGCGCCACCGGGTTCACCACGTCGTTGGCGCCGATCACTAGCACCACATCGGTGTTGGGGAACTCGGGATTGATGTCATCCATGTCCGCGATCAGGTCGTACGGCACACCGGCTTCGGCCAGCAGCACGTTCATGTGGCCGGGCATGCGGCCAGCGACCGGATGAATGGCGAATTTCACTTTCACGCCGCGTGCGATCAGCCGCTGCGCCAGTTCCCAGATCTTGTGCTGGGCCTGCGCCACCGCCATGCCATACCCCGGCACCACCACCACCCGTTCGGCATAGGCCATCATCGCCGCCACGTCCGATGCATCGATCGGCTTCTGCGCGCCGGTGATTTCCTGCGCCTCACCCCCGGCGTTGCCGCCGAAGTTGGAGAACAGCACGTTGCTGATCGGCCGGTTCATGGCCTTGGCCATCAACCGCGTCAGCAGGATGCCGGCCGCGCCGACCATCATGCCCGCAATGATCAGGGCTTCGTTGCCCAGCACATACCCTTCAAAGGACACCGCCAGGCCGGTGAACGCGTTGTACAGCGAGATCACCACCGGCATGTCCGCGCCGCCGATCGGCAGCGTCATCAGAACGCCCAGTGCGAGCGCCAGCACGAAGAAGGCCACGATCGCCCAGCTGCTCAGCGTGGTCGCTGCCACGATGCCCAGGATCACCACGGCCAGCGCCACGATCAGGTTCAGCGCCTGCTGCCCCGGCCAGGTGACCCGCTTGTCCAGGCGACCGTCCAGCTTCGCCCAGGCAATCACTGAACCGGACAGCGACACCGCGCCGATCGCCGCACCGGTCACCGCCAAGGCGATGACCATTGCCGACGGCTGGCGCGCGGCCAGATCGGCCAGCGCCTGCGCGCTCCAGTGCGTGGTATCGCGGTTGGCCAGCGCTGACCAGCGCAGCAGCTCCACCGCGCCGATGGCCGCGGCCGAGCCACCGCCCATGCCGTTGTACAGCGCCACCATCTGCGGCATGTCGGTGATGGCGACCTTGCCAGCCGACCACCACGCCAGCCCGCCCCCCAACGCCAGCGCAACCAGGATCAGCGGGATGTTGTGCAGCTCGGGCAGGAAGAACGTCGCCACCGTGGCCAGCAGCATGCCCACGCCCGCCCAGCGGATGCCGCTGCGCGCGGTCACCGGCGATGCCATGCGCTGCAGGCCGAGCAGGAACAGGGTGGCAGCGACGAGGTAGCTGGCCTTGACCAGCCAGTCGAGCAGCTCAGGGGTACTGATGTTCACGACTGCGACTCCTTGCTGGCGTCGGTGTCGGCCGGCTTGACGCTCGGCTTGAACATTTCCAGCATGCGCGCGGTGACCACATAGCCGCCGGCCGCATTGCCGGCACCCAGCACGACCGCCAGGAAACCGAGGATCTTCTCCAGCGGCGTCTGGGCATGCCCCAGCACCACCATCGCACCGATCAACACGATGCCGTGGATGAAGTTCGACCCGGACATCAACGGCGTATGCAGGATCACCGGCACCCGCGAGATGATGACGTGGCCGGCGATGGCCGCCAGCATGAAGATGTACAGCGCTACGAATCCGTCACTCACCGGCAACGCTCCCGCTCTGTGATGTAGCCCCATCATAACCACGCGCTGAACCGCGTGCGGCCTGCGGTCAACCTTGCCGCTGCCCGCGCGTTGTTCTTGGTACGCCCCATGAAGGACCCGTACCCTGTGCTGGTGAGTCCGCTTGCTGCCACCGCTGCTGCGCCACCTGCTTCGCTGGACGCTTTCCTGGCCAGTGTGGGGCCGCGTGCGTTCCGCTTCGCCGAGGCCGGCCTGCGCCAGCGCGAAGATGCCCTGGACGCGGTGCAGGACAGCCTCATGCGCATGCTGGACTACCGCGACAGGCCGGCCGCCGAATGGCCACCGCTGTTCTGGAGCATCCTGCGTCGCCGCGTGATCGACATGCAGCGCCGGCGCCGCTTCCGCCTGCCGTTCTGGCGCGACAACGTGGATAGCCAAGGCGAGCCGGTGGATTGGGCCGACGAAGGGCCCGGCCCCGCCGAAGTGCATGCGCAGCGCGCGCAGTACGAAGCGCTGGTGCAGGCGCTGCGCCTGTTGCCGGCCCGCCAGCGTGAAGCCTTTACGCTGCGCGTGCTGCAGGATCTGGACGGCGCTACCACCGCGCGCGCCATGGGCTGCAGCGAAGGCGCCGTAAAAACCCACTTGGCGCGCGCCCGCGACGCGCTGAGAATCCTGATGGAGAACCCGACGTGAGCCGCACCCTGCCCCCCGACAACCAGTTGCACGCGCTGCACCAGCATGCCGTGCAAGCGCTGTCGCCTGCCACGTTGGCCCGCCTTCGCAGCGCACGGCACGCCACGGCCCCGTCGCGGCGCAGCCCCGCGTGGTGGATGGCCACCGCATTCGCGGGGGTCGCCGCGCTGGGTATCGGCCTCAGCCTGCAGATGCGTGAGGCGCCTTCCTCTACGGTTGCGCCGATGGTGGCGGCGCTGGAAAGCGATGGCGGCGCACTGGATGAAAACCCCGACCTCTACCTGTGGCTGGGCAACACCGACCTGGCGATGGAGTGAACCGATGAAGATGCCCTCCCCTTCTTTCCTGCTCGCCGCCCTGCTGATGATGACGGCCAGCGCGACGGTATCGGCGCAGACTGCGCCACCTGCATGGGAACAGCTGAGCCCTGCCCAGCGCGATGCGCTGGTGGCGCCGCTACGTGATCGCTGGAACAGCGCTCCGCCCGACCAGCGCCAACGCATGCTCAACCACGGCCAACGCTGGCAGGCGATGACGCCCGACCAGCGCGATCAGGCCCGCAAAGGCATGCGTCGCTTCGACGGCATGAGTCCGCAGCAACGCGAGCAGGCCCGCGCCCTGTTCGGCAAGATGCGCGGCATGACGCCCGAGCAGCGCGCCGAACTGCGCACCCGTTGGGGCAGCATGACCCAGGACCAGCGCCAGCAATGGGTGCGGGACAACCCGCCGCCCCCGCGCAACCGCGACTGACCTGACGTGTCCTGGGCCAGGCTTGGCCAGGCTTGGCCTGGCTTGGCTCGCAGGGCTCTGATCTGCTCGGCTCGGCCCTGCTCGGCTCTGCTCTGCTCTGCTCTGCTCTGCTCCGCTCGGCTCTGCTCTGCTCTGCTCTGCTCCGCTCTGCTCTGCTCCGCTCTGCTCCGCTCTGCTCCGCTCTGCTCTGCTCTGCTCCGCTCTGCTCTGCTCTGCTCGGCTCGGCTCTGCTCGGCTCGGCTCGGCTCGGCTCGGCTCGGCTCGGCTCTGCTCGGCTCGGCTCGGCTCTGCTCGGCTCGGCTCGGCTCGGCTCTGCTCGCCTCTGCTCGGCTCTGCTCTGCTCGGCTCTGCTCTGCTCGGCTCTGCTCTGCTCGGCTCGGCTCTGCTCGCCTCTGCTCGGTAGAGCCGACTTCAGTCGGCTGCTCTCCCGGGCACCGCGCCGTCAGCCAGCCGCCACCCAGCGCGTCTTTGCCAGCAGCTCATCGTCCCAATCGAACCGGACCTCACCCTCCTGCACGAACAGGCTGACAAAGTTCAGCACATTCCGCGCGTACATCTCACTGGCATGCGTGGCGCCGAGGCTGGCCAGGTTCAGCGGCCCATCCACCATCACCCCTCCGTGCTCGATGCACTCACCCGGCACCGTCAGCGCGCAGTTGCCACCGCTCTCCGCTGCCAGGTCCACGATCACACTGCCAGGGGCCATCCCTTCCACCATCGCCTGGCTCAGGATCACCGGCGCCGTCCGTCCCGGCACCGCCGCCGTGCAGATCACCACATCCACGCCACGCAGATGGTCGGCCAAGCGCTGCTGCTGCAGCGCGCGTTCTTCATCGGTCAGCGCACGCGCGTAACCGCCCTCGCCCGCCGCACTGACCCCGAGATCCAGAAAACGTGCACCCAGCGACTGGATCTGCTCACGCGTTTCCGGCCGCACGTCGAAGCCTTCAACCTGCGCCCCCAGCCGACGCGCGGTGGCAATCGCCTGCAGGCCCGCCACGCCCGCCCCCACCACCAGCACCTTCGCCGGGCGCACCGTGCCGGCGGCCGTGGTCAGCATCGGGAAGAAGCGCGGCGCACGCTGTGCCGCGATCAGCGCCGCCTTGTAGCCGGCCATGCCCGCCTGCGAACTCAACACATCCATCGATTGCGCGCGCGAGGTGCGTGGCAACTGCTGCAGCGGGAAGAGGTGCAGACCGGGCTGTGCCACCAGATCCGCCAGACCTGCATCGCGCGCCGGATTCAACAGACCGACCACGCTGGCTCCGGACTTCAGGCGCTGCAGCCTGGTCGCGTCCGGCGCCTGCACGCACAGCAGCACATCGATTTCCGCCCACCGGCTGTCGTCCACGCTGAGCGCGCCCGCATCCAGATACGCCTGATCGGTGAATCCCGCCGCCACCCCCGCACCCGGTTCGAACCAGACGGTTGCGCCCCGGGCCACGAGTTTCTTGGTTGTCTCCGGCGTGAGCGCGACCCGCCGCTCGCCTGCTGCGGTTTCCTTGACGCCCAGCAACGCTACGGACATGCGATTCCCCGCCGAAGAATGAATCCCGATGGTAGCGCGCGCATCGGGGTGGGGGTAGCGCCGAGCCACGCCCGGCGAGCGAAGCGGCAGACGCTCCAGCGGCTTCCACCGCTCTTCTATCCCCCGCCACCCCGTGCCTCTGCCTCAGACAACACTTGGATCGTTGATGCAGTGCGCTTCAACGCTGATCTCAAACGCCTGCTTCGCCTTGGACAATTGCTCGAGATACGCCGCGTTCCCCTCGTAGACGATCGAAGAAAGAAACCCCTCGGAGCTGCTTACGAAGGCATTCACGGGCGCAAAACCGCCGTCCACCTGAAGCACCACCGTTGCCACGTGCAGCGCGGCGGCTTTATTGGGGAATGCGATGGATTCATTGAAGACCGGCTTTCCACGCAGTGTTCGTCGGAGCGCGATACCGCCACCCCCTACTGCACGCTGGACATCGTTTATTTCATCAACCTGACGCTGCCACAGCACAGCGGTTTCGGGACTCAGGCACGCTTTCGCCTCTTCGAGAATCAAACGCTCCAGATCGGATAGAGGAGTCAGACGCGAGAAGAGAGAGCTGAGCATCGACTTCATCGCGCGCCCGCCTTTCTTCTGCAAGTACGAACCGACTTGAGGCATTCCTGTGCCTTCCGCATTCCCTGCTCCTGTAAGTTGCACATCTACACCATCCTCCTTGAATCAGCACAAGTCCAAGGCTTTCGCCCAGCATCTCCGCTGCCACGCCGCCCCACTTATTCGACGCATGAATTCTTGAGGGCTGACGCGACAGTGGGATGCACAGGATGGCTGAGCATCAACTCCCGAATGAGCCTGCACTCCACGACGAAGCGCCTGATGTCAGGAACGGACAATAGTCCACCACCTTTACCGACACCACCCAGATAGATCCACACCCTGCTCCCTTCACGAGTCTCAACACCAGCAACCCGACGTCCATTGGAGGTGCGGTACAGAACCGTGCCAACCATCCCCCGCCCATTGACCTCCGCAGACTGGATATCTGCGTAGATGGATTTATCATCGACCCCCGCGTGGCTATACATGAAAAGGAGGCCTACGGCGAAGGCGAAGGCAGCCAAAGCCAAGCTCAAAATCGCCAGCTTCATATCTCGACCCCAGTACACGCCGTCTTGAAGGATTTTATTCAACCTCCCGACGTAGTCAGCCACGCGGCTTCGGCGGCAACGCGGTTTTCAAAACCAATATTGCAACCTCAAACAAAATGTACGCCGACCCCAGAATTGCCAGATAGATCCATCCACTCGCCACACCAGGCCCGCAATACGGCTGAGTAAGGCAGATGAAAATTCTAGAAATGGTAACCACATCTATAGCCAAAGCTGCGATGACGATTATTAACGCAAGGAAGAGGTAAATGCGCCTCCCCTCGTTCACGGCCCCCTTAGTGACGAACCACGATCTCAGCGGGATCGCCCCTGTCGCGAACAACCCTATAAACCCCATAACGTAGACGAGTACGCTCATTTAGTCCTCAACAGCTGCCTAAGCAAATTACCTGGGAAGAATGTTCCCGCCTCCACATAAGGGAACGACGGATTCCCACTCAAAGCGGAAGACGACATAATTGCGCATTCGAATGGGCCGGCAGAAGGAAGGTCCATGGCGTTGGAGATTACATTCTCCTCTTCTGCTTGCGATGTACTTTTGCAAGAAGACTCCACCTTCTGCCCATCATGAAACTTGCTAAACTGCACAATATTTGCAGCATCACCGGTGACGATCCCACCGCTTCCGCCCCCGGTTGCGGCACCATATGCTCCCGCAGGATCGTATAGGGCAGGACCGCCTGAACCATCGCCGCGCGACGTGTAGACCGCTGCGTGATCTCGAATACCGCCATGTCCGACTGTCGTCAGCAGGCATGTCTTCAGTCCAAGGGAGTCAATTGCCCCGAGCGGGCTTCCAGCGACGTAGCCATACGTATTCGTCCCCCCTTCCAACCCGATTGGATCACTCTGCACATACCGCCCCACCCCCGCATCATAATCCCGCTGGTAGTTGTAGTTCAGCCCGCTCTCCGGCGTAGCCTGCTGCCCCGGGAACCGCAGCGCAAACCCAAACGCGACGCCATCCCCATCCGGATCCTCATTCGCAGCATCCGCCCCGAACGCCTCACCCGTCAGCGCCCACTCCCACACAGGCACGTTACGCGTCGCGTCGATGATCACCCGTGGTGTGCCCAGGTGATCCGGCTGCACGTAGCCCAGCGCCGGCACACCCGCGCTGGATTCACTGAACACCGCAATCGGATAGTTCTCCAGCCACACCACCTGCTGCAGTGGCACCCCGCTTGCGCTGTATTCACCCAGCCATTGGCCGGATTCGTCATACAGCGTCGTGGTGGTTTTGCCACCCGCCTGCCGTAGCACGCGCTCGCCCCGATGGTTATAGCGGTAGATTCCCAGCGAAGTGCTCCCCTGCTTGACCTGACCCAGTCGGCCTGCGCTGTTGTAGGCGTAGGTCAGACCATTCATTTGCGTTGTGTTGCCCGCAGCGTCATAGGTCCTCGCCAGACCGCCCACGCCGGTCAGACGATGGCTGGTAGCCGGGTAGTGATACGCCAGCGTTCCTGCATTGCTGCCGGCCTGCGACCGGTTGCCGGTCGCGTCCCAGCCATAGGTATGCGTCGGCATCCCCGCCGCATCCGCCGCCTGCAACAGGCGCCGCATCCCGTCGTAGCTGTAGGTCGCGAGCACGCTTCCGGATGCACCGGCACGCAGCTGGGTAAGCGCACCCACTGCGTCATATCCAAATCCGAGCTTGAGCCCACCCGTCGACGCATCGCTGACGCTGCTCACCCTGTAGTCCTGATCATGCGGACGGTTCAGGCGACGTTCGTTTCCATAGGTCCAGCCGGTGATGGGACCGAACGGCGCATGGCCCACCTGCTTGACCAGAACCTGCCGAGCCAAAGTTCCACGCTTGAGTCCTTCCTGGGTGACGCGGCCCTGCGCATCCCGCATGTAGTCGGCCACCGCCCCACCGGGATAGATCACAGAGGCAAGCCGTCCCGCCTTGTCGTAGGTGTACCGCAGAGTCGTCGCGACGTTGTTGATCGTCTGGATCTTACGGGTCACCTGACCGAAGCGGTCGTGGCAATACTGGGTAGATCCACCGGGGTGAACCACGCGCCCAACCCGACCGATGGCGAAGCGCTCTGTCGCTGCACATGCGGCGGGTGCGACGTCGTACTGCACCGCCACGTCTTGAATGGGATCGGGATAGGCGATGGACGTGACGCGGTTCAACGCATCGTAGCCATAGGTCGCGGTGACGCCACGCGCATCGGTACGCGTCGCCATGTTACCTGCGGCATCTCGGGTCATTGTGATGCTCCCCGTGTCCGGGCTGGAAAGGACCAGCAGGTCACCGAAGCCGTTGTAAACGAAATAGTCTTAAGCAGCCGGTCACACCCCACCAGAACTGTAGAAAAAAAACGCTGCAAACAGCGGGAACTGCGCGATGATTAGAATAATCAGGATGACCTTATTAATGAACCTGGAAAACCAGAAAACCAAGCAGTTAAGAAAAATCATCCCAAGAGGTAGGCCTATCCAAAAGGCGGAGCGACTGGTTAGCATGCCGCTGATGAGGCCCGCTTCAGACCCACGCTTGTAGGCGCCGATTCCGTAGGAAAGTGCCACGTACCAGAGAAAGATGGGCAACGTCAATGCCACTCTGCGCCTGGTGAAAAAATCCTTCATTACGGCACCCCGGCATCATTTATAGTTGACGACGCCCTCATGCCCAAATATTGGAATATGAGCGGCCCTGCCAGCTGATTCATTACAGGCATCGCCCCCACGCCCGAACCAACTACTTGGGCACCAATCACGCCTCGCCTTTCAGTTATTGATATATTCACGGAACCTCCAAAAACATGACCCGGCAAAGTAGCATTGGTAATGGTCATGCTGCATTGATCCACAGTTTGCCGGATTGGATTATCACCCTCCAGTCGCAGATCCCTTGTCCCTGCGAGGGCAGGAGGCGCACCGGGCGCTGAGAATTTCTTCACGGCTTCAAATGCTTGCGCCTTAGTGCACCCTCCCGAGCAGAGCGGAGTCCAAACTTCGTAGTGGTGAGACCCTATTGTGGGCGGAACCGCGCCTGATAGCTTGTAGATGTACTCGAGATCACGTGATCTGAGGCCGAACGGGTCCAACAGGCTGAGCGGATCAGCGCTTGCATAGAGGTATGGGTTGATTCCACCCGCCAACCCAATCGGATCACTCTGCACATACCGCCCCACCCCCGCATCATAATCCCGCTGGTAGTTGTAGTTCAGCCCGCTCTCCGGCGTAGCCTGCTGCCCCGGGAACCGCAGCGCAAACCCAAACGCGACGCCATCCCCATCCGGATCCTCATTCGCAGCATCCGCGCCGAACGCCTCACCCGCCAGATTCCACTCCCACACCGGCACATTACGCGTCGCATCGATGATCACCCGCGGCGTGCCCAGGTGATCCGGCTGCACGTAGCCCAGCGCCGGCACACCCCCGCTGGATTCACTGAACACCGCAATCGGATAGTTCTCCAGCCACACCACCTGTTGCAGTGGCACCCCGCTTGCGCTGTATTCGCCCAGCCACTGGCCTGATTCGTCATACAGCGTCGTGGTGGTCTTACCGGCCGCCTGCCGCAGCACGCGCTCGCCCCGGTGGTTATAGCGGTACATTCCCAGCGACGTGCTCCCCTGCTTGGCCTGCCCCAGTCGGCCCGCACTGTTGTACGCGTAGGTCAGGCCGTTCATCTGCGTCGTATTGCCCGCTGCGTCATACGTCCGCGCCTGCCCACCCACACTGGTCAGACGATGGCTGGAGGCCGGGTAGTGATACGCCAGCGTCCCGGCATCGCTGCCGGCCTGTAACCGGTTGCCGGTCGCGTCCCAGCCGTACGTATGCGTCGGCATCCCCGCCGCATCCGCCGCCTGCAACAGGCGCCCCATCCCGTCGTAGCTGTAGGTCGCGAGCACGCTTCCGGATGCACCGGCACGCAGCTGGGTAAGCGCACCCACTGCGTCATATCCAAATCCGAGCTTGAGCCCACCGGTCGACGCATCGCTGACGCTGCTCACCCTGTAGTCCTGATCATGCGGACGGTTCAGGCGACGTTCGTTTCCATAGGTCCAGCCGGTGATGGGACCGAACGGCGCGTGGCCCACCTGCTTGACCAGAACCTGCCGAGCCAAAGTTCCACGCTTGAGTCCTACCTGGGTGACGCGGCCCTGCGCATCCCGCATGTAGTCGGCCACCGCCCCACCGGGATAGATCACAGAGGCAAGCCGTCCCGCCTTGTCGTAGGTGTACCGCAGAGTCGTCGCGACGTTGTTGATCGTCTGGATCTTACGGGTCACCTGACCGAAGCGGTCGTGGCAATACTGGGTAGATCCACCGGGGTGAACCACGCGCCCAACTCGACCGATGGCGAAGCGCTCTGTCGTTGCGCATGCCGCCGGTGCGACGTCGTACTGCACCGCCACGTCTTGAATGGGGTCGGGATAGGCGATGGACGTAACGCGGTTCAACGCATCGTAGCCATAGGTCGCAGTGACGCCACGCGCATCGGTACGCGTCGCCATGTTACCTGCAGCATCGACGGTCATCGTGGCGCTCCCCGTGTCCGGGCTGGAAAGGACCAGCAGGTCACCGAAGCCGTTGTACTGATAGTTGGTATGCAGTCCCTTCGGATCGGTGACGCGCGTAACGTTGTCCAGCGCGTCGTACTGCATCAGGGTCTCGGCCGCGACACCCGCGCCGTCCTGCAGCGAGCGCGCCAGACGATTCAGCGCATCGAAGCCCTGCGTGCTGGGGCGAAGCAAGGCGTCGGTGACGAGGGTCGGATTGCTGTTGGCGTCATAGCCATAGGTCGTAGCGTAGTTACCCGCGTCCTTGAGCGCGGTCAGCTGGCCCAGCGTGTCGTACACCCGTGCCATCGTGCGGCGAAGCGTACCTGCATCGTCGAGCACCTTCTCCTGCAGGCGATTTCCTGAATTATCCAGAACATAGTGCAGTGTGTTTCCTGACGTGTCGGCGATGTCGGTGAGACGCTGCGCGGCATCGTATTCGTAGGTGATGGCACTGCCGTCCGGCTGGTTCACCTGCTTGACCTGGCCGGTCGGCCAGTACGCGATCGAAGTGACCCGGTCGTCCGACGTGGTTGCGCCACGGACGATCACCTGCGTCGGCCATCCACGCGCATGGTATCGATAGTCGGTGATTACATTGTTCGCGTCCCGCGAGGAAAGTACGCGTCCCGCCGCGTCGTAGGCCAGCACGCCGACCTTGTGCCCGAGACCGTTGGTGGTGCTGCGCAGATCGCCTTTGCGGAATGTGCACGCACCAGCGCTGCTGCAGCCGGCATCATCTGCGGTGTAGTACGCGTAGGTGACGGTGTCGGCCACGACGCTGCGCGGCCCATCCACGCTGCGCAGGAGGCCAATCTCCGGGCAATCGTCTCCCACCGTTTCGCAGTAGGCAAGGGTGGTCACACGCGTCTGCCCGCTGACAAGGTCCTGCACGGTGATCGAGACCGGCTGCATCCTCGCATTGCGCGTAATACGGGTTTCGCGGTTTGCTTCGCGCTGCAGTACGACGCGATTGCTGCCGACCGCCACGTGGGTGGTCGATACGCGCTGCTCGGGCAGGCCCGCCGCTTCGGTCACCGTGTGGCTCTGCACCGCACCCGTAGCGGGATCATTTATGTCTGCATACAGGTGGCTGGTCGCCGTGCCGCGACGGTCCGTGACGCTCTGCACGCGTCTGCGGAAATCCGTGGTTTCCGGCAGGTAAGTTCGGCTGATGCTTCCCTGGGAATCGGTGATGCCATTGACCTTGCGCGGCAGACCGCTGGTGCCTGAGGCCGTCAGCCCAAAGTTCGACTGCCGACCGAGCGCATCGGTCACGACGGTGCCCGTCGCGGTATAGGCCAGTTTGACACCATCCACACCGACGTCGCTCTGCGTGCGGTCGCCCGAATGCCGGCTGCAAGTGACCCGGCCCTTTTCGTCATAGCCGAACCAGCTGAATCGCTGTCCATCCTCCGCCGTTATGCCTGTGAGGTGTTGCGGGAAACGACTGTCCTCGTAATGATAGGTACGCGCACCACTGTCGGGGTAGCTTGCCGAAACCAACTTGTCGTTGCTGTCATAAAGATAGGAGACGACGACGGCGCCACTGATCGAGAGGGACGAGATGACCGTATCGTCCGCGGGCAGCGCGTACTGGAGCGTTACTTGTCGCCCTGTTGAATGCGTAATGGCCAGCAAGCGGCCGCGCGCGTCGTGGGTGTACTGAAGCCAAGTGCCGTCCTCGAACTCGCGCCATTGCAGTCGGCCCGCTGCGTTGAAGACCATGACTTCATCGCGGCGCCGGAGCGTCCAGTCAGCCCCCTGCTGTGAAACACGGCCACCACTGCCATCGTTGGCCTCGTACTCCGTGCCCTGTTTGACGAATGCGATGTGGCTGCCATCCGCCTCGACCAGGCCGACCTTCAGTTCGGTCCCGGCAGGCATCGTGGTCGTATCCACGCCCATTGCGAGCCGGATGTTGTGCGAGTGCGTCCAACCCGGACCGAAGGCACCACCGACCGTACTGCTTTGAGAGTGGTAGTAGCGCTCAAATGTCAGCCAGCTGACGGAAAGGTCGTCCTCAGTTTGGAACTTGTCACCTGTCGTGGGATCGCAGGGATTGCCTACACTGCATTCATTGGTAAGGGGGCTGCTCCAATAACTGAACATCGCGGCATATGCCGGATTGTCCCATGTCGTCTGCATTCCACAGGCTTCAAGCTCCTCACGCCACTGCATGACACTGGGGTTCGGACATTTCACCGAACGCCGTCGTGTGACGGTCAGCGTGTTGCTGGCGGCACTGCACTGACCAGTTTCAGACTTGGTATAGAACCCAAGCGCAAGCGTTCCATCTTCCTGGGTATTGCTGCCATCAGCGCCGGCACCATCGCCTGCCGAAACATCCCATGAAACGGGCGAGGCACTCGCCGCAGGGCACCCGTCCGTGGCAAAGACGCTGATGATTTCAGCGCGCATCGCTTCTTCGCTGTCGAGCGGCGGGCGCTCGCTCCATGAGTGCATCCAGTCGGAGACAACGACAGGAGCCGGCTTCACGCGATAGTCGTAAACCGTCTTGGCGCCAAGGACCGTCTGTTTACGAACCTCCCAAGAGAAAGGCCCGTTGCCTGCATAGGGCGCGAGTATGGCCTCGACGTCCTGCTGCACCCCTCTCTCTGTCGCTCTGACCTGGCCCATGCTCATCTGCGCATGCCACGTCTTGATCACTTCCTGCGCAGCAACCTCGCTGCAAAAGAAGCATGAACCCACGATGGCCACAACACAGGCCGGGGCGAATCGGGCAGCCAGCATCCTTGTCCTCCCTCCATTGAGTAAACCTACAGCGAGCAGCCACCCGCCGTGCATGGCATCAAGCCATACCCAAACCGTGAACGTCCGTGAACCATACCTCAGTCCGAAGAACGAAAAAGGGGACGGAGGGGATTAAGTCGTAATCGGCTTGGCCGATTACGACTTAATCCCCTCCGTCCCCTTTTTTTTCAATGCACGGTGCGGTTGGCTTGGGGATCCAGGCGGTCGATCACGCCTTGCATGGCGCTGTCGAACGCGCCGTTGTCTACGTGCGGGCGCAGGCGGCCGAGGCGCACCATGACGGCCAGTTCTTCCGGGGAGGCGACGCAGAAGCGGACGCCGCGGCGGTTGACGAACAGCAGCCGCTGGGAGATCGGGCTGATCCACGACAGCTTGCCGGCCTGCAGCTTGCCGTCCTTGTCGATGAAGTCCAGCCAGATACCGATCTCCATGCGACGGAAACGATCGGCGTCGGCATTGTCGAAGTTGTCGTCATCCACCGATGCGGTCACTTCCGCAGAGGTGGGGTCGGTGGGCGGCGGCGGCGGCAGCATGCCCTGCGGCAGATCCGGCAGCGCGCGCTCCAGCTCGGGACGCGACTCGGCGATGCTCTGTAGCGTGTCATGCAGCGCATCGATCGCGCGTGCCGCGCCGTCACCGTGCACGCCGACGCTGGTGAACACCCGCCCCAGTGCCGGTTGCCAAGCCTGCAACCACGGCTTGCCGACGATCTTGCGCCGCGCCTCGGCGACTTCATCCAGCAACCCATCGGCCAGCGCCAGGGCTTCGGCCACCGATGCCCCATCGTCGCCCTCGCGCAGCAGCGCCAGGGTCAGATGATGCTGCCACGGCTGGCGCAGGAACTCGGCGATCGCCTGCGGCAGCGTCGCGTCGGCGATGCGCCGATCCAGCTCGGCGCTGGAGCGTGCACGGGCCAGTTCGAGTTTCTCCTGGCCACGCTGCGTCTCCGCCGCACGACGCTCGGCGATCTCGATACGCCGACGGTGTTGGGCCAGGAAGTCGCGGAATTCTTCTTCCAGGGTGAGGAAGATCGCCAGGTTCTCGTTGAACTCGGCGACCAGTCGTTCAATGATCTCTTCGACCTTGCCCATCAACACGCGCTCGGCCTGGCTTTCGCCGGTATTGCCTTCGCAGGCCTCGGCCAGCGAGTTGAGCAGCTTGCGCGCGGGGTGGGTCTTCTGCACGAACATGCGCCGGTCCAGCATCGCGACCTTCACGAACGGCACCACTAGGCGACCGATCAGCTCGCGTGAGCGGCCTTCCAACTCACGTTCGTCCAGCATGACGTCGAACAGCATGCCGACCAGATCGATCGCATCTTCGTCCTGCGGGTCCAACCGGGCCTGGCTGGGGTCCATGCCCAGCTGGGTCGCGTTGGACAGCACTTCGCTCTTCAACCGTTGCGCCAGTGACTCGCCGTCTTCGCCGATGGCTGCGCGCAAGGTGGCGCTGGGCGTGGCCTGCAGCAGCGAGAGCACCGACATCATTTCGCGCTGGCTCAACGGACGCTGCTGCCCCACCGCTACCTGTGCGGCGGACGTAGCGTCCTCGCGTACGTGGCGGGTCTGGCGCAGCAACTCATGCAACGCATCCAGCAGCATGCCTTGTTCGCCGCCCTGCCCCGAGGGTCCACTTTCACCGTCACCCGGCATGCCCTGCAGCGAACCGCGCTGCTGCGCCCAGCGGTCCGTGAACCGTTGCGCCCACGCCGGTGCGGCCTGGCCATCATCCTGCCCTTCATAGGCGTCCGCGCCCGGTGCCTGGCGGTGTTCCACCAAGTCATCCAGCATGCCTTGCGCGGCAGCGGCATGCTGCGGGCGCGGCGGCGGCTGTGGCTGCCGGCGTGGCGTTGCCATGTTCGGCATCACCCCCGCCTTGACCAGATGGTCGTCCACCTTTTCGTAGATCTTGCCCACCGGGCCGTGCAGATCGCGCTCGCACAACTTGATCAGGACCAGGCGGACTTCCGGAGCCAGCTCGCAGTCGGCGAACGCCTCGTGCACCGCAACGCCCAGATGTTCGGGGCTAATCGGATTGGTATCCGCATCCAGCTCCAGACCGCCGCCGATGAAACCCAGCCGCCGATCAAGGCGGCCCAGCACGGATTTGAAATCGCGCAACAGGATGGTCGCGAACTGCCGCGCCGCCAAGCGCGATTCAAGTTCATGCTCACCCACCAGGCTCAGCACTTCGTCGCCTTGCCCGGACAAGGTCACCTCGGCCGACAACGGTGTACCGGCAGCAAAGGCATCCCAGCTGCGTTCCAGATGGGCGATGAAGCCATTGCCGATATCGTCGCGCCGTCGGCGCAGCTCGCGCATGCCATCCAGGAACAACAGCTGCGAGGAGCCGGCCGTTGCGGCACGGTCGAACAGCACGTCGTCGAACCGTGCGAGCACGGTCGTGAATGCAAGCGATAGCGCGGGCAGGGTCGCTTCGCGCACCAGCATGAGCTGGGTCACGTCGCGTCCCGGCGTTCCCATCGGACTGGGCGTCACCATGCGTGAAGGCTCCCCACCTTCGGCGAAACTGGATGCTGCAGCGATGACATGACAGCTGACGCCTCCCCGGCGTCAACTGCTCGATGGTACGTCGTCCGCCCCGCCGCAGACAGTGAATCAGTCCTCACTTCCAAACCCCACGACCGGGCAACTCACAACATACGTATCGTAAGCGGTGCAGGGGCTGCAGCGCGAGCGCCATGGCGCAGGCACGGGGAAAATGGAGCCTGATGGACATCACATTCTGTCACTGGGAAGGGGAGGCCGGCACGGGCCGACTGACGCAGGCCACTATACCCGGCGACCTGTGATGAATGATTAAGCCGCGAGGCACTGGGAGCACAGGTTCCGGGCTCCGTTCACACGGGGGTGGCGCCCCCTACCCTTGCCCGTAGCTGACTGCCTTCCCGGCCCCGCCAGATGACGTCGCTATACTCAGGGTTCCGCTTTACTGACTGGCCCCCGCATGTCCGATTCTGCTGCCCTGACCGCCCTCGATGCACGCCGTTCGGTGCCTTCGCGCCAGCTGGGCGAGCCTGGCCCGGACGCCGCCACGGTGCTGCGCATGCTCGAATCGGCCGTCCGTGTGCCCGACCACGGCAAGCGCGTGCCCTTCCGCTTCCTGCAGATCGACGGCGACGCACGCGCGGCGCTGGGCGAATTCCTTGTAGAACGTGCGCAGCAACGTGACCCGCAGGTGTCGTCCGCGCAGCTGGAGAAGGACCGCCAACGGTTCAACCATGCCCCGCTGGTCATCACCGTCGTCAGCCGTATCCGCCCGGATGCAAAGGTGCCGGCCGAGGAGCAGCTGATGACGGTCGGCTGTGTCTGCTTCGCCCTGCTGCAGGCCGCACAGGCACTGGGCTTCGGCGCCCAGTGGCTGACCGGCTGGATGGCCTTCGACGCAGCCGTGCACGCCCATCTCGGACTGACCGAGGAAGAAGGGATCGCCGGTTTCATCCATATCGGCACCCCGAAAACCGAGATCCCCGAACGCGACCGGCCCGATCCGCAGGCCCTGCTGCAGCAGTGGACGGGCACGGCGTGAGCGCTGTCGAGCGGGTCGATGACCCGCTGCCGTCGAGCACGCCAACGGCTCAGCGGCCGCGCGCGCCGTTGTATCTGGTGGATGCCAGCATCTACGTCTTCCGCGCCTGGCATTCGATGCCGGACGAGTTCCAGGATGCGCAGGGCTGGCCCACCAACGCCGTGCACGGTTTTTCGCGCTTCCTGCTGGACCTGCTGGAGCGGCAGCGCCCCAAGCACATCGCCATCGCCTTCGACGAAGCGCTGGACAACGGCTACCGCAACCGGCTGTATCCCGCCTACAAGGCCAACCGCGATCCGGCTCCGGAAGCCCTGCGCCGGCAGTTCGTCCACTGCAAGGCCCTGTGCGCGGCCCTCGGCCTGCCGGTGATGGCGCACCATGATTACGAAGCCGACGACCTGATCGGCAGCGCCCTGCACGCCCATCGCAGCACCCACCACGGGTTGATCATCTCCGCAGACAAAGACCTGTCGCAGCTGTTGCTGGAGCAGGACGAGCAATGGGATTTCGCCCGCAACGTCCGCTGGGACATGCACGGCGTCAAAGGCCGACTGGGCGTGCATGCGCACCAGGTCGCCGATTACCTTGCGCTGTGCGGTGATGCGGTCGACAACATTCCCGGCATCACCGGCGTGGGCAGCAAGTCCGCCGCCGTGCTGCTGGCCCACTTCGGCAGTCTGGACGCCTTGTACGAGCGACTGGACGAAGTGCCGTTCCTGCGTTTGCGTGGCGCGGCCCAGATGGCGGTGCGACTGCGCGAGCAGCGCGAGCACGCCCTGCTGTGGCGGCAGCTGACCACCATCGCACTGGATGCACCACTGGACGGCACGGTCAGCGGCCTGTTGCGCGACGAGGTGGATCCACAGCTGCTTGACGGCCTGTGCAGCACGCTGCGCTTCGGCCCCTTGACCCGCCGGCGGCTGTTCGCCGTGGCTGGCCTCGGGGACACCAGCGCGCCAGCCCCTTATCCCACATCGAGCGAGTTCGCATGAGCCAGCGCAACACCGAAGCCCCTCGCGTCGTCTTCGAAGGCAGGTACCAGCGCATGGTCGTGCGCGGCACCTGGGAATACAGCGAGCGTACCCACGCTGGTGGCCTGGCTGCGATCATCATCGCGGTCACCCCGCAGGACACGGTGCTGTTCGTCGAGCAGTTCCGCGTGCCCCTGCAAGCCAGGACGATCGAAATGCCGGCCGGCCTGGTCGGTGACATCGACGCAGGTGAATCCATTGAACTGTCCGCCGTGCGCGAGCTGGAAGAAGAAACCGGCTGGACGGCCGAGCATGCCGAGGTGCTGATGATCGGGCCGACGTCGTCCGGCGCGAGCAGCGAGAAGATCGCCTTCGTACGCGCTACCGGCCTGAGCCGGGTGGGTGTCGGCGGCGGCGATGACAGCGAGGACATCACCGTGCATGAGATCCCACGCGCCAACGCCGCTGCCTGGCTGGTGCAGAAGATCGGCGAAGGCTACGAGCTGGATGCCAAGCTGTGGGCGGGCCTGTGGATGATCGACCATCATCTGGATGGCACCCCGCGTGGCTGATGCCGATCTGCGCCAAGCGCCGTCCCTGCTGGGCGCGGACGACCCGCCGGTGTTCGCCATCCACCGCCCGCAGGGCACCTCGCCGTACGTGCTGTTGGCCGACCACGCCGGCCAGTGCGTGCCGCACGCATTGCGTGCACTGGGCCTGCCGCAGGCCGAGCTGGACCGGCACATCGGCTGGGACATCGGCATCGCCGGCACCACCCGTGCGCTGTCCGAACGGCTGGATGCCTGGGCCATCGAACAGACGTACTCGCGGCTGGTGATCGACTGCAACCGCCCGCTGGCGTCCCCCACGCTGATGCCTGAAACCAGCGACCACACGGTGGTGCCGGGCAATGCGGCCCTGTATGCCGCCGAGCGGCAACAACGCATCGATGCCATCCACACGCCATACCATGCGCGCATCGACGACGAGCTGGACGCGCGGCGCGCCGCATCGCGCCCGACCCTGCTGGTGATGATGCACAGCTTCACCCCCAGGATGAACGGCGTGGAGCGGCCATGGCATGCCGGCGTGCTGTACCACCGCGATACGCGCATGGCCGATGCGCTGTTGCACGCGCTGCGCGACGAGGACGACCTGGTGGTCGGTGACAACCAGCCGTACGCGGTGAGCAGCACCAGCGACTACGCCGTGCCTGTGCATGGCGAAGGCCGGGGCCTGCTGCACGTGGAACTGGAAATCCGCCAGGACCTTATCGCCGATACCACCGGCCAGCAGGCATGGGCGGACAGGCTGGCGCGCATTTTCACCGCGCTGCAGCCGGTACTGCTCGGCTGATCCAATGCCTCGGCAACGACGGCCAGGGGCCTTGGTAGTGACGGCCGCTGGCCGTCAGCCGCGGGTCCCATGACGGCCCACGTCCATCATCCCGTCATCGCGACGGACGCAGCCACAACGCCACCGCCACGCCCAGCAGCGCGAACAGCGCTGCACCGTACTGCGCACTGATCAAGCCCTGCAGCGCCTCCACACTTGAACCGGCGGCACCCGCGGTGCGGCCGGCGTTGGCCACCATCACCAGCACCGCCAGCCCCAGCGCGCCCCCGATCTGCTGCGCCGTCGCCGCCATGCCCGATGCAACGCCCTGCTGGGCGGCCGGCACACCCTGCCCCGCGACAATCCACATCGCCGTCCAGGTCATGCCTTGGCCCAGGCTGAGCACCACGATGCCCGGCAGCAGTGCCCAGTAGGTCTGGCCATGCGGCAAGGCCAGCGCCACGCCGGCGATGCCGAGCGCGCCCGCGCCCATGCCAAGCGCGAGCACCTGCCGCGGCGAGCGTCGGCTGAGCATGCGTTCGGCCACGCTGATGCCGTAGGTGCATACCAGCGTGGGCAGCAGGAACGCCAACCCGGCCTGCAGCGGTGACCAGCCGTAGCCATCCTGGAAGTACAACGCAAGGAAGTAGTACTGCACGCCGAAGCTGCTCATGAACAACATCGTGAGCAGCATGGCCGCACGCAGGCTGCGCAGCCGCAGCAGCGCGAACTGCATCAACGGATCGCGGCTGCGCTTCTCGATCTGCACGAAGACCCACAGCAGGGCGACCGACAGCAGCAGGCAGGCAAGCGTCAGCGGCGCCGTCCAGCCCCACTCGGGCCCCTGCACCAGCGTGGTCACCAGCAGGCTGCCGCCCAAGGTCACCGTCGCGCAGCCGGCCAGGTCGAAGGAGCGCCCCGAGGGCACCGCCGCATCCTGCGGCAACCAGCGTCCCGCCAACCCGGCGCACGCCGCGGCGACGGGCACGATCACCAGCAGCACCGATGACCAGCCAAAGAACTGCGTCAGCACCCCGCCGAGCAACGTGCCCAGGGCGAGCCCCGCCGCGCTGGCCATGCTCCAGATCGCCAGCGCCCGGTTGCGCGCCGCGCCCTCGGCGTAGATCGTGTTGATCAGTGAAAGCGTGGCCGGGAACAGCAGGGCCGCACCGATGCCCTGCACCGCGCGGGCCGCGATCAACATGCCTGCGCTGCTGCTCAGCCCACCGACCAGTGAGGCCAGTGCGAACAGCGCCATGCCGATGCGATACAGGCGGCGACGCCCCAGCAGATCCGCCGCCCGCCCTCCCAGCAACAGGCAGCCGCCAAACGCCACGGTGTAGGCACTGACGATCCACTGCAACTGCTGCGCATTGATGGCCAGCTGGATGCCCATCTCATGCAACGCGACGAAGATGATCGTGGCATCCAGCGCGATGATCAGCTGGGCCATGGCCAGCAGGGTCAGCGCGAGACGGGGCGGAAACAGCGGGATACGTGGATTCATGCCGATGGAGACTGCGGGAAGGTGCGCAGTCTCATTGATGACGCTCGACAAAGAAACCCCGATACTTCGATTTCTGTAATGCATACAGGCATCAATCAAAGGTCAGCGATGGATCTCAACGCCGTGCGCATGCTGGTGCAGGTCGCCGACGCCCGCAGCTTCACCGTGGCGGCGGGGCAGCTGGGCATCAGTCAGTCCGGGCTGTCGCGTGCGATCGGGCGGCTGGAAACGGAGCTTGGCGTGCGCCTGCTCAACCGCAACACGCGCAACGTCAGCCTGACCCCGGATGGCCGTCAGTTCGTCGAACATTGCACGCCATTGTTGTCCGGTCTGGAAGACGCTGAGCGGCGTTTGGGGGACCGCCCCTGCACGCCCTCCGGCATCCTCAAGCTCACCGCGCCGTCGATGTTCGGTCGCAAGGTGCTGGTGCCGCTGGCCGGCAGGCTGATGGCCGAGCATCCGCTGCTGCAGTTCGAGCTGGTGCTCAACGATCGGCTGGTCGATCTGGTGGACGAGGGCTTCGATGCCGCACTGCGCACCGGGCCGATCAGCGATGTGCGCATGGTCGCGCGCCCCCTGCGTCCACTGCACTGGGTCACGGTGGCCGCGCCCGGTTACCTCGCCCGGCACGGCGCACCCGCCACCGTCGATGCGCTGCATGACCACGTGTGCCTGGCCGTGCGCAACCTGCGCAGCGGACGGCTGGTCGACTGGCAATTCCGCGAAGACGGCCGGCTGCGCGAATTCACCGCCCCGGCGCGGATGGTGTTCGACAGCGGCGACCCGCTGGTGGAAGCGGCAGTGGCCGGTGTGGGTATCGTGCAGGTGATGGATTTCGCGGTGGCCGATGCCTTGGCGGCCGGCACGCTGCAGCGCGTGCTGCAACCCTTTGAAGGACGCAGCCGTGCGCTGTCGCTGGTCTACCCGCCGTCGCGGCAGGCGTCACCGAAGCTGAAGGTGCTGGCTGATGCGTTGTTGGCCGGCGAGTGGTGACACGGGAACGGCCGGTGGGTGACGACGAGGTGCCGTCACCCAACCGGATGCAGGTTCACCCGCATCCGTTGACGGCCAGCGGCCGTCACTACCGCGGCTGGCTCAGGCGAACGAATCCGTTGCCCGCACCAGCGCGTCCACGTTCTCGGCTTCAAACGCCGAGTGCCCCGATGCCGGGGTGATTTCCAGCTTGGCTTTCGGCCACACCTTGGTCAGGTCCCAGGCATTGGCCAGCGGGCACACCACGTCATAGCGGCCATGCACGATCACGCCCGGGATGTCGGCAATGCGATGCGCATCGCGCAGCAGCTGGTCTTCCACCTCGAAGAAGCCACCGTTGACGAAGTAGTGGTTTTCGATGCGCGCGAAGGCCAGCGCGAACTGCGGATCTTCGTGGCTGTTGACGAAGTCGTCGTCCACGTGGAGGAAGCTGGTCGCACCCTCCCACACGCTCCACGCCTTGGCCGCCGCCAACCGGGTGGCTTCGTCGTCACTGGTCAGGCGGCGGTGGAACGCCGAGATCAGGTCATGCCGTTCAACGGCGGGGATGGGCTTGAGGTAGTGCTCCCATGCATCCGGGAACAGCCGGTTCGCGCCTTCCTGATAGAACCATTCCAGCTCCCAACGACGCAGCATGAAGATGCCGCGCAGCACCAGCTCGCTTACCTTGTCCGGATGGGTCTGCGCATAGGCCAGCGCCAGGGTGGAACCCCAGCTGCCGCCGAACACCTGCCACTTCTCGACGGACAGGTGCTCGCGCAGTTTTTCGATGTCCGCCACCAGGTCCCAGGTGGTGTTGTCCACCAGATCGGCGTGCGGCGTGGACCGGCCCGAGCCGCGCTGGTCGAACAGGATGATGCGGTACTTCGCCGGATCGTGGAAACGGCGCATCTTGTCGCTGCAGCCGCCACCGGGGCCGCCATGCAGCAGTACCACCGGCTTGCCGTCGGGGTTGCCGCACTGTTCGAAATAAAGCGTGTGGCGGTCATCGACCTTCAGCGTGCCCTGGTCGTACGGGGCGATGTCGGGGTACAGCGTACGCATGCTTGGAACTCCATGGTGGTGCCCTGCGCGCGGCAGGAGAGCCTCCATTCTAGGCCGGTCGTCGACCCAGCGTGACCCGGTCGCGCTGCTCCAGGTCCTGTACGGTCTCCACCGCGTCCCACCCTGCCTGCTGAAGCAGCAGGCGGATGGCCGCGCCCTGGTCCCAGCCGTGTTCCAGCAGCAGCCAGCCACCTGCGTGCAGGTGCTGCATGGCGCCGGCGACGAGGAGCCGGATGTCAGCCAGGCCATCTTCACCGGAGGCCAGCGCGGTGGCGGGTTCGAAGCGCAGGTCACCCTGCTGCAGGTGGGGATCGTCGCTGCGGATGTAAGGCGGGTTGCTGGCGATCAGGTCGAAGCGCTGGCCCTGCAGCGGTACCAGCCAGGATCCGTGGGCAAAGCGCACCTTGGTCAACGCATGGCGCTGGGCATTACGGGCGGCCACCGCCAACGCCGCCTCACTGAAGTCGGTCGCCAGCACCCGTGCGTTCGGCCGCTCGCTGGCTACGGCCAGGGCGATGGCGCCACTTCCCGTTCCCAGATCGGCCACCTCCAGTGGCCTGTCCAACGGCAAGCGCGCCAGTGCCAGCTCGACCAGCAGCTCGGTTTCCGGACGCGGTATGAGGGTCGCCCCGTCAACGTCCAGATCCAAGGTCCAGAACCCACGGCGTCCGGTCAGGTACGCCACCGGCTCACCCTCCGCGCGGCGCGCCACCAGCGCGCTGAACCGCGCGCGGTCAGCATCACCCAACGCATCGGCTGCGTGCGCGAACAGCCAGGAGCGGGCGCACTGCAGCGTATGCAGCAGCAACAGCTCCGCCTCGTGCCGGGCATCCGGGCCGGACAGCCGAGCGGTGGCATCGGCAAGGACATCACGTACTGAAACCGGGGAAGACGCGCTCATCGGACTCAACCTGCAGGGGCGCGCAGCTTAGCCCAGCGGCTGCGACGCAATCAGCTCACCCAGCGCCACCCTGTCCTGCATGGCCTGGGTGACGGGCCACCGCGTTCAGCTGCAGGTGGGGGTCTGAAATAAGCGCGACCTATCGAACAAACCGGCATTGGACCTCAGGAGCGCCGTGCGACAAGGCTTTCCCGACGCTCCGGTGGAGTGAGCCTCTTTACGACGGGCCATTTTGATAGTCAAAGCCTATTGAATAGATGCGATCAATGGATTGTCCTTATTGAATTGGAGCCGGTAATCTAGGCCCTGTCGATTCACCCAGTCCCCTTCACCCAAGAGGAATATCCATGTCCCTGATCAACACCCAGATCCAGCCGTTCGAAGCCAACGCTTACTTGAATGGCGAGTTCATCAAGGTTTCCGACAGCACGCTGAAGGGCCAGTGGTCCGTCCTGATCTTCATGCCGGCTGCTTTCACGTTCAACTGCCCGACCGAGATCGAAGACGCGGCGGATCATTACGCCGAGTTCCAGAAGGCCGGTGCCGAGGTCTACATCGTCACCACCGACTCGCACTTCGCCCACAAGATCTGGCACGAAACCTCGCCGGCCGTTGGCAAGGCCCAGTTCCCGCTGGTTGGCGACCCGACCCACCAGCTGACCAACGCCTTTGGCGTGCACATCCCGGAAGACGGCATGGCCCTGCGTGGCACGTTCGTGATCAATCCGGAAGGCGTGATCAAGACCATGGAGATCCACTCCAACGAGATCGCCCGTGACGTGTCCGAGACCTTGCGCAAGCTGAAGGCTGCCCAGTTCACCGCCGCCAACCCGAACCAGGTCTGCCCGGCCAAGTGGAAGGAAGGCGAGAAGACCCTGACCCCGTCGCTTGACCTGGTCGGCAAGATCTAAGCTGCCCCCTCGCTCCCATGCCCGCCCCGTGCGGGCGTGGGGGTGAACCCAAGACGCCGGCGCCAGCCACCGCCAGCCCCTTCCACAGGCGTCTTGGGTTCACCCCTACCCCTCGCTGGTCCGCTACCTTGTGCAGCGGCGCCACGCCCCCTGTTTGCCTGAAGCCAGGAGAAAACCATGTTGGATGCCAACCTGCAGTCGCAGCTGAAGACTTACCTGGAGCGCGTCACCCGCCCGATCCAGATCACCGCGCGCGTGGATGACGGTGCCAAGGCACAGGAAATGCTGGAACTGCTGACCACGCTGGACAGCCTGTCCGACAAGATCTCGCTGGACGTCCTGCGCGACGGCCAGGGCCGCGTGCCCTCGTTCGACCTGGGCAGCCCGGGCGAAGACATCCATGTGACCTTCGCCGGCCTGCCGATGGGCCACGAGTTCACCTCGCTGGTGCTGGCGCTGCTGCAGGTGGGTGGTCACCCGTCCAAAGCGACCGCCGAGGTCATCGAGGCGGTGCGCAACCTGGAAGGCGAGTACAGGTTCGAAACGTATTTTTCGCTCTCCTGCCAGAACTGCCCGGATGTGGTGCAGGCGCTGAATCTTGCCGCCGTGCTCAACCCGCGCGTGCAGCACGTGGCCATCGACGGTGCGCTGTTCCAGGACGAAGTGGAGCAGCGACAGATCATGTCCGTGCCCACCGTGTATCTCAACGGTGAGCTGTTCGACCAGGGCCGCATGACGCTGGAGCAGATCGTGGCGCGCCTGGATACCGGTGCCGCCAAGCGCGATGCGCAGAAGATCGCCGCCAAGGAGGCATTCGATGTGCTGGTCGTCGGCGGCGGCCCGGCCGGTGCTGCAGCGGCGATCTATGCCGCGCGCAAGGGCATCCGCACCGGCGTGGCCGCAGAGCGTTTCGGCGGCCAGGTGCTGGACACCATGGCGATCGAGAACTTCATTTCGGTCAAGGAGACCGAGGGCCCCAAGCTGGCCATGGCGCTGGAACAGCACGTGCGCGAGTACGACGTGGACATCATGGACCTGCAGCGCGCGACGGGGCTGGTGGCCGCCGGCGACGACGGGCTGGTGCAGGTGCAGCTGGAAAATGGCGCCGTGCTGAAGTCGAAGTCGGTGATCCTGTCCACCGGCGCGCGCTGGCGGCAGATGAACGTCCCCGGCGAAGACCAGTACCGCAACAAAGGGGTCGCCTACTGCCCGCATTGCGATGGCCCGCTGTTCAAGGGCAAGCGTGTGGCGGTGGTCGGCGGTGGCAATTCCGGGGTCGAAGCGGCGATCGATCTGGCGGGCCTGGTCGCCCACGTGACCCTGCTGGAGTTCGACACCACCTTGCGTGCTGATGAGGTGCTGCAGCGCAAGCTGCGCAGCCTGGGCAACGTGACCGTGCTGACCAGCGCGCAGACCACCGAAGTGCTGGGTGATGGGCAGAAAGTGACCGGCCTTGTCTACAGGGACCGCATCGGCAACGATTCGCACCGGGTCGAGCTGGAAGGCATCTTCGTGCAGATCGGACTACTGCCCAATACGGAGTGGCTGGCCGACGCCATCACCTTGTCACCGCGTGGCGAAATCGTCATCGATGATCGGGGCCAGACGAGTTTGCCCGGTGTGTTTGCTGCGGGAGACTGCACTACCGTACCGTACAAGCAGATCATCATCGCCATGGGCGCCGGATCGACGGCCGCACTCAGTGCCTTCGACCATCTGATCCGCTCGTCCGTGAGCAAGAGCAGCAGCACCGTTGCAGAAGCTGCCTGACAAAAGATCCCGGACCACCGGGACCGTACGTGTCCACTGGGTCAACCACGCCATCACCCGGTATCTATCCAATGAGGTCTCAGGATGAACCTACGTGATCTGAAATACCTGGTGGCGCTGGCGGAGCATCGTCACTTCGGCAAGGCCGCGGCGGCCTGCTTCGTCAGCCAGCCCACGCTGTCCACCCAGATACGCAAGCTGGAAGACGAACTCGGGGTGTCGCTGGTGGAGCGCGCTCCCCGCAAAGTGATGCTGACACCCGCCGGCCACGACGCGGCAGCGCGCGCACGCGTGATCGTGGCCGAAGTAGAGCAGATGAAGGAGGCCGCGCGTCGCAGCCGCGACCCGGAGGCCGGTGCAGTGCGGCTGGGCATCTTCCCTACGCTCGGTCCGTACCTGCTGCCGCATGTCATCCCTCGTATCCGCGAGCGCTTTCCACAGCTTGAGCTGTTGCTGGTGGAAGAGAAAAGCGATGTCCTGCTGGCCCGACTGCGCGAAGGCAAACTGGATGCAGCACTGCTGGCGTTGCCGGTGCTGGACGATCAGCTGCATACCGAGTTCCTGTTCGAAGAACCGTTCCTGCTGGCGGTGTCCGCCCAGCATCCACTGGCGGGGCGCAAGCGGCTGGACGTGCAGGAACTGTCGGCCCAGCGCCTGCTGCTGCTTGAAGACGGGCACTGCCTGCGCGATCAGGCGCTGGAAGTCTGCCGGCTGTTCGGCGCAAACGAAAAATCGGAGTTCCGCGCCACCAGCCTGGAGACGCTGCGGCAGATGGTCGCCGCGGATGTGGGCATCACCCTGCTGCCGACGCTGTCGGTCAAGCCACCGGTACCGCGATCGGACAACATCCGCCTGCTGGACCTGATCGGTGACAATCCGCCCAGCCGCCGCATCGCCATGGCGTGGCGGCGCAGCTCGGCGATGAGTGGGTTCCTGCTGCAGTTGGCGGATCAGTTCAAACACCTGCCCGCATCGCTGTTCGCGCTGGAGGACGGGGCGCCGCCTCCGCCACGCGGCATCGATCGCACCGCGCCGGCGCGGCTGGTCTGAGCCGCAGCGGAACAGCGAAATCCCTGGAAGCAGTCAACGGGTCGATTCCCGCCCCGTTTGTCCCCACAATAGAACGAGGCGGCGCCATCCGGTGCCGCCTTTTGTATGGTCCCTTTCCAGGAGTACTGCATGACCACCGCCAGCGGCCTGCCGCCATCCATCACCGTTTCTTCCCACGATCTTGCCCGGCTGGAGGCCTTGCTGGACTCGCCTGCGGCGAGTGCACTGCCCACTGCCGCAGCGCTTTCAGAAGAGCTCACCCGCGCCAACGTGCTGCCGTCGGCGGAAATGCCAGAAGGCATCGTCATGATGCATTCGCGGGTAGAGTGCGAAGATGAAACCTCCGGCGATACCCACGTACTGACCCTGGTGTACCCCCGCGAAGCCAATGTCGATGAGCACAAGGTCTCCGTGCTGGCGCCCGTTGGCACGGCGCTGCTGGGACTGGCGATCGGCCAGCGCATCGAGTGGGATGCCCCCGGTGGTCGCAAGTTGAAGCTGCGTGTCACCGCTGTCCACAACGACAAGCCCTGAAGAATCCCAGACCCTTTGGCCGCGCCCCACGCGCGCCCGCAACGATGGAGCTGCAATGAGCACCCCCCCGTCCAAACTTTCCCAGCTGCGCGAATTGTCTGTGGTGGTGGCCGACACCGGCGACTACGAGGCCATCAAGAAGCTGCGGCCAGTGGATTGCACGACCAATCCCACCCTGGTGAAGAAGGCGCTGGACCTGCCGGTCTATGCGACGTTGATCGAAGATGCGCTCAACTGGGGTCGGCAGCAGAGCGGCGAACGCGATGCGGTCGTCGACGCCGTCGCTGATCGGCTGACGGTGGGCGTGGGTACGCTGTTGAGCACCCTGGTGCCCGGTCGCGTGTCCACCGAAGTGGACGCCGACAAGTCGCATGACACCGAGGCGACCATCGCCAAGGCGCGTCGGTTCGTGCAGATGTACGCAGACGCCGGCGTGCCGCGCGAGAAGATCCTGATCAAGATCGCCGCCACCTGGGAAGGCATCGAAGCCGCCCGCGTGCTGCAGGCCGAAGGCATCGACTGCAACCTGACCCTGATCTTCAACCCGACCCAGGCGCTGGCCTGCAGTGAAGCGGGCGCGTTCCTGATTTCGCCCTTCGTCGGCCGCATCCTGGACTGGTACGTGGCCAATGGGCAGGCACCGGCCACCATCGAAGAAGACCCCGGCGTGGTGTTCGTACGCGGCGTGTATGCCGAGTTCAAGCGCCGTGGCTCGTCGACCGTGGTGATGGGCGCCTCGTTCCGCTCGACCGCGCAGATCGAAGCACTGGCGGGCTGCGATCGCCTCACGATCTCGCCGGACCTGTTGGAAAAGCTGGATGCCGACCAGGGCGCGCTGGAGCGCAAGCTGGTCGCTGGTGCGACCGAATCGGTGACGTCCACGCCGATCGACAGCGCGCGCTTTGCCGCTGATCTGGCCGCCGACCCGATGGCAACCGAGAAGCTTGCCACCGGCATCGACGCGTTCGCCAAGGATCTGGAAAGCCTGCGGGCGCGGATCCGCGCGGAGCTGTAATTGTGTCGGGCTGGTCGAACGGGTAAGACCCCCTCGCGGTGGGCTCTCACAGCAGACTGCTTGCTTGGGGCCGGGCGGTGGGGCTGGTCGGGGGACGGCAAAGGCCGCTCCTGCGTGCCTCGTTTCGCGCCATCCATGGCGCGGGTACACGTCATCGCATTCGCGCTGCCGCTCCCACGCTTTGCTGCGCAAACCGTGGGCCCCGTCTCACCAGCACCCACACCCCGCCGCTTCGCGGCCGCCCCTGACTCAGGGGCTCCCTCCACCCGACGGGTTACTGCCATCGGTAGCGCCGAGCCGTGCTCGGCGAAATGTTTCCGCCGACGGCCCGCTGCGCTCGCCGACCATGGGTCGGCGCTACCAGGGCACCGCCCTGGGCCCGCCGAGCCCACAGCCCTGCAGCCGTTGACTTTGCCCTGGCTTGAAAAGCGTCAGGGTGCCGCGATGCCGGTACCGATCGGGCAGCTCACACCCGTACCGCCGATGCCGCAGTAGCCGTTCGGGTTCTTTGCCAGGTACTGCTGGTGGTAGTCCTCGGCGTAGTAGTACTCCGGTGCCGGATACACGATCTCGGTGGTGATGGGGCCGTAGCCGGCCTCCTTCAGATGCACGCCATAGACCTCTTCGCTGGCCAGCGCCGCCGCGTATTCGCCCTCGGTCAGGCAGTGGATGGCCGACCGGTACTGGGTGCCGGTGTCGTTGCCCTGACGCATGCCCTGGGTGGGGTCGTGGCTTTCCCAGAACACCTGCAGCAGCTGCTCCACGGTGATCAGTTTCGGGTCGTACACCACCTCGACGATCTCGGTATGGCCGGTCAGACCCGAACAGACCTCCTCATAGGTGGGGTTCGGCGTCACCCCGCCGGCGTAGCCCACCGAGGTGCTGTACACCCCGGGCAGGGTCCAGAACTTCCGCTCGGCACCCCAGAAGCAGCCCATGGCAAAGCGGATCCGCTCATATCCCGCAAAGCGATCCTTCAGCGGATGACTGTTCACGAAGTGCTGGTTGTTCTGCAGTGCCAAGGGCTGATCGCGCCCGGGCAGCGCCTCTTCCGCACGCGGCAGACGCTGCTTGAAGGCGCCGATACCGAGAATCCCGTTGCCAAGTCCCAACATGCTGTGCTCCTAGGCCGGCTGCCCGGCAAGATCGTCTATGTCTGAAATGGGGTCGTCCGGGCCGTGGCCCAAGTCCAGCCCGGCCATCACGGCTTCTGCCTCCGCACGCGCGGCGTCGGGGATGGCGACGCGCAGCACGCCGAACAACGGCAGCTCGCCCATGCCGCCCAACAACGACTCGCCGAAGACGAACGCGGGGATCCCGGCGTCCTCCAGCGCATGCTTGGCCAGGTGGGCATCAAACAGGTTGTCGGCCTTGTACACGATGTGCATGGACATTTCCTTGGATGACTGCCATCGAGCATACGCTTGCGGCATGAACGGGCCTGTGGTCCTGTCCAGCAGCCCCAGGACGGACACCCCGCGGGCAGCTGGAGCGCTGACACGCTAGACTGGCGGTCTTTCTGCCCTTGATTGCCGCATCATGTCCGAGCACACCCCTGCCAGCCCCGAAACCCCCACCGACGGCACCGAGAAGCGCGATTTCATCCGCCAGATCGTGCGCGAGGACCTGGCCAGCGGCAAGCACCAGGCAATCAAGACCCGCTTCCCGCCGGAACCCAATGGCTACCTGCACATCGGCCATGCCAAGTCGATCTGCCTGAACTTCGGCATCGCCGGCGAGTTCGGCGGTGTGTGCAACCTGCGTTTCGACGACACCAACCCGGCCAAGGAAGACCCGGAGTACGTGGCCGCGATCCAGGACGACGTGCGCTGGCTTGGATTCGAGTGGAACGAGCTGCGCCACGCCTCGGACTACTTCGAGGCCTACTACCTGGCGGCGCAGAAGCTGATCCGCGACGGCAAGGCCTACGTCTGCGACCTGTCGGCCGAGGAAGTGCGCGCCTACCGCGGCACCCTGACCGAGCCGGGCCGCCCGTCGCCTTTCCGGGATCGCAGCGTGGAAGAGAACCTGGATCTGTTTGCCCGCATGCGCGCCGGCGAGTTCCCCGATGGGGCCCGCACCGTGCGCGCGAAGATCGACATGGCCAGTGGCAACATCAACCTGCGCGATCCGGCCCTGTACCGCATCAAGCACGTCGAACACCAGAACACCGGCAATGCCTGGCCGATCTACCCCATGTACGACTTCGCACATGCGCTGGGCGATTCGCTGGAAGGCATCACCCATTCGCTGTGCACGCTGGAATTCGAAGACCACCGCCCGCTGTACGACTGGTGCGTGGATCATGTGGACTTTGCCCATGACGATGCGCTGACCGCCCCGCTGGTTGCGGCCGGGCTGCCACGCGAAGCCGCCAAGCCCCGTCAGATCGAGTTCTCCCGCCTCAACATCAACTACACCGTGATGAGCAAGCGCAAGCTGATGGCGCTGGTCACCGAGCAGCTGGTGGATGGCTGGGACGATCCGCGCATGCCGACCCTGCAGGGCCTGCGTCGCCGTGGCTATACCCCGGCGGCGATGCGCCTGTTCGCCGAGCGCGTGGGCATCAGCAAGCAGAACTCGCTGATCGATTTCAGCGTGCTGGAAGGTGCCCTGCGCGAGGACCTGGACAGCGCGGCCGCTCGCCGCATGGCGGTGATCGATCCGATCAAGCTGGTGTTGACCAATCTGCCCGACGGGCACGAAGAGACGCTGACCTTCAGCAACCACCCGAAGGATGAGTCCTTCGGCAGCCGCGAGGTGCCGTTTGCCCGTGAGCTGTGGATCGAGCGCGACGACTTCGCCGAAGTGCCGCCGAAGGGCTTCAAGCGCCTGCTGCCGGGTGGCGAAGTGCGCCTGCGCGGCGCTGGCATCATCCGCTGCGATGAAGTGATCAAGGACGCCGACGGCACCATCACCGAGCTGCGCGGCTGGCTGGATCCGGAGTCGCGCCCCGGTATGGAAGGCGCCAACCGCAAGGTCAAGGGCACCATCCACTGGGTCAGCGCAGCGCATGCGGTGCCGGCCGAAGTCCGCCTGTACGATCGGTTGTTCTCGGTAGCCAACCCCGATGACGAGTCGGAGGGCAAGACGTACCGTGACTACCTGAACCCCGAATCGCGTCGCACCGTCACCGGCTATGTCGAGCCCGCCGCTGCCAGCGCCACGCCGGAACAGTCGTTCCAGTTCGAGCGCACCGGCTACTTCGTCGCTGACCGGCGTGACCACACAGCGGCCAAGCCGGTGTTCAACCGCAGCGTGACCCTTCGCGACACCTGGTCGGCCTGACACCACCGACGTCCGTGCGCGCGGCCACCACCGCGCGACCTTGCCGCCGCCCCTGCCCGCCCGCTTCATCGGACGCGGGCTACACTGCGCGCGGCTGTTGTTGTGTTCCACCCCCGTAACCCGATGAGAGGCACCCCGCGATGCTGTATGCGCAAGTCCACCTGACCCTTCCCGCCTGGATCCATGACCAGATCGACCTGGATCAGCGCTATCCGGGCGACGAAGCCAAGGTCGCACTGGCCATCACACTGTCCCGGTTGAATGTCGATCATGCCAGCGGCGGCCCCTTCGGTGCGGTGGTGTTCGGCCCGGATGACAAGGTGATCGCCGCCGGGGTGAACCGCGTGATGCCGCACAACACGTCGCTGGCGCACGCCGAAAACATGGCCTACATGCTGGCCCAACAGCGCCTGCAGACGCCACGCCTGAACGATGTGCTGTCGCCGATCATGCTCGCCACGTCCTCGCAACCCTGCTGCCAGTGTTACGGCGCTACGGTGTGGGCCGGCATCGATCGCCTGCTGATCGGCGCCAGCGCGGCCGACGTGGAAGAACTGACGCCCTTCGACGAAGGCCCGCTGCCGGCCGACTGGGTGGGCGAACTCAACAAGCGCGGTATCGAGGTGGTGCAGGGCCTCAACCGCGACGACGCGCGCGACGTGCTGCGCGCTTACGGAGAAGCCGATGGCGCACGCTACTGAAGCAGGCAATACCGCACCAGGCGTCGGCCTGCTGTGCCTGTGCCGGCAGGGCTTCGAGCCCGAGCTGGCGGCCGAACTGTCCGCACGCGCAGGGGAATTCGGCTTCGCCGGTTATGCCCGTACCCAGCGCAATGATGGCTACGTCCTTTTCATGTGCGACGAAGCCGCCGCACTCAGTCGGATGCTGTCCTGGCGCGAGTTGATTTTCGCGCGGCAGAAGCTGGTCGTGTTGGCCGAGCTGCCGCAGTTGGATGCAGCCGACCGCATCACGCCCATGCTGGCGGTGCTGGGCGATGCACCACGCTTTGGCGACCTGTGGGTGGAGCATCCGGATTCGGATGCGGGCAAGCCGCTGTCGGGCCTGTCGCGCGCGTTCGCCAACGCGCTGCGCCCCGCCCTGCGCAAGGCCGGCAAGCTGACCGACAAACCCAACGAGAAACTGACACGCCTGCACGTGGTCTTCGTCGATGGCACCCATGCTTTCGTGTGCACGGCGTCACCCGCCGACAGCGCACCGTGGGCATTGGGCATTCCCCGCCTGAAGCTGCTGCCCGACGCGCCGTCGCGTTCTGCGCTGAAGCTGGAAGAAGCCCTGCTCACCCTGCTGACGCCCGAGGAGCGCGAGGCGCTGATGAAGCCGGGCATGCGTGCCGCCGACCTGGGCGCCGCTCCGGGTGGCTGGACGTGGGTGCTCACCCGCCAACACCTGAAGGTGCTGAGCATCGACAACGGGCCACTGCGCCAGCATGTACTGGATACCGGCCTGGTCGAGCACCTGCGTGCCGACGGTTTCCATTGGCAGCCCGAACAGTCGCTGGACTGGATGGTCTGCGACATGGTCGAACAGCCGCGACGCGTGGCCGAGCGCATGGCCACCTGGTTCCGCGAAGGCTGGTGCAAGCATGCGATCTTCAACCTCAAGCTGCCGATGAAGAAGCGCTGGGACGAAACCCGCCTGTGCCTGGACCTGTTCGAACAACAGGCGGGCAAGTCACTGGTCGTGCGCGCCAAGCAGCTCTATCACGACCGCGAAGAGATCACCGTGCTGGCCTCGCCACTGCGCTGATCGCTACGGTACTCCCGGCACTCCCGGTAGCGCCGAGCCATGCTCGGCGCCCTGCCTGCCCCTGCAAGGCCTGTGCTACCAAGACGCGGGACGCGCGCGTGGCATATGCATCTCAGCGCGTGCCGCGCTTACGCTGTGGATCACCGCAGTAGCAGCTTCGACGCGCGCGTACACGCCGGCGATCTCATTCGCCGCGCAGCATTCCACGCCCATCATCCAGTCCATGGACCAGCGCAGTCCTTCTGCCTGCAGTTCCGTGCGCGTCGCTTCGTACTCGCCCTGCAGCCGCTCCAGGCTGCGGGTGAGCGTTCGCCGGCTCATGGGCTGCGCTGATTCCTGCAACTGCTCGCATTGCAGCCGATCGTGCAGTTTCTGCGCGCGGCTTGATGGCACCAGGCCGGCATTGCTGGCATTGACGACCGACAACAGCACACTTTCAACCGCCTTCTTCGCCCCGGTGTCCAACGGCGACTCGGCCCGACAGGCCGTACCGGGCCAATGGCGCTTCAGCGCGCGGAGCGGGGCGAGGCAGCTCTTTACAGGGCGGGCGCAGACGCCACACGCACCTCCCAGCTGAGGTGTCGAACCGCGTGGACGACTTCACGCGTGGCCGCGATCTGCCGTGCATGGGCACTGCCGCCGCGAGCGCCGGCACTGCGCTGCATCAGGTCGCGCAGGACGTCCTGCTGCTCATGTTTCAAGGCGCGCGCGTGATTCATGATCTGCCTTGGTGTCAGCGCATGGGTCTTTGCTACGTGGGAAGCCAGCCGCTGCGCCGCAGGGCTTGTGACCACCAGGCCCCGCAGGCTATCGGCGTTCTCCACGCGCTTGATCAACGCAGCAAGCGGCTTCTGTTCGCAGCCGGGAGCCGCCACCATGCGCGCTTCGGCGGCCATGCGGGCAGCGAGCGCCGGCTTGAAAACGTGGAGGAACAGGTTATTGATGTTCATGTCGGCGTACGCATGCGCGAGAAGGATCATGGGACTATGCCCACTACACGCAGCGTCGGCTTTCAGAATCGCGGCGTGACTATCCCATCCGTTGTGGAGAACAGACCACCATGCTGCCCCGTGCCATCGCCCTGCCGTTGCTGCTTGCCGCGATCCCCGCGCTTGCTCAATCCAATCGCCCGGCCCCGGCCGAAAGCCAGCCGTTGCGCGATGACAGCGGCGTGGTACGCGCGCAGCCGCTGGCCGCCGGACGCGTGACCGGCAGCGTGGACATCGCCGTTCCGCTGGGCGAGACACCGGTGACGGTACGCTCGGTCACCCCCGCGAGTGCGTCGGGGCAGTACCGCATCCATTTCGCACAACTGGACGTCGACGGTGATGGCTTCATCAGCCGCGAAGAAGCGCAGGCCAATCCGTCGCTGGCCGACGAGTTCATCTCGCTGGACGTGAAGCGGCGCGGGAAGCTGGACCGGGACGATCTGGCGGGCTGGTTGCTGGACTGACGCAGAAGCCGCCGAGCATGGCTCGGCGCTACCGCGGCGTTCGCCTGCATTGATGGCGTGCCGACGATGCGCTCGCCCGTGGCGACGCCGTGACGCCGAGCCGCGCTCGACGTCTGCCGCCGGACGAACCCGTCAGATACCCGCGGCGCGCTTCCAGAACAGCTGCAACAGCGGCGACAGCTTGCCCGTGCAGCCCAGCACGCGGCCGCGCGCCAAGGTCAGGTGCAGCTCATCGTTGGAAAACATGCGGTTGATGCCGTCGAAACTGTAAGCCGCCACCGTATTGTCGCTGCGACGCTCACGCGCCCAGCGCTGCAGCCGTTGCGGCGACAGCTGCGGCTGCCCCCGACGCTGCACCGAGGGCGCAAGCCATCGCTGCAGGGCGGCGACGTCCCGCAGCCCCAGGTTGACGCCTTGCCCGGCCAGTGGATGGACGACGTGCGCGGCATCGCCCAGTGCCACGACGCGACCCGCCACGTAGTGACGGGCAAGCTGGCGACGCAGCGGGAATGCAGCGCGCGCTGACACCAGGCTCAGCTCACCCAGGCGCCCGCCGAAGGCACGCGTCAGCTCGCGGTTGAACACGGCCTCGTCCAGCTGCAGCACGCGCTCGGCGTCTGCATCCGGCAACGTCCACACGATGGAACTGCGGTGTGCCGCCACCGGTAGCAGGGCCAATGGCCCCCCCGGCAGGAAGCGTTGCCATGCGGTGGCCTGGTTCGGCAGTTCGCTGTCGACGTACGCGACGACACCGCGCTGGTGGTAATCGTGCTGGTCCACCGTGATGCCGGCCAGGTGCCGCAGCGTGGATTCCGCTCCATCTGCCGCCACCGCCAGCGACGCCTCGATCCGGCGCCCATCGTGCAGCCGAAGCCGCACGCCCTGCTCGTCCTGCTCCATGCCTTCCACGCGCGCAGGGCAATGCACCTCCACCCCCGCAGCAGGAAGCGCCGACCACAGGCGGTCCACCAGCAGTCCGTTCTCGACGATCCAGCCCAGTTCGCTGCGGCCAAAGCGGTCCGCATCGAACAGCAGGTCGTCGCCGCCAGCGGCATCCCACACCTGCATGCGCCGGTACGGATGTGCGCGCCCACGGATGACCGACTCCCATACGCCCAGACGCTGCAGCAACTGCACGTTGTCCGCGGCGAAGGCAAACACGCGCAGATCCGGTTCGGTCGCCTGCCAGGGGGGCGGCTCACGCCCCTCGATCACGGCCACCGACAGGCCGACGTCGGCCAACGCCAGCGCGCAGGCGGCCCCTACGACGCCACCGCCGACGATCACCACATCGGTGCGGGGGCGGCGGCTCATGCGGCCTCCCCGCGGCACAGCCGGGGCACATCGCCACGGAAGCCCATCGCCCCCCCCACCAGCAGCGACTGCAACGAGGTCGCCTGCGTGGCCAGCAGGCCCAGGCTGCGCAATGGCCGCATCAGCGGTGCGTCGTTGCTGGTCAGACGGGCCAGCCCGCCGGAAAACCCAATGGTCTGCGCGCGGTCTTCCGCGCGACGCTGCGCATAGGACTGCAACAGCGCGTCACTGCCGGCATCGCCGCCGTCTTCAAGCACCTCCGCCAGGGTCAGCGCATCGCGCAGGCCCAGGTTGAAGCCCTGCGCGCCGAGCGGGTGGATGGTCTGCGCAGCGTTACCGAGCAGCACGGCCCGTTCCCCCACCAGCGCGGCGGACAGGACCTGCCGCAGCGGATAGGCCGCCCGCGGACCGGACTCCAGCAGACGTCCGGCACGCCAGCCCACCGCCGCCTGCAGCCGTGTCAGCCAGGCCGCATCGTCCAGTGCCATGACCGCATCCGCATCGTTGCGCGCCACGCCATGGACCACGCCGAAATGGCGGTCACCACGCGGCAACAGCGCGGTCGGGCCGGTATCGGTCAGCCGCTCCCACGCCGTGCCGTCCGGCGCGCGCTGGCTGCGCACGCGTGCAACAAACAGCGTCTGCTGGAAATCATGGTCTTCCGTGCCGATGCCCAACGCGGCGCGGACACCACTTGCGGTGCCGTCCGCACCCACGACAAGTCGCGCCAGCAGTGTGTGTTCGCCGTCGTCATCCTGTACCCGCACCTGGCGATGGCCATCGACCACCTCGCCCAGCCCGAGGAAACGCGCCGGACGCCTGCGTACCAGCCCGGGCAGCTCCTGCAGCCGGGCCTCCAGCGCATTGCCGAAATCACGCGCGACCACGACCTGGCCGAACCACGGCCGACCGTAGTCGGCTGCCGCCAGCTGCACGCGGCCGAAGTCCCCGGCGCGGCTGACATGGATGCGGGTGATCGGGCCCGGTGCGCTGCCCAGCTTCTGCATGACGCCCAGCGCGGTCAGCGCGTTGACCGTGGCGGCGGCGAAGCTCAGGTTGCGCTGGTCGAATACCGCCGGCACTGCCGCTCCCGCACTGGCTTCCAGCAGGCAGGCACTGCGGCCGATCCGCTGCAGGGCAATGGCCAGGCTGGCACCCACCAGGCCGCCGCCGACGATCAGGACATCAACACGTTCGCTCATGGGTCAATGATACGCGTTCGGGTGGTGCCGCCGGCCGCTGGCCGACCCCAGCGCCGGGGGGCCCATGCGGTCTAGAATGGGCCTCGTTCACCTTTTCCGTGCGTGCCCTGCCATGACCCCCACCGTGCACCGCGCTCTTGCGCTGACCTGCCTCGTGCTGCTGATGGCCGCCACCCGGGTGAATCATTTCGCCGCCATCCCCGATGCGTCGTGGGCGGCCTTCTTCATCGGAGGCTTTTACCTGCGCAGCTGGACGCGCTGGGCCTTCCCCCTGCTGATGGGCCTGGCGGTGGTGGTGGACTGGCTGGTGATCCGCCGCCTCGGGCTGGATTTCTGGCAGCACTACTGTGTATCGCCCGGTTACTGGATGCTGCTGCCGGCGTACTTCGCCCTGTGGGCCGGCGGCATGCTGCTGGAACGGGGTTACCAGGGCGCCACCTGGCCGGCGCTGGCCAGGACGATGCTGCTGGTGGTCGCCGCTGTCGCGGTCTGCCACCTGTTCGCGCAGGGCGGCTTCTACTGGACCACCCGCAATGTGGCCGAGCCGAAGCTGGGCGGCTGGATGAAGAACTACGCTGACTGGTTCGGCCCCTACCTGGGCACCACCGCCCTGTATGTCGGGCTGGCTGCCACCCTGCAGCTTGCGCTGGAACAGGTTGGCAAGCTGCGCCAGACCCAGCGCGACGTGCAGGGCTGAGGCGGCGATGGGTAATCGTCTGTCCCGCATCTATACCCGCACTGGCGATGACGGCAGCACCGGGCTCGGCGATGGCAGCCGGGTCGGCAAGGACGATGCGCGGGTTGCCGCCTTCGGCACGGTCGACGAAGCCAATTCCGCGCTGGGCGTCCTGCTGGCCGTGCCGCTGCCGACCGATGTGCAGTCGCTTCTGGTCCGCCTGCAGCACCAGTTGTTCGACCTCGGCGGCGAGCTCTGCATCCCAGGTCATGCCGCGATCACCGACGACGACGTCACCGCGCTCGAGCAGCAGTTGGATCACTTCAACGCCGACCTGCCGGTGCTGAAGGAGTTCATCCTGCCGGCCGGCGGGGAAGCGGCCGCACGCTGCCACCTGGCACGCACCATCGTGCGCCGGGCCGAGCGCGAGACCGTGGCCTTGTCCCGCCACGAGACCGTCAGACCCCAGGCGCTGCAGTACCTCAACCGGCTCTCCGACCTGCTGTTCGTGATGGCCCGTGTACTGGCCCGTGCCGATGGCCACGGCGAAGTGCTCTGGCAGCACGCGCGTCGCCACGCCTGACTCCACGCGGACCCCTTCGCCCATGCTGGTTTTCACCCACCCTTCCTGCCTGCAGCACGACCCCGGTCCGGACCATCCCGAATCCCCCCAGCGACTGCGCGTGGTGCTGGACGCGCTGCGCAGCGCATTCCCCGACCAGCTCGATTGGCGAGAAGCGCCGACGGCCAAGCGCGGCGATCTTGCCCGGGTACATGACAGCAGCCTGATCGATCTGGTGCTGCAGCCACAGACCGCCGATCTGCGCCAGATCGATCTGGATACGCGCACCTCGCCCGGCTCGGCCGCTGCCGCGCTGCATGCCGCCGGGGCCGGCGTAGCAGCGGTGGATGCGGTGATGCGCGGCGAAGACACGCTGGCCTTCTGCGCGGTACGCCCGCCGGGCCACCACGCTACCGCCACGACGGCGATGGGCTTCTGCCTGCTCAACAACATTGCCGTCGCCGCGGCCCATGCGCGTGACCGCCATGGCCTGGAACGCATCGCAGTCGTCGATTTCGACGTGCACCACGGCAACGGCACCCAGGACATCTTCCAGCTTGATCCGCGGGTGGCTTACTACAGCACCCACCAGGCCGGCCTGTTCCCGGAATCCGGCCTGCGCCGCGACCGTGGCGCCGGCAACCTGTTGAACATCCTGCTGCCCCCGGGTAGCGGCAGCCTGCGCTTCCGCAATGTCTGGGTCGAAGAGATGCTGCCGGCCATTGACGATTTCCGCCCACAGCTGGTCCTGGTCTCGGCCGGTTTCGATGCCCACCTGCGCGATCCACAGGCCGACCTGATGCTGGAAGCCGAGGATTTTGCCTGGATCACCACCGAGCTTCATGCGCTGGCGCGCCGCCATGCGGCCGGCCGCCTGGTGTCGATGCTGGAAGGCGGCTACGACCTGCAGGCCCTGGCCGAGTCCAGCGTGGCCCATGTCGGCAGCCTGTTGGACGGTGCCGGAACGGACGGCCGATGAACCCGAGCCGCCGATCATGAGTCGCCTTCATTGCCCCTATGCAAGGGATGGGGCAAGCTACGGATCGTTTTCGCCTGAACCATCACGCGTGCGCAAAGCTCTCCGCCTGCTGCCTCTCCCCCTCGGCATCGCCTTGTGCCTGCCGGCATTTGCCGATGACAAGCCACTGAACTGGGGGCTTTGCCCTGCGTCCGACGCGCTGCCCGCCTTTGGCGACGCGCCGCCGGCGGACAAGGCTGCCGCCGAAACCCGTACCGAACAGCCCACCGACATCGAAGGTGACGAGCTGTCCGGCACCTCGACAGTGCCGCAGTACGAGGGCAACGTCGCGCTGAAGCGCGGCGACCAGTTCCTCGGCACCGACCACCTGAGCTTCGATACCGAAACCGGCAACTACGTCGCCGACGGTAACGTGCGCTACCAGGATTCCTCGATCCGGATGGTCGCCAAGCGCGCCGAAGGCAACCAGGAAGCCGACACCCACAAGATTTCAGACATCCAGTACCAGCTGGTGTCACGCCGTGGCAACGGTGGCGCTGAATCGGTGGACCTGCAGGGTGCGGTCGGGCAGATGCATCGCTCCACCTACACCACCTGCGATCCCTCCCAGCCCATCTGGAAGCTGTCGGCGCCGCAGATCGAAGTGGACAACGATGCGGGCTTCGGTACCGCGCGCAATGCCGTGCTGCGCATCGGCAAGGTGCCGGTGCTGTGGGCACCGTACTTCAAGTTCCCGATCGATGACCGTCGACAGACCGGCCTGCTGTACCCGGAGCTCGGCCTGTCCGGGCGCAACGGCTTCGACTATGCGCAGCCGATCTACTTCAACCTGGCGCCGAACTACGACGACACCCTGACCCCGCGCTACATGAGCAAGCGCGGCCTGATGGTGGACAACGAGTTCCGCTACCTCTACGAAGGTGGCCGCGGCGAGCTGCGGACGGCCTACCTGCCCAACGACAAGCTGCGCGACAAGGACCGGGGCCGGGTCGAGTATTCCGGTTACCACAACTTCAACGCCAACTGGCAGGCACGCGCCGGGCTGGCCTGGGTCAGCGACGAACGCTACCTGGAAGACTTCGCCAACAAACTGCTGGGCGTGACCGCGTCCAACCTGCAGAGCCAGGCCGGCATCTACGGCACCGGTGAAAACTGGACCGCCGGCCTGATGGCCGACTACTGGCAGTTGACCGATTACACGCTGACCGAAGAGTCGCTGCCCTACAACCGGCAGCCGCGCCTGTTCGGCACCTGGGACCAGCCGATCCTGCCGTGGCTGGAAGTGGGTGTGTACGCCGAAGCCGTGCGCTTCGACCGCGATGACATCAACTACAAGTTCGGCCCGGAGCAGGAATATGAGCGCAACGGCCTGAGCAAGCAGTCGTTCGGCGGCTCGCGGTTGGACATCAAGCCGTATGTGACCATGCCGATCAGCGGTGCGGCCTGGTATGTCACCCCCACCCTGGCATGGCGCTATACCGGCTATGACCTGGAGCAGGGCCTGGCCGACCAGATCCGGGCCACCAACCTGGCCGATGCGGGCATCACCAACCCGACGCCGGATCAGCTGCGTGGCAACACCTCGCCGAACCGCAGCGTGCCGATCGCCAGCCTGGACGCGGGCATGTTCTTCGACCGCGAGACGACGATCGGCGACAAGCCGTACCTGCATACGCTGGAGCCGCGCCTGTTCTATCTGCGCACGCCCTACCGCGACCAGAGCGAGCTGCCGGTCTTCGATACCCGTGACTTCACCTTCAGCTGGGGCCAGTTGTTCCGCGATTCGCGCTATACCGGCGCCGACCGCCAGAACGATGCCAACCAGCTGACCATGGCCCTGAGCACGCGCTTCATCGACCAGACCAGCGGTCGCGAGCGCTTCTCGGCCAGCATCGGCCAGATCCTGTACTTCGACGATTCGCGCGTTACCCTGCCCAGCAGCCCCACCCCGGTGGAGCAGGGCAAGTCCGCATGGATCGCCGACACCAACTACATGATCAACGACCGCTGGAACCTGGGCGCCACCTACCAGTGGGATCCCAAGAACAAGCGCGAAGATCTGGCCAGCGTGCGTGCGCGCTACCTGATGTCCAACGACGGCATCGTCAACCTGACCTACCGTCATCGCATCAACCCCGATGGCAGCAACCTGCTCAAGCAGGGCGATCTGTCGTTCCTGTACCCGATCAATCCGCGCTGGAGCGTGGTGGGCCGGTATTACTACTCCATCGAAGACAGCAAGCCGCTGGAAATCATCGGTGGCGTTCAGTGGGACAGCTGCTGCCTGGCCGTGCGTGCACTGGCCCGTCGCTACGTCCGCAATCGCGAAGGCGAACTCAATACCTCCTTCCAGCTCGAGTTCGTGCTGAAGGGCCTGAGCTCGCTGGGCCAGAACACGGACCGCACCTTGCGCCGTGCTATCCTCGGCTACAACCGCGACGACCTCTATCTCGTGCCCCCCAGCACCACCGGCGCGACCCGCGACGACTACGATCCGAATCTGATCCCATGACCAAAACCCTTCCCGTCCTACTCGCCTCCCTGCTGGCGGTGTCCACTGCGTCCGTGCCTTTCCAGGTACTGGCCCAGCAGACCCAGGCACTGGATCGCATCGCCGCCGTCGTCGATGAAGACGTCATCCTGCAGAGCGAACTGGACCGCGCACTGGCCAACATCAAGACCCAGTACGCGGGTCGCGAGAACCAGCTGCCGCCGGACGATGTGCTGAGCCGGCAGGTGCTGGAGCGGCTGGTGCTGGTCAAGCTGCAGGTGACGCGCGCTGAAGGCAGCGGCATCCGGGTATCGGACCAGGAACTCAACCAGGCCGTCGACTCGATCGCCCAGCAGAACGGTGGCACGGTCGACCAGCTGCGCTCGCGCCTGGCGGCTGACAACATCGATTACGACGAGTTCCGCCGTTCGGTACGTGACGAGATCATCGTCCAGCGCCTGCGCCAGAGCTATGCCCAGAGCCGCATCAGCGTCAGCGAAGGCGAAGTGGACGCAGCGCTCAAGCAGCAGGCCGTGGCCGGTACCCAGTACCACCTGGCGCACATCCTCATCGCGACCCCTGACGGTGCCGATGCCAACCAGATCGCCACCGGCCAGCAGAAGGCCGACGGCGTGAAGTCGCTGCTCGACAAGGGTGAGCTGGACTTCAACGCGGCGGCCGTCCGGTATTCGGACAGCCCCAATGCGCTGGAGGGCGGCGACCTCGGCTGGCGCTCGATGGACGAAATTCCGCAGGCCTTCCTGCAGGTGATGCAGGGCATGAAGGCCGGCGACGTGGTCGGCCCCCTGCGCGGTCCGAGCGGCTTCCAGCTGCTGAAGCTGGTGGAAGTGCGTGATGCCAACGCCGGCGGCGCTACCGGCCAGACCGTGACCGAGTATCAGGCGCGTCATATCCTGGTACGGGTGACCGACCAGCAGAACGATGCCGCCGCCAAGGCGAAGATCGATACGCTGCGCGCACGCATCGTCGGCGGTGCCGATTTCCAGGCCGTGGCACGGGAATCGTCCGAAGACAACAACAGCCGCGGCCAGGGCGGTGACCTGGGCTGGTTCCCGGTCGATGCCTTCGGTCCGGACTTCGGCCGCCAGGTCGAAGGCGTGGCTGACGGTGGCATCAGTGCGGCATTCCGCACCGACGCCGGCTGGCACATCGTGCAGCGCGTCGGCACCCGGCAGACCGATGTCGGCGTTGACAACCAGCGTGCGCAGATCCGCGAAACCATTGGCCGCCGCAAGCTGGAAGAAGAGTACAACCGCTTCCTGTCCGAGCTGCGTGGCGAAGCCTACGTGAGTTTCCGCAGTGGCGACCGGGCGGAAAGCACCGCCACGCCGCCCCAGTCCTGAGCCATGCTCCCCGAGCTCGCTCTGGTACCGGGCGAGCCCGCCGGGATCGGGCCGGAGCTCTGCATCCGTCTGATCCAGCAGCCGCGCACTGATTGCCGGCTGCTGGCGTTTGCCGACCCCGTCACCCTGCGTGCCGCGGCAACCGCCCTGTCCCTTCCGCTGCAGTTGCTGCCTGAAGAGGCGCACGCCTGCCTGCCCGGTGACCTGCGCCTTCGCGCGATCCCCAACGCCACGACCAGTCAGTTCGGCATGGCCGACCCGCGCAATGCGTCGGCGGTGATCGACGCCCTGCTGGGCGCGGGCCAGGCCTGCCTCGACGGCAGCCTGGAGGGCGTAGTGACCGGCCCGGTGCACAAGGCCGTGATCAACGAGGGCGGTATCGCCTACAGCGGCACGACCGAACTGCTGGCCGACCAGGCCGGCGTACGCGTGGTGATGATGCTGGCCAACCCCATCGTCCGGGTGGCCCTTGCCACGACCCACCTGCCCCTGCGCGCGGTCGCCGATGCGATCACCGCCGACACCCTCGAACATGCCCTGCGCACGCTGCACGCTGCCTTGCGGCGCGAGTTCGGCATCGCACGGCCGCGCATTGCCGTGCTGGGGCTGAACCCGCACGCGGGCGAAGACGGGCATCTGGGCCGGGAAGAGCTGGACCTGATGATTCCGCTGCTGCAGCGCCTGCGCGGCGAAGGCATGGAACTCATCGGACCGCTGCCGGCAGACACGGCCTTCCTTCCGGCCAAGCTGGCCGGCTTCGACAGCGTGCTGGCGATGTATCACGACCAGGGGCTGCCGGTGCTCAAATATTCCGGGTTCGAGCAGGCCGTGAACCTGACCCTTGGACTGCCCTACCCCCGTGTCGCGGTGGACCATGGCACGGCGCTGGACCTGGCCGGTCGCGGCATCGCCGACCCCTCCAGCCTGCAGGCGGCCACCACCCTGTGTGCGCAGCTCGCCCGGCAACGTAGACTTACGACATGAATCCGCATTCCCCCACTGGCCCGGCGTTCACCGCCCCGGCCAAGAAGCAGCTTGGCCAGCACTTCCTGGCCGACCGTCACTACATCGACAGCATCGTGCGCGCGGTCAATCCCAAGGACGGCGATCGTCTGGTGGAGATCGGGCCCGGCCAGGGTGCGATCACCCTGCCGCTGCTGCGCCAGCATCCAAAGCTGACCGTCATCGAGTTCGACCGCGATCTGATCGCACCGCTCACCGCCGCCGCCGAACCGCTGGGCGAGTTGACCATCATCCAGAGCGACGTGCTGCGGGTGGACTTCACCGCGCTCGCGCAGGCCGAGGGGGGCAGTGGGCAGATCCGCCTGGTGGGCAACCTGCCGTACAACATTTCCTCGCCGATCCTGTTCCATGCGCTGGACCATGCCGGCGTGGTGCGCGACATGCACTTCATGCTGCAGAAGGAAGTGGTCGACCGCATGGCCGCCGGCCCGGGCAGCAAGGTGTTCGGGCGCTTGAGCGTGATGCTGCAGGCGTACTGCGAAGTCACCTCGCTGTTCGACGTGCCACCGGGCGCGTTCCGCCCGCCACCGAAGGTGGACTCGGCCGTGGTGCGGCTGGTGCCGCGTGATCCGGCCACGATCGGCATCAACGACCGCAAGCGCTTCGCCGAGGTGGTCAAGGCCGCGTTCGGCCAGCGCCGCAAGACGCTGCGCAACGCCCTCAACAACGTGGTCTCGGCCGAGCAGTTCATTGCGGCCGGCGTTCGCCCCGATGCCCGCGCCGAACAGCTGGAGGTGGCGGAATTCGTCGCCTTGGCCAATGCAAGCTGATTACACTGCCACGATGCACGACGAACCCTATGCAATGGACGTGGAAGTGGCCCCCCGCTTCCTCGATGACCAGTCCGCCCCCGAAGATGGACGCTTCGCGTTCGCCTATACCATCCGCATCCATAATCGCGGCGGCATCGCCGTGCGCCTGGTGGCACGCCACTGGCGCATCACCGATGCCAATGGCCACGTCGAACACGTGGACGGCGATGGCGTGGTCGGCGAGCAGCCCCGGCTGCGGCCGGGTGAAGACTTCCGTTACACCTCCGGTGTCATGCTCGGTACGGAGCACGGCACGATGCAGGGGCACTACGACATGGTGGCCGACGATGGCACCGAGTTCGCCGCCGACATCGCGCCCTTCGTATTGACCATTCCCCGAACCCTGCACTGACACGGAGGCCAGGCCATGAGTGTGTGGGCTATCGGCGACCTGCAGGGTTGCTACGACGTCACCCAGCGACTGCTGGAAAAGATCAACTTCGATCCATCGCAGGACACCCTGTGGTTCGCCGGTGACCTGGTGAACCGGGGCGGCCAGTCACTGGAAACGCTGCGCCTGGTGCATTCCCTGCGCGAACACAGCGTCGTGGTGCTGGGCAACCACGACCTGTCGCTGCTGGCCGTTGGCGCGCGTTCCGAAGAGGAACAGCGCAAGGTCAACCCGGACCTGCTGCGCGTGGTCACCGCCGAAGACCGCGACGTGCTGCTGGAATGGCTGCGCATGCAGAAACTGGTGCATACCGACCGCGAGCTGGGCTGGATGATGGTGCACGCCGGCCTCGCGCCGAAGTGGACCACGCAGATGGCGGAGAAGCATGCGCGCGAGGTGGAGCAGCAGCTGCACGGCAACGGCTATCGCAAACTGCTGCGCAACATGTATGGCGACAAGCCGATCTGGGCACCCAACCTGGCCGGCTATGATCGCTCCCGCGCGATCATCAACTTCTTTACCCGCATGCGGTACTGCACACCGCGGGCACGCATCGGCATCGAAGACAAAGGCACGCCCGGCACCCAGGAGCAGGGGCTGTACCCCTGGTTCGAAGTACCCGGACGAGTGGAGCGCGACCTCAAGGTCGTCTGTGGCCACTGGTCCGCGTTGGGCCTGACCATCACCCAGGGCGTGCACGCCATCGATACCGGCGCGGTCTGGGGCGGCAAGTTGACCGCACTCCAGCTGGATACCGATGAACTGCGCGTGGTGCAGGTGCCGGGCCGCGACGTGCCCGCGCCCGTAGCCGGCGCACGGCCACCGCGTGCGCCCAAGCCCAAGCCGAGGCCGCCGTTGCAGGCACGTCAGGAGCCGCAGGAAGGCGAAGCTGCCGCGCAAGGGCAGCCGGTGGCCGGTGAGACCCGCACGCGGGGACCCCGCCGGCGTCGCGGTCGCGGCCGCGGCAATGGCGGCGGTGGCGCCGCCAGCCCTCCTCCGTCGGAATAATCGCACTTGCAACAACGCCGCCTTTCGGCGGCGTTGTTGTTTCAGTCAGTGCCCCAGCAAGGGATCATTTGCCGCCCAGTCGCTCCCACAGGAAGCTGTAAGCCAGCGCCTGCATGTGCGCGGCCTGCGCGTTGTTCGCTGCGCCGCCATGACCGCCTTCGATGTTCTCGTAGTAGGTCACGTCCTTGCCCGCATCGATCATCTTCGCCGCCATCTTGCGCGCGTGGCCCGGATGCACGCGGTCATCGCGCGTGGAGGTGGTGAACAACACCGGCGGGTACGTCTTCTTCGCATCGAACAGGTGATACGGCGAGAACGTCTTGATGTACTCCCAGTCGGCCGTGTCCGGATTGCCGTACTCGGCCATCCACGAGGCGCCCGCCAGCAGGTGGCTGTAGCGCTTCATGTCCAGCAGCGGCACCTGCACCACCACCGCACCGAACAGCTCCGGGTACTGGGTCAGCATGTTGCCGGTCAGCAGACCGCCGTTGCTGCCACCCTGCACGCCCAGGTGCGGTGCCGACGTGATCTTGCGGCTGACCAGGTCCTGCGCCACCGCGGCCATGTCTTCGTACGCCTTGTGACGGTTCTGCTTCAGTGCCGCCTGATGCCAGCGCGGACCGTACTCACCGCCACCACGGATGTTGGCGACCACGTACACGCCGCCCTTTTCCAGCCACGCCCGCCCCATGCCACCGGAGTAGTTCGGGGTCAGCGAGATCTCGAAACCACCGTAGCCGTACAGCAGGGTCGGATTCGAGCCGTCGAGCTTCATGTCCTTGGCGTGCACCACGAAGTACGGCACGCGGGTGCCGTCCTTGCTGGTGGCGAAGTGCTGTTCGATCACCTTGCCTTCGGCATTGAAGAAGGCCGGCATCGTCTTCAGGACCTCCGGCTTCTGACCGATCTCGGCCAGCGCCAGCGTGGTCGGTGTCAGGTAGTCGGTGGCGGTCACCCACACCGCATCGCTGTCGTTGCTGTCCACTGCACCGACGCCCAGCGTGCCGAAGGTCGGCGCGCCGACGAACGGGCTGGTCTTCCAGCCACCGGTGCCCGGCGTCAGCACGCTCAGGCGGTTCTTGACGTCGTCCAGCACGTTCAGCACCACGTGGTTCTTCGTCCACACCGCACCGGCCAGCGAGGTGGTGTCGGTCGGCGCGAACAGCACGTCGAAGTCACGCTTGCCTGCCAGGAAGCCATCCAGGCGGGTGGCCAGCAGCGAGCCCGCCGCATAGGTCCTGCCCCCCACCGTCCACGGCTCACGCAGCTCCAGGCTGAGCCACTGCTTGTGCAGACCCTTTTCAGCCGAGTTCGGGGCATCGATCCTGGTCAGCGTGCCATCGTCGCCCCGCAGATACAGTTCGTTGTTGTAGAAGGCCAGTGTGCGGCTGACCAGGTTGCGCTCGAAGCCGGGCGTATCGTCATGGAGGGCCGCGATGTACATGTCATCCGGCTTGCCCTCGTACACCACCTGCGCAGCGGACAGCGGCGTACCGCGCTTCCACAACTTCGCCACGCGCGGATAGCCGGAGCTGGTCATCGAACCATCGCCGAAATCGGTGTAGACGAACACGTTGTCGCGGTCGATCCAGCCCAGCCCGCCCTTGGATTCCGGGCGGAAGAAGCCGTCCTTGATCCAGCTGCGGTTGCCCAGGTCGAACTCGCGGGTGACATCGGCATCGGCACCGCCGCGCGACAGCGCGATCAGGCAGCGGTTGTACTCAGGACGCAGGCATTCGACGCCATGCCACACCCAGTTTTCGCCCTCGGCCTTGTTCAGCGCGTCCAGGTCGAGCACGGTTTCCCACTTCGGCGACGCCTTGCGGTACTCGGCCAGGGTGGTACGGCGCCACAGGCCGCGTTCGTGCTGGGCGTCCTTCCAGAAGTTGTAGTAGTACTCGCCGATCTTTTCCACGCCGGGGATCTTGGCGTCCGAATCGAGCACTTCGCGGATGCTGGCTTCCATCTGCCGGAAGGCCGGGGTCTGCGCAAGGCGCCCTTCGGATTTCGCGTTCTGTTCCTTTACCCAGGCCAGCGGCTTGTCGCCGGCGACGTCTTCCAGCCAGGCGTAGCGGTCGTCGGAAGCCGGTTCAGCGGCCATGGCGGTCCCCGCCGAGGCGGTGGTCATCATGCCGGCCAGCAGGCAGGCGGAAGCGAGTCGTGACATTGCGGTTCCAGGCAGTCATAAGCTGCAGAACGCTAGCACAGCGTCGCGCCACCGCTCCTGTGTCGAAGGTCAGGCCACCCGCGGCTGGCGGTGGCCACGTCGCCGGGCCTGCGGGCGATGGCGCGACGTCCAACGGGGCAGCGGGAAGCGCAGCAGGGCCCACCACGCGGTCAGCGGCATGGCCAGCAGCCAGAGCGGCAGCCAACCCAGCCACGCGCTGCTGCCGCGCGCTGCGGGCCAGACGACCACCAGCGCCAGACCGGCCAGGGCCACATGCCTGACGCAGCGCAGCAGGCGGGGATCGACCGCTTCGGCCTTCCGGCGGGGGGGAGCGGGGTTCATCTTCGACATGGCGTTCTCCGGCATAGGGTGGTGTCCAGGCGCCGACTGTGCCCGTGTCGTTTCTCACTGGCTGCGACATCCATCGGTCAGACACCATTGACGAATCCCTCGCGCGCATTCGACCATGCTTGCGCAAGCCCTCCTGGAGCCCGCTGCCTCATGCCGTCGATCCGCCCGCTTTGTATCCTCCTGCTCACCACCCTGATCGTCGGGCCGGGTTGTGCCATGTTCCGTTCGAGCGCGTCCAGCGCCCCGGAGCCCACTGAAACCGTTGACGCCAGCGCGTTGGGAGCGCCGATCAACCTGAAGCGCTTCATGGGCACCTGGTATGTGATCGGGCGCGTGCCCAATTTCATCGAGCGCGGGCATGTGGCCAGCGTCAATGAGTACACCCTGCGCGAGCCGCAGAAGATAGGCATCACCTACCGCTACCGCGATGGCTTCGGCGAACCCGTGCAGGAGATCCAGGCGCGGGCCTCTGTCGATGAAGACAGCGGCAACCACAACTGGCGCACCTGGTTCTATCGCGTGGTCCCCACGCATTCGCGGGTGCTGGAAGTCGCGCCGGACTACTCCTGGGCGCTGGTCGGGTATCCGGGCCGCGAAATGGCGTGGATCTTCGCGCGCAAGCCGGAAATGGAAAACGCCCTGTACAAGCAGCTGGCCGAGCGCCTGCGCGACGAATACGGGGTGAACACGGACAAGCTCAAGCGCGTGCCGCAGCAACGCAGCCAGGTCGACCGCCTGGGTTACGAGGTCCCCAACAAGCGCTGAGCGCCCCCGCAGGATCCACGGTAGAGCCGCCGGTAGAGCCGACTTCAGTCGGCTGCCCCGCACCAGGCACGAGGTAGAGCCGACTTCAGTCGGCTACCGTGCACCAAGCCCGAGGTAGAGCCGACTTCAGTCGGCTGCTGTGCACCAGGCCCCAGTTAGAGCCGACTTCAGTCGGCTGCCCCGCGTTGACACCAGCCGACTGAAGTCGGCTCTACCCGAGCGCTACCCGAGTGCTTCTTGTGGCCGGACTGGCGCTGGCATGTGCAACGCGCGCAAGTGCGCCTTCCCTAAAGACGTCGATCCGGCCGGGATTCAGCGCGATGCCCACCACCGCCGGGATCGGCGGAATCGGCACGATCACGAGAAAGAAGAAGGGCACCCAGCAACGCTGAGCCTTGCGAGCGCGATGCCCTCCGCACTGCCGCGGCGAAGCATAGGACTACTGCACCACTGTCGTAATAAGTGCCGCAGTGCGCGACAGCATCAGACGCGAAACCCGAGGATCTGGCTGTCGAGCAGTGATGCTGCCCGACAAAACATTTCTTCTGGAGACCATCGTGAAGCATTTACTACTCGCGGCTGCAATCACTGTTGTCCTTTCCACGAACGCCGTCCATGCAACAGAGCCCGTCGCTGCCCACCACGGTCTGCTTGACCTGGCGCAGTTACAGGTCCTGCTGGGCCTGGAGAATCCGCACCCGACTGCGGGCTCCAACCCGGACCAATCGATCGTCTGGTTCACCGACAGCGCATTGGCCGACGCCGACCGCCGTGCCGCGGCAGTGGACGCCTACCGACGCGGCCACCCGGTCGCGGTGCTGCGACAGGATCAGGACGCCGCAGTGGATACCGTGCTGCACGGTATCTTTGGCCTGTCATCTTCGGCCGCACTGACGATCTACGTGCGACATCCAGACGGTTCACCCCACCTGCATACGGTGGCCGAGCTCCCGGAGTCGATTGGCGATCGTCAGCAGCTTGCGCGCACCCTCATCGAAAGCATCGACACCGCGTCCAAGGCGCTGCGCGGACCTGGGCCGTCGACGGCGGCTCCCTCCACCGATGGCGCAGAACTCGTCGCCCTGCCCGTCATGGTCTTCACCGAAACTCAGTACGCGTCAACCGGCAATGGCGCCTTCGTCACAGTGCGCGGCGAGATCGTGCGTGATAGCGGCCGCGCCCACGACGCCTTGGTAGTGAGCGCGAAATCGACTCACAACCTGAAGCCCCATGACAACGGGAAGTCCGGCCCAAGCATCGTCGTTCCAGGCAAGTACGAGTACTTTCTCCGCCTGTTCACCCCGGACAACACCGGGACCCTGCCCAAGCTCAGTGAATCACGGCCGGCCAGCTCACCATCAACCGACCTGAACATCAGCGAGTCGCACACCACCACGACCAGTTACGGTTTCGGACTGAGTCGTGAGGTGAGCGCAGGCTTGAACAAAGAGGGTCCCTCCGTGGGGGCGAAAGCGGCCTTCAGCTTTGACTTTTCGCGCTCTTACAGCACAACCAACGCATTGTCCTTCACCGTAAAGGACTACTCGATCGGCGCCAATGCGGTGCAGACTCCAGCCCAGACCTCGCGCGTCTACTGGCAGATGCCATTGGCTTCAGCGATCGCCTCCAAGGCGGATTACTTCGGCAGGTCGCCGAGTGAAAGCAAAATGACGGCGTCAATGCGGCAGGTGACCGCCGAGGGGAGCGCAGTCTGGTTGATCCCCGGCACGTACGCCGGCACGATGAGCTTGTCCGCCGGCGGAAAAATCGACAACCTTGGGTTCGACGGCTCTGCCATAGATCACAAGCCCGATCCATACCTTCAGCCCACTGCCTCGGTGAGCATCCGTGCGGACTCGCCTTACCTCACACGCGAAGTGACCGTCTTCATCCAGTCAAAAGCGGGCAACGGCGGCTGCCTGCGCGATGAACACGGCGTTGTGGTCCTGCGCCAGTGCCCGGATGTTGCACAGGGCAACTGGATCGAAGACCTGCATGCACAGTGGCAACTGGATACCCAGGGCCGCTACTTCAATCGGGGCTCGAAGAAATGCATGCGGATCCTCACCTCGGGCTCGGCGCCAGGCGGAGGCGGGGAGATCGTGATGCAGGACTGTTTGCTCAACCGCGACCAGCAATGGGAATGGCAGACCGACCGCATCTACACCCAACACGGGGAGGGTGAATCGGAATGGCGCATGTTCGTCGGGCCGGGCGACATCGTCGGCGTGCGCACGACCGGCAAGCCGGAGTACCAGCCCATTCCATTCAACCCCAACCATGCATTGCTCAAGCCATGGTCCAGTTACCCCAAAAAGCCGGGGAGCGCCGACTTCATCCCGAAGTTGGGCGACATCGGTCCCAACGATCCGGTATCGGACGAAACGAAACGCCTGGGCCCGCCGTTGGCGCAAGAACGCTGGGAGCTGATCGTGCTGCGCCAGTCATTGCACCGCTGAACGCGGGCTCCACTTCTGCATTCTCAAGCGGCCTGAAGGTGTCCACCGGGACACGCAGGCACGCGGGCTTACCTGCGGCTGTAATGGGCGACCAACCGGTCGCCCAGCATCTGCAGCAACTGCACCAGCACCAGCAGCAGCACCACGGTGACCAGCGCCACATCGGTGTGCGAGCGCTGGTAGCCGTCGCGGAAGGCCAGGTCACCCAAGCCACCGGAGCCGATCGCACCGCCCATCGCAGTAAAGCCGATCAGCGCCACAGTAGTCACCGTTGCCCCGGCGATCAGGCCTGGGCGGGCTTCCGGCAGCAGTACGCGCGTCACCAGCTGCCAGGTCGTCGCCCCCATCGCCTGGGTCGCTTCGATGACGCCACGATCCACTTCACGCAGCGCGGTTTCCACCAAGCGCGCGTAGAACGGGGCCGCACCGATCACCAGCGGCACGATCGCGCCCCGCACGCCGAGCGAGGTGCCCATCAGCGCCAGCGTGACCGGGATCAGCACGATCATCAGGATGATGAAGGGCACCGACCGCAGCAGATTCACCACCAGTGCCAGTCCACCATAGGCAAAGGGGCGCCGGCGCATCCGCGGCGCGCCGAACAGATACAACAGCACCCCCAACGGCAGGCCGATGGCCAGCGTCAGCGGCAACGAGCCCGCCAGCATCAGCAGCGTATCCAGCGTGGCCTGGCCGATGTCGGCCCACTTGCCCGCATCGAGATGGCGGAAGAACCCGCCGTTGCTTGCGATGATCATCGACGCAGTTCCTCCACGTGCACGCCCGCCGCACTGAATGCTTGTTGCGCAGCCGCTTGGTCACCGCCGACCAGCGATACGATCAGTTGGCCATACGGGGTGTCCTTGATGCGGTCGATGCGACCGGACAGGATGTTGTAGTCCACCCCCGTCTGCCGGGCGACACTGCCCAGCAGGGGCTGGTAGGTGTCCCCGCCAAGAAAGGTCAGCCGCACGATGGTGCCGCCCACGGTATCGAAATCACGGTGCAGGATGCCCTCATCCACGTGCTCGGACTCGCTGACGAACCGACGCGTCGTCGCGTGCTGCGGATGCAGGAACACGTCGGTGACTGGACCGGTCTCCACCATGTGCCCCGCATCCAGCACCGCCACCCGGTCACAGACGCGGCGGATCACATCCATCTCGTGGGTGATCAGCACGATGGTCAGGCCGAGCTCGCGATTGATCTTCGCCAGCAATGCCAGCACCGAGGCCGTGGTCTGTGGATCCAGGGCGCTGGTGGCCTCGTCGCACAACAGGATCTGCGGCCGGGTGGACAACGCACGGGCGATACCGACACGCTGCTTCTGTCCGCCGGACAGCTGCGCGGGATACTTGTCGGCGTGATCCTGCAAGCCCACTGTCTGCAGCAGCTCGGCGACGCGCGCATCGATTTCCGCGCGCGGCGTGCCGGCCAGTTCCAAGGGAAAGGCAACATTGCCGGTCACGGTGCGTGAGGACAGCAGGTTGAAGTGCTGGAAAATCATGCCGATGCGCCGCCGCAGCGTGCGCAGCCCCTGCGCATCCAGCGCGGTGACGTCCTCGCCGTCGATCAGCAGGCGCCCACCGGAAGGCTCTTCCAGGCGGTTGATCAAACGGATCAGGGTCGACTTGCCGGCACCGGAGTGGCCGATGATGCCGAACACCTCGCCTGCCTGGATGGTCAGGTCCAGCGGCTGCAGCGCACTGACGGCGCGGCCGGCCACGACATAGGATTTGTGCAGGCGCTGGAACTCGATCACGGGGTCGACTCACCAAGGGGCGAACAGGGGGCGTGCAGCCTATCAGCACGGGCGCAGCAGCGCCCGTACCGGCAGATCGAATGATATTCCGTCTGCTTCTAAGCAGCCGTGATCGACCGTAGTTTACGGCGCTGCCGGGTACGTCAACGGCCGGAGGCGATCCGCCCGCAATGCAGATATGCGTTGGGCGTCGCTCGCCGGTCGTTGCGGAAATCGATCACCGCCATGGTGCTGCCGCGACCCGCTCCCGCAGAGTGAGCGCACCTTCAAGTCCCGCAAAGAGTGCTCCGATGATGAGCGTTGCCCCCAACTCTTCGGCGTCGCCGATCCGTGAGCGTTCGGTGCGCCCCGTCCTGGTGTCGACGCACCCTCACAGGGGTGTCCGGCTGCTCAATGGGGCCCTGCCGGCAGGCAACCGCGACGACGCCGGGGCCATCGCGCGCCCCTCGATCCGCCTAGCCACTGCATGCCAGGTGATGGACCGCTATCCGCACGCAGCGGAGCTGTTTCTGGCCGGACTGGCGCGTGATAATGGGCCTGACAGCCCACCTTCCACGCTGATCAACCTACTCGTTGCGCACGCCGAGCTGATCAGGCAGGTGGACGAGCGACTCCGCACCCTCGGTGCAGCCGGGTTGGCAATGCTGCAGCGTCGGCTGCTCCAGGCCCCCGCCTATCACGCCACGCAGGACGTCTTTGCCGGCTTTCTGTCGCATCACGACCAGCGCTCGTTTGATCGCAGCGTATGCCGGGCCGACGCGCGCGCACTTGGCGGCGAAGATGCGAAGCCGGAGGTCCGGCCGACGCTGCCGGAGGCCGCGCCCGCTCCCCTCCGCAGCAACATGCTTCGCCTGAGGTCACCCTTGGCGGCGGCCACCGGACTGCTGATGGCCAGCCGGGTCGCACCGGCGGCTGCTGTACCCGAGGAGGCCGGCCTGATGGCCGTGCAGGCAGCCTCGTCGGCGTCAGGGTCGGCGATGGCCTGCGGGCGGCCGGCGCTGGCCATGATCGGCGGTGCGCTCGCCCTGTCCGGTACCGCCTTGCTCGCGGCCACCACGCAGTGGCGGATGGCACCGGAGGGCGATGAACCCCTTCCCCTCGTGCAGCCGCGCGTAGCCGACCCGCAAGCGGTCGCGGCTGCCTTGGACTATCTGGAAAGGCATAATCGCGCAGACGGCGAGTCGCTGCTGGACAGTCTGCTGTGGCATGGCCTGGGCGACGACCACGCCACGTCGGCTGTCTCCGAAGCCATCAGCGCGGTGGAAAGCGCCCCACTGGCGACCTTGGTCGGTGCCCATCTCGACCCCGGTCCATGGCTGGGTGCGCTGGCCGAACTGGAACTGGACGACACGCAGCGACCCGGGCCGGTCCCGACAGCGCTACGAAGCATCCGGCAGGAGCGCAGCGCGTCTGGAGCACAGCATCCGATGCGCCCGCGCAGCCGGCGTCTCGCCCCCCTGATCGAGCAATGCCGGACGATCCGCCCATTGCAGCAAACGCTGCCCCACGTGGAACACGCGTTGGTGTCCGTTGCCCGGCCCGAGGATATCGCCGTACTGCACGACCGCCCATTACGCGCGCTGGGCGGATGCCTTGCTGAAGTGCGCAGAAACCTCAACACCATGCAATCGCGACTGCAAGGGCTCAGGCAGACCATTGCCCAGCGCGATCCAACACCCACGGGCATCGATATCCCGCGTATCGCGGCACTTGACCGGCTGATCAAGCGGGTCGAACGACTGTCGACGACGACGGTCGCCACGCTGCACATGGTCAACCAACGCATCCTCGCGGCGATGGGCTGATCCCGCTGATCGGTGGGTTGGCCCGATCCACCCCGCTCACGCTGCCTGCGTGGCCGCTTCAGGGGTGGTCCAGCGGCATCGGTGGGGACTGCCGGTTCACCCGCTCCCGGTGCAGCAGATAGAGCCCGGAGGCGACGATGATCGCTGCCCCACTCCACGTCCATGCGTCCGGCAGCTGCTGCCAGAAGAGCAGATCCCAGCCGATCACCCAGACCAGCCCGGTGTACTCCAGCGGGGCGATCATCGATGCCTCGCCCAGCTGGAATGCCCGGGTCAGGGCGATCTGCCCCAGCGCCCCCGCCAGCCCCATCCCCGCCACCAGCGGCGCATCGGCCAGGCGCATCGGCACCCAGTCCGACCAGGCCAGCATCCCGGCACCGAGGGCCATGATGACCAGAAACCACACCACCATGGACTGGGACGTATCGGTCCGGGTCAACAGGCTGACGGTGATCGCCGCAATGGCGTAGGCCGTCGCGGCGACCAGCACCATCAGGCCCGGGATGGAGATGAATCCGTCCACGCCCGGCCGCAGCACCACCACCACGCCCAGCAGGCCGATGCCGATGGCCACCCACCGCCGTGGTCCCACCCGCTCGCCCAGCAGCGGCACCGACAAGGCGGCGATGATCAGCGGCGCGACGAAGTAGATGCTGTAAGCGGTGGAAAGCGGCAGATCGCGCAGGGCGAACACAAAGCAGCCGATCATTACCATGCCCAGCACGCCACGCAGCAGGTGCAGGCCCCAGCGGCGCGGGATCAGCGAACGCGGGCCGGCGCTGGCCAGCACCCAGACCAGCACGAAAGGCAGCGAGGCGGCACCGCGCAGGAAGGTCACCTGTAGCGATGGATAGCCGGTGGAGAGCTGCTTCATGCCAGCGTCCATCAGCGAGAAACAGGCGACCGCGCCGATCATCCAGGCCACGGCACGCGAAGGGGAGCGTTGGAGGTTCATTGCCCATTATCGCGCCAGTCTGCACGGCCTTCCAATGTCGGTTGGGTAGAATGGGCGCCACTGATTACAGGAGCATTCCCATGCCTTCGTTCGACGTCGTTTCCGAAGTTGATACACACGAGCTGACCAATGCGGTGGACCAGGCCAACCGCGAGCTGACCACCCGATTCGACTTCAAGGGCGTGGATGCCAAGTACATCCTGGAAGACGAGGTGATCTCGCAGTCCGCTCCCAGCGATTTCCAGCTGCAGCAGATGACCGACATCCTGCGTGCCCGCCTGTCGGCGCGCAAAATCGACACAAAGAGCTTGGAATTCGGCGACGTGGAAACCAACGTGGCCGGTGCGCGGCAGAAAATCACCGTCAAGCAGGGCATCGAACAGAAGATCGCCAAGAAGATCGCTGCCACGCTCAAGGAAGCCAAGCTGAAAGTGGAAAGCCAGATCAACGGCGACAAGCTGCGCGTGACCGGCAAGAAGCGCGACGATCTGCAGGATGCGATGGCCCTGCTGAAGAAGACCGACTTCGACCTGCCGCTGCAGTTCGACAACTTCCGCGACTGACGCACAAAAAGGGGACGGAGGGGATTAAGTCGTTTTCGACCAACAACGCTGGCCGAAAACGACTTAATCCCCTCCGTCCCCTTTTTTCCGCAACAATGACGTTCCCCGCCAGCTTGTCGAGCCCGCAATGACCGAGTACGCGTTTCCGGCCGAAGGCCAGCCTTCCGAAGATCCCATCGCGGCCACGCGGCTGTGGCTGGAACGGATCGTGATCGGTCTGAACCTGTGCCCGTTTGCCAAGGCGGTGTACGTCAAGGAGCAGGTCCGCTACGTGCTCAGTGATGCGACCACGCCAGAGGCGCTGGTGGAGCAGTTGGCCGAAGAACTGGTGCTGCTGCGCGGTGCCTCGCCGGAGCAGATCGACACCACGCTGATCATCCACCCGGACGTGCTGACCGACTTCCTGGACTACAACGATTTTCTCGACAACGCCGACGCAGCGATCGAAGCGCTCGACCTGCAGGGCATCCTGCAGGTGGCCAGCTTCCATCCGCAGTACCAGTTCGAGGGCGTTGCCGCCGACGATGCCAGCAACTACACCAACCGCGCGCCCTACCCCATCCTGCACCTGCTGCGCGAAGACAGCGTGGAGCGCGCGGTCGATGCCTTCCCCGATCCGGACGTGATCGTGGAGCGCAACATCCAGACGCTGGATCGGATCGGCGTGCAGGGCTGGTGGAGGCGCCTGCGCGGCGAAGACCTGTCGTGAGCATCGTGCCCGCCGTTGCGCCGTGGCCGACCGCCCCGCTCGCGGGCAAGGTGGTGCTGGTCACCGGCGGAGCCAACGGCATCGGCCGCGGGATCGCCCAAGCGGTACTCGGTGCCGGGGGCCAGGTGATGATCGGGGACCTGGAGGTGGACGCCGGCAAGGCATGTCTGGCGGAATGGAATCGCCCCGCTGACGCCGCGTTCCGCAAGCTGGACATCACCAGCGAATCGAGCGTGCGCAGCTTCATCGAAGCGGCGCTGAAGCGTTTCGGACGGATCGATGGCCTGGTCAACAACGCCGGTATCGCCAGCGCGCACGGCACGCCGCTGGCCGACATGACGTGGAGCGAATGGCAGCAGCGTCTGTCCTCGCTGCACGGCGCCTTTCTGTGCAGCAGACACGCGCTGCCCGCCTTGGCAGCCGATGGCGGTGGCGCCATCCTCAACATCGCCTCTACCCGTGCGCAGCAGTCCGAACCGCACAGCGAAGCCTACGCCGCAGCCAAGGGCGGGCTGCTGGCCTTCACCCACGCCCTGGCGATCAGTGCAGGGCCGGCCGTGCGGGTCAACAGCATCAGCCCTGGCTGGATCAGCACGGGCGCATGGCAGGCGCCCGCGCGGCGACGCACGGCCAAACTCTCCAAGGCCGACCACGCGCAGCACGCGGTGGGCCGAGTCGGCCAACCGGAAGACATCGGTGCCCTCGCCGTCTACCTGCTTTCAGACATGGCCGGGTTCATCACCGGACAGGACCATATCGTCGATGGCGGCATGACCCGCAAGATGATCTACGTCGACTGAAGACGGTCGGTGTGCGTTTTCTTGAAAGCCGCCAGCTCTGGTCGGTTGCACCATATGCTTCGGCGCAGACCGCCGCCGCTCAGAGCATCATCTTCATGCCTCACACGATCAACTCATTCGTCGCCCGCATGCCAACGCCCGCGTTGCAGCAACCCGATAAAAGTGCGGCCGGTGCCACACCAGCACCGTCAGTGGATACCGCCATGCCGGTTCCTGCCCAGATCAGCAACGCCGCTCCGCAGCCCATGTCCGAGAAGGCTGCATCCGCCTGGAACACCGCCAACTTCAAGATGGCCAGCGGAATGCGCTTGTCTGCTGAAGACATGGACGCCCTGCCGTGCAACTTCAACACAGCATTCCCAGTGCCGGCGCCGCGCGACCTGATGTTCATCGCGGTGGCCTACGGTCAGGTGGAGCACGTGGAACAGATGCTGCGCGACGGCGCATCTGCGACGGCACCCAATAGCGAGGGTTTGAGCCCGGTGGTCGCGGCGGCAACCCTCGCGGACCCTGCCATGCTGAAGGCCATGATTGAAGCCGATGTAGACATCAATGCCGCCCAGCCACGAAACGGCGCCACTCCGCTGATCGCGGCGGCAGAAAGCTCGCATGCGGACAATGTCGCACTGCTCATCAAAGCCGGTGCAGACCCGCTTGCCACCGCCAGTGACGGCAGCACCGCAATGAGCGTCAGCACCAGTCCCGCGATCAGCCTGATGTTGGAGATGGCGGGGAATCTACAGGCAGCCAACGGCTGACAAGCCCACCCTGGACTCACGCCATCCCCGAGTGCCGCAGCAGCGCATCGATACTCGGCGCGCGGCCACGGAACGCGTGGAAGTTCTCCGCCGCACTGCGGCTGCCGCCGCGACCCAGCACTTCGTCGCGGAAACGTGCGCCAGTCGCCGCCAAGGCGTCTGGCGCCTCTTCGAACGCCGCATACGCATCGGCACTCAGCACTTCGGCCCATTTGTAACTGTAGTAGCCGGCCGCATAACCGCCGGCGAAGATATGGCTGAACTGATGCGGGAAGCGATTCCACGCGGGCGGATGGTTCACCGCGACTTCCGCGCGCACGCGATCCAGCAGGCCCAGCACCGTGTCCTGTGCCGGTGCGAACTGGCTGTGCAGCAGCATGTCGAACAGGCCGAATTCCAGCTGCCGCACTGTGGTCATACCGCTCTGGAAATTGCGCGCCGCCAGCATCTTTTCATACAGCGCGCGCGGTAGCGGTTCAGCGCTGTCCACGTGCGCGGTCATGGCCTGCAGATGTGACCATTCCCAGCAGAAGTTCTCCATGAACTGACTCGGCAGCTCGACCGCGTCCCACTCCACGCCGTTGATGCCGGCTACGCCCAGCTCGCCGATGCGGGTCAGCAGCTGGTGCAGGCCATGGCCCATTTCGTGGAACAGCGTGGTGACCTCGTTGTGGCTGAAGGTAGCCGGCTTACCGGCCGTACCACGGCCGAAGTTGCACACCAGGTAGACCAGCGGGGTCTGCACGCTGCCATCGGCACGCACGCGGCGGTTGCGGCCGTCATCCATCCACGCGCCCCCGCGCTTGCCTTCGCGGGCGTACAGATCCAGGTAGAACTGTCCGACCAAGGCACCCTGGGCATCCAGCAAGCGATAGAACCGCACATCCGCCTGCCACACCGGCGCAACGTCCGCTTCCACGCGCAGGCCGTACAGCTGTTCGATCACCGCGAACAGGCCAGCCAACACCTTCGGTTCGGTGAAGTACTGTTTTACCTCCTGCTCGGCATAGCTGTAGCGTGCCTGCTTCAGCTTGTCGGCAGCGTACGCAAGGTCCCAGGCCTGCAGTGAGTCGATGCCCAGTTCTTCACGGGCAAAACGCTCCAGCTCGGCACGATCCTTGGCCGCATGCGGCTTCGCACGCGCCGCGAGGTCACGCAGGAATCCCAGCACATCGGCAGGCGCCTGCGCCATCTTGGTGGCGATGGAGTAGTCGGCATAGGAGTCGAACCCCAGCAGCGCCGCCAGCTCGGTGCGCAGAGCGAGAATGCGCTCGATGTTTGCACTGTTGTCCCACCCCGCATCGCCGAATTCGGAGGCGCGCTGCGCACTGGCGCGGTACAGCGTTTCGCGCAGCGCACGGTCGTCGGCGTAGGTCTGCACCGGCAGGTAACACGGCATCTGCAGGGTCAGCTTCCAACCGGCGAGGCCCTCTTTCTCTGCCGCTGCACGCGCGGCCGCACGTACATCGTCCGGCAACCCGGCCAATCGCGCAGCATCTTCAACGTGCAGCGACCACGCATCGGTCGCATCGAGGACATTCTGCGAGAACCTGGCCGAGAGCGAAGACAGTTCTTCCTTGATCGCGCTGAAACGCTGCTGCGATGGCGCATCCAGTTCAGCGCCACCCAGACGGAAGTCTCGCAGTGCGTTGTCCAGCACCTTGCGCTGCGCTTCATCGAGACCCTGCGCCACTGCCGGCACGGCCAACGCCTGGTACTGCTGGAACAGCTTGAGGTTCTGGCCGAGTGCACTGCCGAAGCGTGTCACCCGCGGCAGGTTCTCGTTGTAGGCTTCGCGCAGCGCCGGCGTGTTCATCACCGCCTGCAGGTGGCCCACCTGGCCCCAGGCACGCCAGAGTTTCTCGGTGGCATCGTCCAGCGGCACCACGAACGACGCCCAGGTCACCGGATGCACGTTCTCTGCCGCGGCGGCGGCGGCCTCCGCCTCGGCAAGCAGCACGTCCAGCGCCGGACCGACGTGTTCCGGGCGGATGGCGTCGAAACGGGGCAGGCCGGAAAAATCGAGCAATGGGTTGGTGGTGGTCATCAACGGCTCCAGGTACGGGCGCCACGCAGCGTGGCATCCCCTCCCATATGGCATCGCCGTGGGCCGATGGCAAGAGCACGGCGAGCGCCGCCGGCATTCCGCCGACGGGCTGGGTGCTTCAGGTCTTCGTCGCTATTCCAGATGACTGACCGGCAGCACCGGCAGCGATCCACCGGCCATGACGCCTTCCAGCACGGCATCGGCACCCACCACATCGATACCCATGCGCTCGTACCACGCCCGATCGTAGTAACTGTGCGCGTAGCGCTCGCCACTGTCGCAGAGGATGGTGACGATACTGCCGCCGCGCCCCGCATCGCGCATCCACTGCGCGGCCTGCAGTACGCCGATGAAATTGGTGCCTGTGGACCCGCCGACACGACGTCCCAGGCTGCGGCTGACCTGACGCATCGCGGCCAGCGCCAGGGCATCGGGCACTTTGACCATCGCATCCACGCTGGTCGGAATGAAACTGGGCTCTACCCGTGGCCGGCCAATGCCTTCCACCCGAGAGCCGCCTTCGCAGGTCAGGTGCTTCCACGGCTCACCCGCCAGCGCGGCGCAGTAACCGTCGTAGAACACGGACACCTCCGGATCGGCGCAGAGGATGCGCGTGTCGTGCCGACGGTAGCTGACGTAGCGACCCAGGGTCGCCGCGGTGCCGCCGGTGCCCGGGCTGCAGACGATCCATTCCGGGATGGGATGCGGCTCTTCGGCCATCTGCTTGAAGATGGATTCGGCAATGTTGTTGTTGGCGCGCCAGTCGGTGGCGCGCTCGGCGAACGTGAACTGGTCCATGAAGTGCCCGCCGGTCTCGCGCGCCAGCTGCTCCGACGCGGCATTCAGGCCGCAGGCGCTCTGCACCAGATGGCAGCGGCCACCGTGGAACTCGATCGCCGCGATCTTTTCCGGCGAGGTGGTGGCCGGCATGACCGCAATGAACGGCAACCCCAGCAAGCGCGCGAAGTACGCTTCGGATACCGCGGTGGAGCCACTGGACGCCTCGATCACCGGTCGGCCCTCGCGCAGCCAACCATTGGTCAACGCGTACAGGAACAGCGAGCGCGCGAGCCGATGCTTCAAGCTGCCTGTGGGATGGCTGGACTCGTCCTTGAAATAGACATCGATGCCGGGAAAACCGGGCAGATCCATCGGGATCAGATGCGTATCGGCCGAACGATTGAAATCGGCCTCGATCTTGCGGATGGCGGCTGCCACCCATTCACGCTGCGACATGGCGGGGTCTGATGTCCGTAGTGGAGCGGTGCGGAACCGACATTCTACGCCGGGCCGTCGTCATCCGCCCGCCGGTAGAATGGGCGTTTCGGCCCTGACCGGCCCGTCTTGATAAGGAGTCCCCATGACCCTCGCTACCCTGCGCACTGTTCCCGGCGTCGCCGCCCAGCCTCCGGCAGAAACAGCCGGCTTCGTCTTCAACCACACGATGCTGCGGGTGAAGGACGCCACGGCATCGTTGGATTTCTATACCCGTGTACTGGGCTACCAACTGCTCGACAAGCGCGACTTCGCCGAAGCGCAGTTCAGCCTGTACTTCCTGGCCCTGCTGCCCGCCGACACGGCGGTTCCGGAAGACGACGCGGCCCGCCGCCTGTGGATGGCTGGCCTGTCCGGCGTGCTGGAGCTGACCCATAACCACGGTACCGAGACCCAATCCGGCCCGGTCTACCACGATGGCAACAGCGACCCGCGTGGCTTCGGTCACATCTGCGTATCGGTGCCGGACATCCAGGCGGCCTGCCAGCGCTTCGACGACCTGCAGGTGCCCTACCAGAAGCGTCTGGAAGATGGCCGCATGAAGCACCTGGCGTTCATCAAGGACCCTGACGGCTACTGGGTCGAAATCATCTCCAACGCCTGACCCCGAAAAAGGGGACGGAGGGGATTAAGTCGTTTCTGGCATAGCGGTGCCAGAAACGACTTAATCCCCTCCGTCCCCTTTTTTTTGTGGCGTCAGTGCGCCGCCAGGTAGATGTCCTGCAGTACGGCTTTCTCGAGCTCCAGCTCACCCAGCAGATTCTTGACGATGTCACCCAGGCTGAGGATGCCTACCAGCGTCGTGCCATCAGTGACCATCAGGTGGCGACGACGCGAGTACGTCATCAGCGACATGGCCTGCTTCAGGGTCGCCTCCGGGGCGATGCCTTCCAGGCCGGTGGAGGGCACGCTCGAGATTACCCGGCGGCCGGCCTGCGGACCATCATCGGCAACGCAGCGCACGATGTCCTTCTCGGAAATGATGCCGACCGGTACACCGTCCTTCATCACCACCAGGGCAGCGATCTTGTTCGCACTCATCTTGTGCGCGGCTGCACCGATGGTGTCTTCCATATCGATGGTGATGACCGTTTCTTTCTTGGATTGCAGAAGCTCGCGAACGTTCATTCTTGTTTCCTGTTGCAGTTCACTGATTCAAAAAATGTGCTCTGCCGGTGCGCCCCACCGCGGGACCGGACCTTGCAGCGCACGTCTGGTGCAACGCGAACGAGGCAGGTTCAACGACGCGACCCACACCCCGGCCAGCTCGATTCTACGACTGCGACCATCGGTCACTATCGGCTTGGATAGGACTGTATGTCGTGGAGACTTGCCAACAATCCAGAGAATGGCACCGCGGGTGAAACCGCCGCTGAATATCGGCGGTGACGTGCACTCAAGATTGGTCGTCCGCTGCCGCCAGGCGGACAGAACGGTGCTGTTCTGTCCCAGTTCGCGCGCAGTGGACCGCATGACGCGTGTGGCTCGACCCGGCTGGTGCCTGCACCGATGACATGCAGCGTCCTGCCTCCGCCTGCTGCAGCGCCATGGTTTACACCCCCGCCGGCCCCCATTGTCTGGGCAGCGCACGGTACGTGATGCCGTTGCTCCCCCTCCTCCCCCGGATTTTTTCCATGTCCCGACTGTTCTCTCCGTTCCAGCTGAAAGGCGTGACCCTGCGCAATCGCATCGCGGTGCCGCCGATGTGCCAGTACTCCGCCGTCGATGGCGTGCCCAACGCATGGCACCTGGCGCATTACACGGGGCTGGCCCGTGGCGGTGCCGGCCTGGTCATCGTGGAAGCGACCGGCGTGTCCGCAGAAGGTCGCATTACCCCCGGCTGCCTTGGCCTGTGGAATGACGCCCAGGCTGACGCACTGGCCCCGATCGCCGCCGCCATCGCCGAGACCGGCGCGGTACCGGGCATCCAGATCGGCCATGCCGGACGCAAGGCCAGCGCCAACCTGCCGTGGGAAGGTGACGACCATATGGCCGAGGACGATGCGCGCGGCTGGCCGACCCTGGCGCCGTCGGCAATCGCTTTCGGTGGCGGGCTGTCCAAGCTGCCGCAGGAAATGACCCTGGACGACATCAAGCGCGTACAGGCGGACTTCGTATCGGCCGCCGAACGGGCACGCGATGCGGGCTTCAAATGGCTGGAACTGCATTTCGCGCACGGCTACCTGGCGCAGAGTTTCTTCTCCGCCTACAGCAACCAGCGCGATGACCAGTACGGTGGCAACTTCGACAACCGGGCCCGCTTCCTGCTGGAAACGGTCGCTGCCGTACGCGCGGTGTGGCCGGCCGACCTGCCGCTGACCGCGCGCTTGGGCGTCATCGAGTATGACGGCCGCGATGAAGAGACCGTCGCCGAATCCATTGAACTGGTACGGCAGATGCGCGAACGCGGGCTGGACCTGCTCAACGTCAGCATCAACTTCGTCATCCCGACCGGCGTGGTGCCGTGGGGCACGCCGTCCTTCTTGGCGCCGATTGCCCAGCGCGTGCGCGATGAAGCCGGCATCGCAGTGGCCGTGGGCTGGTGCGTGGATGGCGCCGAAGCGGCCGAAGACATCGTGCAGAAGCAGCAGAGCGACCTGGTGATGATCGGTCGCGCGCACCTGGCCAACCCGCACTACCCGTACCAGCTGGCGCAGGAGCTGGGCGTCGAGAACCCGGCCTGGACCACCCTTCCCGCCCCGTACGCCCATTGGCTGGCGCGCTACCGCGGCCCAGGCCGCGCCTCGGCCCAGTAAGCGAACGACAAAAAGGGGACGGAGGGGATTAAGTCGTTTTCGGCCTCTAGGCCGAAAACGACTTAATCCCCTCCGTCCCCTTTTTTATTCGACGGTCACGCTCTTGGCCAGGTTGCGCGGCTTGTCCACGTCGGTGCCGCGGGCCAGGGCGGTGTGGTAGGCCAGCAGTTGCACCGGGATCGTGTGCACGATCGGGCTGAGCACGCCGGCATGGCGCGGCGTGCGGATCACGTGCACGCCTTCGGATTCGACGAAATTGCTGTCCTGGTCGGCGAACACGAACAGCTCACCGCCGCGCGCGCGCACTTCCTGCATGTTGGATTTGACCTTCTCCAGCAGGCTGTCGTTGGGTGCGATCACCACCACCGGCATGTCTTCGTCCACCAGTGCCAACGGACCGTGCTTGAGCTCGCCGGCCGGGTAGGCCTCGGCGTGGATGTACGTGATTTCCTTCAGCTTGAGCGCGCCTTCCAACGCGATCGGATAGTGCAGGCCACGGCCCAGGAACAACGCACTGCTCTTGCGCGCGAAGCGTTCGGCCCATGCAGCGATCTGCGGCTCCATGTTCAGCGCATGCTGCACGCTGCCGGGCAGGAAGCGCAGCTGCTCGAGATACTCCGATTCCTGTGCCGCATCCACGCGACCCTGCAGCTTGCCCAGCACCACGGTCAGCTGGAACAGCGCCGCCAGCTGGGTCGTAAACGCTTTGGTCGACGCCACGCCGATTTCCGCACCGGCACGGGTGTAACAGACCAGTTCGCTGGCGCGCGGGATCGCGCTTTCCGGGACATTGCAGATCGACAGCGTATGCAGGTGGCCAAGCGACTTGGCGTATTTCAACGCTTCCATCGTATCCAGCGTTTCGCCGGACTGCGAAATCGTCACGATCAGGTGCTTGGGATTGGCATACGCCGCGCGGTAGCGGTACTCGCTGGCAATCTCCACGCTGCACGGCAGTCCGGAGATGGATTCGATCCAGTAGCGCGCGGTCAGGCCGGCGTAATAGCTGGTGCCACATGCCAGGATCTGCACGCCGGTGATGCCCGACAGCACCGCCTGCGCGTTCTTTCCGAACAGTTCCACCGGGAAGCCACCAGCGTCGATCGCCGCTTCGATGGTGTCACCCAGCGCGCGCGGTTGCTCGTGGATTTCCTTCTGCATGAAGTGACGGTACGGGCCGAGTTCCAGCGAGGCCAGCGACACGTCGGACAGGTGGACATCGCGCTGCACGGGGGCATCGTCGTGGCCATACACCTGCACGCCGTCGCGCCGTACGTCGGCGGTGTCGCCCTCTTCCAGGAAGATCACCCGCCGCGTGGACGAGATGATCGCCGACACGTCCGAGGCAACGAAGTTCTCGCCGTCGCCGATGCCGACCAGCAGGGGGCAGCCCATGCGTGCGCAGACAAAGTGATCGGGCTCGGCACGGCTCATCACCGCCAGCGCATAGGCACCGGTCAGTTCCTTCACCGTGCGCTGCAGCGCGGACAGCAGGCTGTCGCCGCCCTTCAGGTGGTGGTGCATCAGGTGGGCGATGACTTCGGTATCGGTCTGCGACTCGAATACATAGCCGAGCGCACGCAGCTTTTCACGCTGCTCTTCGTGGTTTTCGATGATGCCGTTGTGCACCAGCGCCACGCCCTCGCTGATATGCGGATGCGCATTGGCTTCGGTCACGCCGCCGTGGGTGGCCCAACGGGTATGGCCGATGCCCAGCACGCTGCTGAAGCCCTCTGCATCGGCAGCGGTGGCCATCTCCGAAACGCGACCGGTCCGGCGCACGCGGCGGATATCCGGCTGCTCACCCTGCTGCAGCACCGCGATGCCGGATGAATCGTAGCCGCGGTATTCCAGTCGCTTCAGTCCTTCGATGAGGACAGGCACCACATCGCGACCCGCAATCGCACCCACGATCCCGCACATAGACGCACATCCTTTGGTGTTGAGCTCCGCATTCTAGCGTGGCTCTCCCTGCGCCTCTGTGTGTCCGCTTAACGAAAGTGTCCGGCCCGGTGTCCGCGGACAGGCGGACACCGCGGCACGAAGCGTAACTCCCTGATCCAAAAGGACTGAACAGTTGGCACGCTCTCTGCTTCCCTGAAGGCAGACCGACCACCCAGGCCCTTCGATGATCCGCGACACTTCCGCCCAGGACCAGATTGTTTCCACCCGTGCGACAAGCGGCCGCGCCGCGCTGGTGCGCCGCTACCGCTGGCCGGCACTGGCCGCCGTCCTGGTGCTGGCCGGGATCGGTTTCGCGGTGCACGGATGGCTCAACGCCAGTCGTTCCTTCGACAGCAGCCGCGTGCGCGTGGCGGAAGTACAGCGGGGCGACCTGGTGCGCGACATCGCCGCCGAAGGTCGGGTGATCGCGGCCAACAGCCCAATCCTGTACGCCATCTCCGCCGGTACGGTGAACCTGAAAGTGGTGGCCGGCGACGTGGTCAAGCAGGGCCAGGAGCTTGCCGTGATCGACAGCCCCGAACTGCGCAGCAAGCTTGCCCAGGAAGAGGCCACCCTGGCGGGCCTGGAAGCGGAGTCCAGCCGTGCCGCACTCGATGCCACGCTGACCCGTGCCAAGTCCCGCAAGGACACCGACCAGGCGGGTATCGAAAAGGTGGCTGCAGAGCGCGACCTGCAGCGCTACCAGCGCGGCTTCGATGGCGGCGCGGTGCCACAGATCGACCTGGCCCGCGCGCAGGACAGCCTGAAGAAGGCCGATATCAGCCTGCTCAACGCGCAGACCGACGCCAACCTGCAGGGCCAGGGCGCGGACCTGGACGCACGCAACAAACGCCTGCTAGCCGACCGCCAGCGTGCGGTGGTATCGGAAGTGAAACGGCAGGTGGATGCGCTGACCCTGCGGGCGCCCTTCGATGGCCAGGTCGGCCAGGTGCAGGCCGTGCAACACACCAACCTGATCGCCAACGCACCGGTGCTGGGCGTGGTCGATCTGTCCAACTTCGAGATCGAGATCAAGGTGCCGGAGAGCTTCGCACGCGACCTGGCGATCGGCATGCCCGCCCAGTTGACCAGCGGCAGTGGCGAACCCTTCCCCGGCGAAATTTCCGCCGTCTCGCCCGAAGTGGTCAGCGGTGAGGTAAACGCGCGCGTGCGCTTTGCCGACAAGCAACCGGCCGGCCTGCGCCAGAGCCAGCGGATGTCGGTGCGGGTGCTGCTGGACACCCGCAAGGACGTACTGAAAGTAGAGCGCGGCCCCTTCGTCGAGCAAAGCAGCGGACACGCCTACGTGATGGAGGGCAGCACCGCCGTGCGCCGCCCCGTGGAACTGGGCGTGAGCAGCCTGGGCGAAGTGGAGATCCTGTCCGGCGTGCAGCCGGGTGATCGCATCGTGGTCGCCGGCAGCGACCTGTTCAAGGACGCCGAGCGCGTTTCCATCAACTGATCCATCCCCTACGAATCCTGGAGAGAACCATGCTTGAGATGCGCGCTGTCGCCAAAGTGTTCCGTACCGAACAGGTGGAAACCCATGCCCTGCGTTCGCTGGATCTGAAGGTCAACGAGGGGGAGTTCGTCGCCGTCACCGGTCCGTCGGGGTCAGGCAAGACGACCTTCCTCAACATCGCCGGCCTGCTGGAGACCTTCACCAGCGGCACCTATCTGCTGGACGGCCAGGACGTCAGCCAGCTGGGTGACGATGCACGCAGCCGCCTGCGCAACCAGAAGATCGGCTTCATCTTCCAGGGCTTCAACCTGATCCCCGACCTCAACCTGTTCGACAACGTGGACGTACCACTGCGTTACCGCGGCATGTCCTCGGCCGAGCGCCGCGAGCGCATCGAAAAGGCACTCGGCCAGGTCGGCCTGGGTTCGCGCATGAAGCACTATCCCAACGAATTGTCCGGTGGCCAGCAGCAACGCGCCGCCATTGCCCGCGCCCTGGCGGGGAGCCCGCGCCTGCTGCTGGCTGACGAACCCACTGGCAACCTGGACAGCCAGATGGCCCGTGGCGTGATGGAGCTGCTGGAGGAAATCAACGCCGCCGGGACCACCATCGTCATGGTCACCCATGATCCAGAGCTGGCTGCGCGCGCGCAGCGCAACGTGCATATCGTCGACGGCCAGGTCACCGACCTGCTGCGCGAACCGGTCCTGGCCACCGCCCGGCGCGTGGCCGCGGTCAACGAGTGAGGTCCGCCATGTTTGCTTACTACACCCGGCTGGCCCTGCGCAGCTTCCGTCGTAACAGGGTGCTGACCGCCCTGATGGTGGTCGCCATCGCGCTCGGCATCGGCGCCTCGATGACCACCCTCACCGTATTCCATGTGCTGTCCGGCGATCCCATTCCCGGCAAGAGCGACCGCCTGTTCTACGTGCAGGTCGACCCGCGTCCGCGTGCCGGCTTCGTGCCCGGTGAAGAGCCCGAAGAGCAGATGACCCGGTTCGATGCCGAAGCGCTGTTGCGCGACAAGAAAGGGATCCATCAGGCGGTGATGACCGCCGGCGGCGCGACCATCGTGCCGCAGAACAGTACGCTGAAGCCGTTCTCGCTGGACTCGCGTTACACCTCGGCCGATTTCTTCCCGATGTTCGATGTGCCCTTCCAGTATGGCAATGGGTGGACGGCCACCGACGATGAAGGCCGCAGCCGCGTCGCGGTTCTGTCCAAGACGCTCAACGACAAGCTGTTCAACGGGGCCAACAGCGTGGGCCGCGAAATAAACGTCAGCGGGCATTCGATGCGCGTGGTCGGCGTACTGAAAGAATGGCAGCCCGAGCCGCGGTTCTTCGATCTGTCCACCGGCGCCTACGGCAACGAAGAAGACGTGCTGCTGCCGTTCTCCACCTCCGTCGAGTTGAAGCTGGGCAGCAGCGGCAACATGAACTGCTTCGGCGAAGGAGCGCCCAATGGCAGCAGCTCGGACCTCAATGCACCGTGTACGTGGCTGCAGTACTGGGTGGAACTGGATCCGGCCAAGGTCGATGACTACCGGCAGTACCTGCTGAACTACTCCGACCAGCAGCGTGCCGCTGGCCGCTTCCAGCGCCCGGCCAACGTCAAGCTGTCGTCGGTGATGGAATGGCTGGATTTCAAGAAAGCCGTTCCCAGTGACGTGCGGCTGCAGCTGTGGCTGGCGCTGGGCTTCCTGGTGGTGTGCCTGATCAACACGGTCGGCCTGCTGCTGGCCAAGTTCCTGCGCCGCAGTGGCGAAATCGGCGTGCGCCGCGCGCTTGGCGCCAGCCGCGGGCAGATATTCCTCCAGTGCGTGGTGGAGGCGGGCGCGGTAGGCGTGGCCGGTGGCCTGCTCGGCATCCTGCTTGCGTTGGCCGGGCTGTATGCCGTGCGCCAGCAACCCGTGGAGTACGCAAAGCTCGCTCATCTGGACGGCACCATGCTGCTGCTTGCACTCGGCCTGACCCTGTTCGCCAGCCTCGCCGCCGGCCTGTTGCCGGCGTGGCGCGCCATGCAGGTCACCCCCGCCATCCAGCTTAAATCGCAGTAAGCACGAGCCCAAGGAACCTGCATGGACATCCGCCCCATCCTCAGTACCCTGCGTCGGCACAAGACCGCCGCCTCGCTGATCGTGCTCGAAGTCGCCCTGACCTGCGCCATCGTCTGCAACGCGCTGTTCCTGGTCAGCCAGCGCATCGACAAGATCAGCCAACCCAGCGGTGTGGCCGAAAAAGAGTTGATCGTGGTGCGGGTCAGCGGTATCGGCAAACAGACCGATGCCATGGCCCGCACGCGCGAGGACATCGCTGCCCTGCGCGCCGTCCCCGGGGTCACCCAGGTATCGCGCGCCAACCAGTTGCCGTTCCGCAACAACTCCTCCAACAGCGGCATCGCGCGTACACCCGAACAGGAGCGCCCCACGATCCACGCCGCCATTTACAACTTCAACGAAGGTGCGCTGTCCACGCTCGGACTGAACCTGATTGCCGGACGCGACTTCCTGCCCAGTGAGTACGTGGACCGCGAGAAAGCGCAGAGCGGCGAAGGCGCGGGTAAGGCGGTGCCGGTGATCATCACCCAGGCGGCCGCTGACGGCCTGTCGCCGGGACAGACGGCACTGGGCAAGACGTTCTATTCCGGCGACCAGCCACTCAACGTGATCGGCATCGTGCAGCACCTGGCCACGCCCACCGGCTGGGGCGACAACACGACGATGTCGCTCATCATGCCGCTGCGGACCGACTTCACCGAAGGCGTCTATCTGCTGCGGTCCGCCCCGGAGCGTCGCGATGAGGTGCTGAAAGGCGCGCTGGCCGCGTTGGAACGCAATGATCCCAACCGCCTGGTCCGCGAGAAACTGACCTATGAGGACCAGCGCAACGAATTCTTCAAGAACGATCGCGCCATGGTCGGCTTGTTGATCACCGTCTGCGTTGCCCTGCTGGTGGTGACCGCATTGGGCATCGTCGGCCTGGCCAGCTTCTGGGTGCAGCAGCGCAGCAAGCAGATCGGCATCCGCCGTGCGCTGGGAGCGACCCGCGGGCAGATCCTGCGCTACTTCCAGACCGAGAACTTCCTGCTGGCCACGGTCGGCATCGTGCTCGGCATGCTGGCGGCGTATGCCATCAACCTGGCCTTGATGAATACCTATGAGCTGCCCCGCATGCCGCTGATCTACCTGCCCATCGGCGCCGTGCTGCTGTGGCTGCTGGGACAGATCGCGGTGTTCGGGCCGGCGCGGCGGGCCGCTGCGGTACCGCCGGCGGTAGCCACCCGCGGCAGCTGAGGCACGGCTGGCGCGGCTTGTATATCCTGCTGCCATGATGTCCGTAGCGCCGCGCCCCGGCCGGCGCCTACGTTCCGCCGAGCACGGCTCGGCGCTACCAGAAGCTGCTCAATGCCTGCGATCCTGATCATCGACGACAACACCAGCGTGGCTACCGCGCTGGACGTGCTGTTTTCCCTGCATGACATCGATACCCTCCAGGCCACCTCCCCCGAACAGGGGCTGGCGCTGCTGCGCGAACATCCGGTGGACCTGGTCATCCAGGACATGAACTTCACCGAGGACACGACCTCGGGCGAAGAAGGCGAAGCCCTGTTCGCGCGCATCCGTCAGGCGCACCCTGACCTGCCGGTGATCCTGTTGACCGCGTGGACCCATCTGGGCAGCGCGGTGGATCTGGTGAAGGCAGGGGCAGCCGACTACCTGGCCAAGCCCTGGGATGACCGCAAACTGCTGACCACGGTGAACAACCTGCTGGAGCTGTCCGAGGCACGCCGCGAGCTGGACCAGCGCCGCCAGCGTGAGCAACGCCAGCGCACCGATCTGCAGGCCCGCTACCAGCTGTGCGACGCCGTGTTCGCCGATGCCGCCAGCGAGCGCGTCATCGCGCTGGCCTGCCAGGTGGCGCGCTCGACGTTGCCGGTACTGATCACCGGTCCCAATGGCGCAGGCAAGGAGAAGATCGCGCAGATCATCCAGGCCAATTCGCCGGTGGCCAAGGGCCCCTTCGTCACCGTCAACTGCGGCGCACTGCCCGCCGATCTGATCGAAGCAGAGCTGTTCGGCGCCGACGCCGGCGCGTACACCGGTGCCAACAAGGCGCGCGAAGGCAAGTTCGAAGCCGCCGATGGCGGTACGTTGTTCCTCGATGAGATCGGCAACCTGCCATTGGGCGGCCAGATGAAGCTGCTGCGCGTGCTGGAAACCGGCCGCTTCGAGCGGTTGGGTTCGAACCGCGAACGGCAGGTCAAAGTGCGCGTGGTCAGTGCGACAAACGCGGATCTTGCCGCGATGATCCGCGACGGCACCTTCCGCGAAGATCTGTACTACCGCCTCAATACGGTCGAGCTGGCGTTGCCGCCGCTGGCGGAGCGGACCGGCGACATCGCACCGCTTGCCGAGCACTTCCTGACCGATGGCAAGCCGCTGTCACCTGCAGCCCTCAGCGCCCTGCAGCGCCATGCATGGCCGGGCAACGTGCGCGAGCTGCGCAACGTGATCCAGCGTGCCGAGCTGCTGGCGACCGGTCCGCGCATCGAGGTGGCCGACCTCAACCTGCCGCGCGCACCGGCCAACGTGCGTAGCAACAGCGCGGCGCTTGACCCGGATCGCAAGCGCATCGAAAGCGCGCTTGCCAGCAACCACGGCATCATCGCGCAGGCCGCGGCGGAGCTCGGGCTGAGCCGACAAGCGTTGTACCGTCGGATGGATCGCTACGACATCCCCCGCGAATGAAGCCGCGCTCCCTCACCGTTCGCCTGTTCCTGCGCCTGCTGCCTGTGCTCGCCCTGGCGGCCGCGCTGCCGTGGCTGCTGGCCTACTGGATGGACCACGGCTGGGCCGTCGCGCTGCTCTCCGGTATCGTCCTGCTGTCGTTGATGTGGATCAGCCTCAGCCGCGCCATCGCGCCGGTACGTTCGGTGATGCGCGCGTTGTCCGGCGTGGTCAGCAGCTACAAGGACGGCGAGTTCAATTTCAGCGTGCACTGGCCCGCACAGGATGAGCTGGGCCATCTGGTGCAGGCGCACCGCGAGCTCGGGGATGTACTGCGCGAGCAGCGGCAGTCACTCGTGCAGCGCGAGCTGCTGCTCGACACCATGGTGCAGAACACGCCGGTGGCGATGCTGTTGCTTGCCGCAGGCGGTGACGGCGTGCAGCGTGTTGTGTTCTCCAACCTGGCCGCACGCAAGCTGCTGCACGGCGGGTACAAGCTGGAAGGCCAACGTCTGCTGGAACTGTTGGAGCAGATGCCGCTGGCGCTGCGCGACGCCATCTCGCGCGGCGGCGACAGCTTGTTCGCCGTGCGCGAGGAAGAGAGTGATGACGACGATGACGAGCAGATCTACCATCTGTCGCGGCGCGCGTTCCACCTCAATGGGCGACCACACGACCTGCTGCTGATCCGCCTGCTGACCGCTGAACTGCGGCGGCAGGAAGTACAGACCTGGAAGAAAGTGATCCGGGTGATAAGCCATGAGCTCAACAATTCATTGGCTCCCATTGCCTCGCTGGCGCACTCCGGCGGTGAACTGGTCAGGCGCGAACGCTTCGACCGCCTGCCGGAGATCTTCTCGACCATCGAAGATCGGGCGCGTCACCTGGAAGGCTTCATCCGGGGCTATGCGCGCTTTGCCAAGCTGCCACACCCGCAGCTGCAGACAGTGCACTGGGCGCCGTTCCTGGCCAGCCTGCAGCAGCAGATCCCCTTCCAGATGGATGAGATTCCCGACGACCTGCACAGCCGCGTGGACATCGCCCAGCTGGGGCAGGCGTTGCTGAACCTGGTGAAGAACGCGCACGAGGCGTGTGCCGAGTCTGATCCCCCCAACGACGACGTGCGTGTGCAGCTGACCCGCCTGCCGCAGTGGATGCGGCTGGACGTGCTGGACCGCGGCAAGGGCATGAACGAGGCCGTCCTGCAGAACGCATTGATGCCCTTCTATTCGACCAAGCGCAACGGTACCGGGCTGGGCCTGGCGCTCACGCGGGAGATCATCGAAGCGCACGGTGGGCGTATCGCGCTGCAGAACCGCACGGACGGCGGCCTGTGCGTGTCGCTGCTGTTGCCGGTGAACTGACGGCAAGCGGTTGCGGGCGTGGGGGAGCGTGGGACGTGGGACGTGGGACGTGGGACGTGGGACGTGGACGTGGACGTGGACGTTGGACGTTGGACGTGGACGTGGACGTGGGACGTGGGCCGTGGGCCATCGACGTGGGGCGTGAACCGTGGGACTTCACGCTTGGTAGAGCCGACTTCAGTCGGCTGCCGTGCGCCTGCAGCCGACTGAAGTCGGCTCTACCGGGGATGCGCCTTGCAGCCGACTGAAGTCGGCTCTACCGGGGATGCCCTGCAGCCGACTGAAGTCCGCTCTACCTGCCTACTTTTTCTGCGGGCGCTGCCAGCCTTCAACCACCTGCTGGCGCACGCGCGCGACGGTCAGCTGGCCGTCCGGTGCGGTGCGCGTGATCACCGATCCAGCGGCAATGGTCGCGCCCTCGCCGACGAGCACGGGCGCCACCAATGAGCTGTTGGATCCGATGAAGGCGTTGTCACCGATCGTCGTCTGTGACTTGTTCACCCCATCGTAGTTGCACGTGATGGTGCCCGCGCCGATGTTCACCTTGCTGCCGATCACCGCATCGCCCAGATAGGTCAGATGGTTGGCCTTGCTGCCTACGCCCATGCGGACGTTCTTGGTTTCCACGAAGTTCCCCACGTGTGCCCCGTCGGCCAGCACGGTGCCCGGACGCAGCCGCGCGAAGGGTCCGATCTGCGCCGCGCCCTCGGTCACCACGCCTTCGATGTCACAGTGCGCGCGTACCTCGGTACCCGGGCCCAGCTTCACGTTCTTCAACCGCGTGAACGGTCCGATGACCACGCCATCGGCCAGCTCGACGCGTCCTTCGAGGATCACGTTGACGTCGATCTGCACATCACGGCCGACGGTCACATCGCCGCGGATGTCCAGCCTTGCCGGGTCCAACACGCGGGCACCCTGCTCGCACAGCGCACGCACCGCACGCTGCTGCCAGGCGCGCTCAAGCTGGGACAGCTGCCACGGATCATTGGCGCCTTCGGCATCCTGCGGATCCGCCACCAGGGACATGTCGGCCGCGGTGTATTCATTGGCAGCGAACGCGAACACGTCGGTGAGGTAGTACTCACCCTGCGCATTGGCGTTGGACAACTGTGAAAGCCAGCGCCGCAAGGCGGTGGATTCGGCGGTGATGATGCCGGTGTTGATCGTACGGATCCTGCGCTGCTCCTCGCTCGCATCTTTCTGCTCCACGATGGAGCCGACCTTGCCCTCCGCGTCGCGCACGATGCGACCGTAGCCGGTGGGATTCTCCATCTCCGCTGCCAGCACGGCCAGCCTGCCTGGCTGCGCCAGCAGGTCGCGCAGGGTCTGCGCACGGATCAGCGGCACGTCGCCGTACAGCACCAGCACCTGCGCGGCGTCAGGCACGTCCGGCATGGCCTGCGCGACCGCATGGCCGGTCCCGAGCTGCTGCGCCTGCTCCGCCCACAACAGGTCGGGCTGGTCGGCGAACCGCGCACGCACGGCGTCCCCGCCATGACCGTGGACGATGTGGATCGCAGCAGGCTGCAGTTGGCGTGCCGTCGCGATCACGTGCGCCAGCATGGGCTGGCCCGCGACCGGCTGCAGCACCTTCGGCAATACCGACCTCATGCGCTTGCCCGCGCCGGCGGCCAGGATGATCACGTGCAGGGCTTGGCTCATGGAATAACGGAGTCCGCAATGGTGTGCCGACATTCTAGAACGCAGCCCGTTAACATGCGTCACGCGCCCTGCATCCCGTGTCCATGTCCCTGCTCCGCCAAGGTGGTTCCTACCTCATCGTCGGCCTGGTCCAGCTTCTGCTGGACTGGTGTGTGTTCGTGGCGGTGACCGCGATGGGCATGCCGGTGGTGCCGGGCAATGTCATCGGTCGCGCCAGCGGCATGCTGCTGGGCTTCTGGCTCAACGGGCGTTACACGTTCGCCGATCAGGGCAGGCAGCGGCTGGGGTGGCGGCGCTTCGTGCGCTTCATCGGCCTGTGGGCGGCGGTCACTGCAGTGAGCACCGTGCTGGTCGCCGCCGCCCACGACGCATTGGGACTGCAGTCCGCCTGGTTGGCCAAGCCGCTGGTGGAAGGCCTGCTGGCCGCGCTGTCGTTCCTGTTGATGCGTTGGCTGGTGTTTCGCTGAAGCAAGCGTGCTTCCGGCACCGCGTGCAACAGCCGCCGAGCGTGGCTCGGCGCTACCAGGGCGAGGCACACGCGCAGAGTCCGGTAGCGCCGAGCCGCGCTCGGCGAGCGCACCGCGCGGTGCTTCAGCCACGAACGCCAACAGCCGCCGAGCATGGCTCGGCGCTACCAAGGCGAGGCCCACGCGCAGACCCGCCCGGTACGCCGAGACGGGACTGCTACCGGCCCAGGCGCGCCGCCAGGCCCTCGCGCCACAACTGCAGGGGGCTGAATCGTAGTGTCACCTCGTGCGTGCCCGCGGGTACGCAGACGGCACGGAACAACCCGTTGGCGCGCAGCACGTCTGTCGCCTCGCCGTTGATCTCCGCCCTCCAACCCGGGGCGATCACATCGTTCACCACCAGCCACGCGGGCGCGTCAGCGTGCACCCGCACCGTCATCGTGCTCGCCGCATGGTGCTGTTCCAGCACCTGCAGCGCACCGGCTCCGGCCTCCGGGCAGAGGCCCCGCTGCGCGCCTTGCGGCAACCACAGCGCGGCACCGAAGTCGGTCTCGTTGAAGGCCGCCGCGGGCGGCAGGTCCTCTTCATGCCAGCGCACCTGGCGCGGGTTGAGCAGGCGCGGCAACACGCTGTCACGACGCAGATACTGCAGTTGATCATCGTGGGCGCGCGAGCCGGGGAAGGCACCCGGCGCGAGCACCCACCGCACACCCAGCAGGTCATACAGGGGCGCGTTGAAGTCCGCGGTCCACGGGGTGTCCGGTTTGTCCTGCACGTTCTCCAACGGATCGCCGGGCATGCCGACCATCCGCAGGTAGCGCGCGTCCAGCAGCGGGTTATAGCCATTGGCCAACGGCAGCGCGTGCACGGCCGCACCGTTCGTCAACGGACCGATGCCGAAGACCAGGGCACGCTGCGGCCCGGAGGCGGTGCGCTGCGCGGACAACAGCTGGTACGCACTCTGCGCCGCGCCAGCGCGACTGGCGGTGAGCACGGGACGGGTCGCACTGCGTGCGTTGAATGAGGTGCTGACGTTGAACACCAGCAGATCGAGCAGAACCAACCCGAGCACCCAGCGTGCGGGCGCACGATGCCGACGCAGCTGGTGGACGGCCAGCGTCCCCAGCACCGCACTCAGCGCGATCCAGGCAAACCCTGGCAACCGGCCACTGCTGACGATCAGCCAACCGCTGGCCACCGCCAGCAGACCCGTCACCAGCACCGATGGCCAATGCGGCCGCAGCCCGTGCTGGGCGAGTGCAACCTGCAAGGCGGACGCAGCCAACCATGCCGCTGCGGGCACGGCGAGGAACAGCCCATCGGAGGGTCGACGGAACAGGTCCAGCCCGGGCAGCCACTCGAACAGCAGCGGGAACACCGGCGTCGCGCCCCCCAAGGCGAACAGGACCGCAAAAACGAAGACCGCCAACGCGATGCGCGCCTGCGTGGGCGTGCGACGAATGACCTCGCCGCCCCACGCCAGCCAGACCGCCAGCGGGACGGCACCCACGTAGAGATAGTCGGTCGTGATATCGCCGAATGCCCAGCTGTCACCACGGCCCTGCGAGAAGATGTTGCCTGAAAGCAGGGTGGCAAGGGACTGCCACTGGATGGCCCCCGGCAGCGCGGTGTCGAGCGTCACGCCATCGCGATTGGTCTGCGCCAGCCAGGCGAACGTCGACAGCCACTGCGGTGCGCTGATCAGCGCAGCCACTGCCCCTACCACGGCCAACTGCAGGAACAGGCGCACGCGCTGGCGATCAGCGACGACGAGCGCGCCCGCCGAATAAAGCGCGCACGCGAGCACGATCAGATACGTGACCTGGGTCAGCTGCAGCGCGCACAGCCCGCCGACCACGCCGGCCAGCACGGCATGCCGCCACTGCAGATGGCGGCGCAGCTGGTCCAGCGCCAGCCACAGCCAGGGCAGCATGCAGTAACTGACGATCATCGGGGTGTGCTGCAGGCGCGCCGCCGCGACCCCTCCGAACAGGAAGACCAGGGCGAACATCAGCTGCGGCAAGCGCTGCATGCCGTGATGCGCCGCCAGTTTCAACGCCCCCATCCCCGCCACCAGCACATGCAGCAGGATCACCACCGTGAACCAGTGCAGGGACGTCGGTGCCAGCAGCATCGGCAGCACCACGGTCGGCTGCAGGGTCATCATCTGCGGATCGGCCAACTGCGGGTATCCACCGTGCAGGTAGGGATTCCACCAGGGTAGGTCGAGCTGCAGCAGTTGCTGCGCGGTGAAGCTCACTGCCGGAAAGAACTGCTGGACCGCATCGAAGGGAATCGTCCATACGCCAAGCAGCCAGGGCAGGCAGAGAATCAGCCAAAGGGCGCTCCATGCGAATCCCGGCGTCTGCCGTAGTCGGGTCCAGCGGCTCGTCGCCGCCGTCGTGCTCATCATCTGCTGCACCCGTGCTTTCCTTGCTTTGTCAGCGCGCGCCGCCCGTTTCGGGGCGACAAAGATCAATCATAGCCCGCACCAACGCGACATGCCCGAGGGGCTCCTGCATGCTGCGATCCACCGCCTCGGCAACCGTCTTCGTGCAGCCCGGCTGGCCGCGCTCCGGGGCGATGTCGGGCCATAGCGCCAGCAGCTTTTCGTCTGCCGCGTCGATGAGGCGACGCAACGCCTCCAGCGAAGGCGCGGGCGGTGGCACCTCGCCTGCCGCATAGCGATGGAACGCGACATGCTGGATCAGCTTGTTGGCCTCGATCAGCTGGCGGTAGAAGTGCACGACGGCCTCGGCGTCCAGGCCCAGCTGGGTCGCCTGGACACGCTTGTCCTGCAGCACCTGTGCTTCGCGGATGGGATCTTCCACCGGCCGCGCGGCGGGGTACTTGAACGCGGCCACCTCATGCGCGATGGCATTGCGCTCGGCGGCGACGGCAACGAAGCGATCCATCGGGGTGGCCTGCGCGGCGGCAGGCAGCAACGTCGCAAGCAGCACTGCCCGGCAGCAATCGAGAACAGGCATGGCGCACCTTCCGGAAGAAGAAGCACACAGGGTGAGCCCGGTGGGTGGCCAGCACGAGGAACCGGCGCACAGTTCGCGCCGGCATCCTGGACGACGCACGGAAAATACAAACGCCGGCACAGGGCCGGCGCAGGTGAAGCGGTCGCGTGCAGCCGCGGCACCCAATCGGGTCGCCGCCGCCCGGCAGCGGTCAGTGCTTCAAGTTCTTGCGCAGGCGTTCAAGCGCCTGCAGCTGGGCGGTCACTTCGGCCAGCTTCTGCTGGGCTTCGGCGATCTCCATGCCTTCGCCGCGATTGGCCAGCATGCGCTCGGCTTCTTCCTTGGCCTTGCGTACGGCGGCTTCATCGATGTCCTGCGCGCGGATGGCCGTATCGGCCAGCACGGTTACCACCTGCGGCTGTACTTCCAGGATGCCGCCGGTGATGAAGAAGTCCAGCTGCTCGCCATTGGCCTGGGTGACCACGACCTTGCCCGGCTTCAGGCGGGTGATCAGCGGTGCGTGCTTGGGCGCGATGCCCAGCTCGCCCAGCTCACCGGTGGCCACGACCAGGGTCGCTTCACCCCGGAAGATTTCCTGCTCGGCGCTGACGATGTCGCAACGGATCGTGCTCATGCAAATCTCTTCACTGTTCGCGGCGGCACGATGCCACCGGGGAGGAGCCACGGCGCGGGCGGGTGCCCGGCGCCGGTGTCAGGTCGGGCAGGATCGCTCCCGCCCGTCCCGGATCAGGCCTTCTCGGCCATCTTCTTGGCCTTCTCGACCGCTTCTTCGATGCTGCCGACCATGTAGAACGCCTGCTCCGGCAGGTGGTCGAACTCGCCATCGACGATGGCCTTGAAGCCACGGATGGTGTCCTTCAGCGACACGTACTTGCCCGGCGAGCCGGTGAACACTTCGGCCACGTGGAACGGCTGGCTGAAGAAGCGCTCGATCTTGCGGGCGCGGGTCACGGCCTGCTTGTCTTCTTCCGACAGTTCGTCCATGCCCAGGATCGCGATGATGTCCTTCAGTTCCTTGTACTTCTGCAGGGTCTGCTGGACGCGCTGGGCGGTGTCGTAATGCTCGTGGCCGATGACCAGCGGGTCCATCTGGCGGCTGGTCGAATCCAGCGGATCCACGGCCGGGTAGATACCCAGCGAGGCGATCGAACGCGACAGGGTCACGGTCGAATCCAGATGGGCGAAGGTGGTCGCCGGCGACGGATCGGTCAAGTCATCGGCCGGCACGTAGACCGCCTGGATCGAGGTGATCGAGCCGTTCTTGGTGGAGGTGATGCGCTCCTGCAGGACGCCCATTTCCTCGGCCAGGGTGGGCTGGTAGCCCACGGCCGACGGCATGCGGCCCAGCAGTGCCGACACTTCGGTACCGGCCAGCGTGTAGCGGTAGATGTTGTCGACGAACAGCAGCACGTCCTTGCCCTTGCCCGACGCGTCCTTCTCGTCGCGGAAGTACTCGGCCATGGTCAGGCCGGTCAGCGCAACGCGCAGACGGTTGCCCGGCGGCTCGTTCATCTGGCCGTACACCATCGCGACCTTGTCCAGGACGTTGGAGTCCTTCATCTCGTGGTAGAAGTCGTTGCCCTCACGGGTACGCTCACCCACGCCGGCGAACACGGACAGACCGCTGTGCGCCTTGGCGATGTTGTTGATCAGCTCCATCATGTTGACGGTCTTGCCGACGCCGGCACCGCCGAACAGGCCGACCTTGCCGCCCTTGGCGAACGGGCACATCAGGTCGATCACCTTGATGCCGGTTTCCAGCAGCTCGGTGGCCGGGGACTGGTCTTCGTACGACGGCGCGGCACGATGGATTTCCCAGGTGTCGCTGGCGGTGACCGGACCGGCTTCGTCGATCGGGCGACCCAGCACGTCCATGATGCGGCCCAGCGTGCCCGCGCCGACCGGCACGGAGATGCCGCGGTTGGTGTTGGTGGCGACCAGGTTGCGCTTCAGGCCATCGGTGGAACCGAGGGCGATGCAGCGGACCACGCCGTCGCCCAGCTGCTGCTGGACTTCGAGGGTGATTTCGGTGTTGTCGACCTTCAGTGCGTGATACACCTTCGGCACCGACTCACGGGGGAACTCGACGTCGACGACCGCGCCGATGATCTGAACGATCTTGCCCTGACTCATTGCTGCATCCTCTAAATGTGTGCTTTGGACGTGCGCGTCAGACTGCTGCTGCGCCGCCGACGATTTCGGAGATTTCCTGGGTGATCGCTGCCTGGCGGGCCTTGTTGTAGACCAGCTGCAGGGTTCCGATCAGCTTGTTCGCGTTGTCGCTGGCCGCCTTCATCGCCACCATGCGTGCCGCATGCTCGGAAGCGACGTTTTCCAGCACGGCCTGGTACACCAGCGACTCGATGTAACGCGTCATCACGTGCTCCAGCACGGTCGCGGCATCGGGTTCGTACAGGTAGTCCCAGTCGTGGTGAGCGACCTGCTTCTCAGCCGCCGGCAACGGCAGAAGCTGGTCGAAGCTGGCGGTCTGGGTCATGGTGTTGACGAAGCGGTTGTACACCAGGTACACGCGGTCGACCTTGCCCTCGGTGAATGCATCGAGCATCACCTTGATCACGCCGATCAGCGATTCCAGCCGCGGCACGTCACCCAGATGGGTCACGCTGCCGACCATGTTGACCTTGATCCGGCGGAAGAAGGTGGATGCCTTCTGGCCGATGGTCACCATGTCGACTTCAGCGCCCTTTTCCTGCCACGCACGGGCTTCGCCCAGCGTCTTGCGGAACAGGTTGTTGTTCAGGCCACCCGCCAGCCCGCGATCAGACGAGATCACGATGTAGCCCACGCGCTTGACCTGCTCGCGCTCGGCCAAGAACGGGTGCTGGTAGTCGGTGCTGGCCTGGGCCAGGTGACCGATCACCTGCTTCATCGCCTGCGCGTACGGACGCGAGGTCTTCATCCGCTCCTGCGCCTTGCGGATCTTGGAGGCCGAGACCATCTCGAGCGCGCGCGTCACCTTGCGGGTGTTCTGCACGCTCTTGATCTTGGTTTTGATTTCGCGTCCGCTTGCCATCTCTTATTCCCGTATGTTCAACGGTAGAGCGGGGACTGGCCCCGCTCCACGTGCGCTGTTACCAGCTGCCGGTGGTCTTGAACTCGGTGATGCCCTTCTTGAAGGCCTCTTCGATGTCCTTGTCCCAACCGCCGGTGGCGTTGACCTTGCCGATCAGCTCGCCCTGGGTGTTGGCGAAATGGGCGTGCAGGCCTTCTTCGAACGCCAGCAGCTTGTTGACCGGCACGTCGTCGAGGTAACCCTCGTTGACGGCGTAGATCGACAGCGCCTGGTTGGCGATCGACATCGGCGCGTACTGCTTCTGCTTCATCAGCTCGGTGACGCGCTGACCGCGCTCCAGCTGCTTGCGGGTGGCTTCGTCCAGGTCCGAGGCGAACTGCGCGAACGCAGCCAGTTCACGGTACTGGGCCAGCGAGATACGGATGCCGCCGGACAGCTTCTTGATGATCTTGGTCTGGGCCGAACCACCCACGCGCGACACCGAGATACCGGCGTTGACGGCCGGACGGATACCGGCGTTGAACAGATCGGTTTCCAGGAAGATCTGACCGTCGGTGATCGAGATCACGTTGGTCGGCACGAACGCGGACACGTCGCCGGCCTGCGTTTCGATGATCGGCAGTGCGGTCAGCGAACCGGTCTTGCCGGTCACGGCGCCGTTGGTGAACTTTTCCACATACTCTTCGGACACGCGGGCGGCGCGCTCGAGCAGGCGGGAATGCAGGTAGAACACGTCGCCCGGGTAGGCTTCGCGGCCCGGCGGACGCTTCAGCAGCAGCGAGATCTGGCGGTAGGCGACAGCCTGCTTGGACAGATCGTCGTACACGATCAGGGCGTCTTCGCCGCGATCCATGAAGTACTCGCCCATGGTGCAGCCCGCGTAGGCGCTGATGTACTGCATCGCAGCCGATTCAGAGGCGGTGGCGGCGACGACCACGGTGTGGGCCAGCGCGCCGTTCTCTTCCAGCTTGCGCACGATGTTGGCCACGGTCGATGCCTTCTGGCCGATCGCGACGTACACGCACTTGATGCCGGTGTCTTTCTGGTTGATCACCGCATCGATGGCCAGGGCGGTCTTGCCGGTCTGGCGGTCACCGATGACCAGCTCGCGCTGGCCACGGCCGATCGGGATCATGGAGTCGACCGACTTGTAACCGGTCTGCACCGGCTGATCGACCGACTTGCGCCAGATCACGCCCGGGGCCACACGCTCCACCGGAGCGGTCAGTTCGGTGCCCAGCGGGCCCTTGCCGTCGATCGGCTCGCCCAGCGCGTTCACCACGCGGCCGAGCAGCTCCGGACCAACCGGCACTTCGAGGATGCGGCCGGTGGTCTTGGCCACGTCGCCTTCGCGAAGGTTCTGGTAATCACCCAGCACCACGGCGCCGACCGAGTCGCGCTCCAGGTTCAGGGCGAGGGCGAAGGTGTTGTTGGGCAGTTCGATCATTTCGCCCTGCATCACGTCGGCCAGGCCGAAGATGCGCACGATGCCGTCGGACACGCTGGTCACGGTGCCTTCGTTGCGCGATTCCGCGGCCAGCTTGACCTTCTCGATGCGGTTCTTGATCAGTTCGCTGATTTCGGAGGGATTGAGCGTGGTTGCCATCGTCGAGTCCTAGTGCCGGCGGTAACGCCGGACGTTTAATTGAATTCAGTTAGCGAGTGCGGTCTGCAGACGGGCAAGCTTGCCCTTCAGCGAACCGTCGATGACCACGTCACCGGCGTCGATCACGGCGCCGCCGATCAGCGACGCATCCACCGCGGTGGACACATCCACTTCGCGGCCGAAGCGTTTGCGCAGCGCAGCCTTGATCGCGTCCAGTTCACCGGGCGACAGTTCGTTGGCCGAGGTCACCGTGGCCTTCACCACGTGTTCGGCTTCGGCGCGCAGCTGGTCGTACATGCCGGCGATTTCCGGCAGCAGCGGCAAGCGGCGGGCATCGGCGAGGATGGACAGGAACCGCGAGAAGGTCTCGCTGCGCTGGTCCGGGGCGAGCAGCGCGACGGCGTCGTCGCGGCCCAGCTCCGGGTTGGCGAGCAGGGCCGACACGCGAGGGTCGGCGGCGACATGGGCGGAGAACGCAAGCGCATCCGTCCACGGCGCGAACGCACCTTCGTCACGCGCGGTCGCAAAGGCGGCGCGGGCGTAAGGGCGGGCAAGCGTGAGGGCCTGGCTCATATCAGATCTCCGAAGCCAGCTCGTCGAGCAGCGCCTTGTGGGCGTTGGCATCGATTTCGCGCTTGAGCAGCTTCTCCGCACCGCTTACGGCCAGCGCGGACACCTGCTTGCGCAGCTCCTCGCGGGCACGGTTGGCGGCGAGGTCGATTTCAGCCTGGGCCAGTTCTTTCTGGCGGTTGGCTTCGGCGATCGCTTCATTCTTGGCGGCTTCAACGATCTGGTTGGCGCGCGCGTGGGCCTGGTCAATGATTTCATTGGCCTTGCCGCGTGCATCCTTCAGGGCTTCGTTGACCTTGTCCTGGGCCTGGGCGAGATCTTTCTGGCTGCGATCGGCAGCGGCGAGACCTTCAGCGATCTTCTGCTGGCGCTCTTCGATCGCATTCATCAGCGGCGGCCAGATCTTGGTCGCGATGATCCAGATCAGGGCTGCAAAGGCCAGGGCCTGGGCGATGAGTGTAAAACCGATTTCCATTTTATTCGCTCAGTCGGTGGTGACGGGGTGGAAGTGCCGCCCGGTGGGCGGCACCCCCGAACCTTCATCCGATACCAGGCACCAGCGGTGCCCGGTCGTTTCACAGAGGCTGGATCAGCCAGCCACTGCCGGCAGGCGCGAGACGAACTCGCCGACCAGCGGGTTGGCGAAGGCGAACAGCAGGCCCACGGCGACCGAGATGATGAACGCGGCGTCGATCAGGCCGGCGGTGATGAACATACGGACCTGCAGCACCGGGATCAGTTCCGGCTGGCGCGCGGCCGATTCCAGGAACTTACCGGACATGATGGCCAGACCCAGGCCTGCGCCCAGCGCGGCCAGGCCGATCATGATGCCGACGGCGAGGACGGTGGAGCTCTGGACCTGGGCGAGATTGGTCAGGACGGCGAAGTACATGGTTTTCTCCGGGAACGTGATTGCTAAGGGATATGGAAACTAACGGATGAAGGGTGCAGCGAAACTCAGTGACTGTCTTCGGACAGGCTCAGGTACACGATGGACAGCATCATGAAGATGAAAGCCTGCAGCGGAATCACCAACAGGTGGAACAGCATCCAGCCGAAGCCGGCGAAGGCGCCTGCGAACATGCCGGCGATACCTGCACCGCCCAGCACCCAGATCAGCAGGAAGACGATTTCCCCGCCGAACATGTTGCCGAACAGTCGCATCGCCAGCGAAATCGGCTTGCTCAGCCACTCGACGATGTTCAGGATCAGGTTGAACGGCAGCATCCACTTGCCGAACGGCGCGGTCAGGAACTCCTTGGTGAATCCACCAATGCCCTTGGAGCGCAGTGCGAAGAACAGCATCAGGAAGAACACGCTGATCGACATGCCAAGGGTGGCATTGACGTCAGCGGTCGGGACCGGCTTCCAGTACGGCACACCGAGGGCTTCCAGCGGCATGGCGATGAAATCGGCCGGGATCATCTTGATGAGATTCATCAACAGGATCCAGAAGAAGATCGTGATCGCGATCGGCGTCACCAGCTTGCTGGTGCCGTGGTAGGTGTCCTTGGCCTGCCGGTCAACGAATTCCAGGCAGATTTCCACGAAGGCCTGCCACTTGCCCGGCACGCCGGCCGTGGCATTGCGGGTCGCCATCCAGAAAGCGAAAACCATCACCAGACCCATCAGGACCGACGTGGCGATGGTATCCAGGTGCAGCGCCCACGGGCTGCCATGCCCAACGGTGAGGTTGTGCAGGTGATGCTGGATGTAGGAGGTGGGTGTCAACGCCTCGCCTGCCATGTGTCCGGAACCTTAGTTATTTAGAAATTCGATCAACGCCTGGCCAGAGCCAGGACCTGAAACATCAAGCCAACCGCGATACCGGCCAGAAGTGCCAACGCGGGCAGCCTGAATACCAGAAATCCAACGATCAGCACACCAAACACCACTGCCCACTTGGCCACCACCGCGATGATCAGCCGTGCCATTGCCGAGCCTGCCGCCTGTACACCGCCCCCCAGCGCCATCCGTGCCGCCACCCAGCCACCGGCTGAAACCGCAAGCCCGGACAGCAGTGCGCCCAGCGCATGCTTCGGACTCACCAGCAGGAAGCCAAGGGCCAGGACAATCACTGCCGCCAGCGGATAGACCGCGGCGCGCAGCATCAGTCGCCGACCCGGATCAACGGAATTCAGCACAGAGACGTCCCGCACATTGGAGTGGAAAGGCGTGAGGCAGCAGCGTGGTGCCTCGTCGAGCCGCCAAATTATAGCAATGGGACAATTTGCGAGACAACCGCTGCGTGTTCATACCGGATCGGTGCAAGTTACGGGATGGCCGGGATTTTTCCATCCGGGGGCGGGACAATCAGGCCCAGCGGGGGTCGTGGCCATGTCGCAGTGCACCATTGAACTTTGGTCGCGGTCCGGGGTCCAACCCCTCGACCTGCCCTCTCTCATCCTCGTCGGCGCAGTTTGCAGGTCGGTAACCGAGTCCCGCCACTGCTTGGCGGGACTTTTTTTCTCTTCATCGGTGCCTGCCGGCGCCCCTTGGCGCGCTGTGCATTAAGCCTTTTCTGACGCGTTCTCCACCATACCTTCACGAATGGTGGACGCGACGATAGCGATAGTGGCGCAACTTTCGTTGAACCACTGCAAGGATTTCGCCGATGCGCTCCGCTCCCACCCTGCTTGCTCTCTCGCTGGTCGCCGTCGGCGCCGGCTTCGCATCTACCGCGCACGCTGCTGAAGGCGACGACCGCTTCACGCTGCGCCTGGGTGCGATGAACATCGATACCGACAACACGATCCGCGGCAGCACCACCATTGCCGGCCAGGACGTGAATCTGAACGAAGATTTCGGCATGGGCGGCAAGGAATGGGAGCCGCGCGTGGATGGCGTGTTCCGCTTCAGTGACCGCCAGCGCCTGATCTTCGACTACTTCAAGTGGGACAAAGACCGCCGCGAGACCCTGAACGACGGCATCGCGTTCGGCGACATCAACGTGCCGGAAGGCAGCTTCGTCAAGGCCGAACTGAAGTATCAGGTCGCCACCCTGGTGTATGACTACTCCGTCGTCGACACCGACCGCTTCGACCTGGGCCTGCAGATCGGTGCCGAGTGGGCACAGATCAGCGCCAAGGGCTTCGCGGACCTGGGCACCGTCTACAACGGCCGCTTCCTGGATGAAAAAGAAAACGGCGTGGCCCCGGTGGTCGGCGCGCGCATGACCTTCAATCCGGCGGATCGTTGGATGATCAACCTGCAGGGCCAGTACCTCAACACCAGCTGGGGCAACTTCGACGACTACAAGGGCGACCTGAGCCGCGCCAACGCGATCGTCGAGTACCGCCTGACCGATACGTTCGGCATCTTCGCTGGCTATGACTGGTTCAAGCTGGACGTCGATCAGCGCGGCAGCGACGGCGTGATCGGTCTGAAGCAGGAGTTCAAGGGTCCGGTCGCGGGCGTCAGCCTTTCGTTCTGATCCGATAGTTTGGCGAAATAAAAAACCCCAGGCCTGCCTGGGGTTTTTCGTTTGAGCACTCTACCGCATGCTGCGTGCAGGGTGTTGGTCGGATATCAGTCGCGGGGTCGCAGCTGCCAGGCAGCCCCTTTCGACAGGATCGCCTTCGTCGACTTCAACATGCTGGAAGGCCGCGGACTGCCCTACCCGCCGCACGGCTGCTTCGCTCAGGCGAAAGCGCGCGCCAAGTGCTCAAGGGCTGTGCTGATTGGCGTTCACGCATCCATGAACGCGTGCACCGTCCCCAGCCCGCGCGGCCGCACGCTCAATCGCTTCCTGCATAGTCCGCGCCCGGACAACTACGTTGAAAGGCGCGAGATGGCTGACGGTTGATACCTGACATAGCCAAGGCTTGGATCCTGGCACTTGATTCTGATCGCTCGGGTACTGATTCTGGCCGCCGGGTACTGATTTTGGCCGCCTGGATACTGATTCTGAGCCCCGCCCGCGGCTGCAGCCGCTGTACCTGCAATGCTGGAAAGCGCCAATGCGGCTGCCAGGAGTGTCGCGACGGTGATTGACTTGCTCATCATATCTGCCTCAAGTTGACGAATGGGCTGCCATGCGATGACAGCGAATCCATCTTCGTTTGAGTCGATTCATGACGTAATAAGGAAGATCCGTACCGGGCGTGTTCGGCACTCCTTATTCCGCGTAGGCGAAACTGCCTCGTGATGTTCCGTGAATCACGACACCCGCCTTTTCGAGCATGCGGATGGACATGCGACCTTCGCTGACGTGTGCGCGCGATTACGTGCTGCATCGAGCGCAATTCCAGGGCTTGGGACAAAGACAACAATTGGAGTGTCCCAACCCCCTGCGCGCTGGATGGTGTAATGGCACCCGCCAATGCGATCGTGCCCAAAGAAAAAGCCCAGGCAATGCCCGGGCCTTTTGACGAAGAGCAGATCAAACGAGAGACTACTTCTTCTTCGGCATGTACAGATCGGTGATCGTGCCGTCGTAGATTTCCGATGCCATCGCGACCGATTCGCTGAGCGTCGGATGCGCATGGATGGTGTGGCCGATGTCCTCGGCTTCCGCACCCATCTCGATGGCCAGGCCGATTTCCGCCAGCAGGTCGCCCGCATGCACGCCGACGATGGCGCCGCCGATGATCCGATGGGTCTCTTCGTCGAAGATCAGCTTGGTGAAGCCCTCGGTGCGGCCGATGCCGATGGCCCGCCCGCTGGCGGCCCACGGGAATTTCGCTACGCCGACCTTCAGGCCCTTGGCCTTGGCTTCAGTCTCGGTCACACCCACCCACGCGATTTCCGGATTGGTGTAAGCCACCGACGGAATCACCCGCGCGACCCATTCCTTCTTGTGGCCGGCAGCCACTTCCGCCGCCAGCTTGCCTTCGTGCGTGGCCTTGTGCGCCAGCATCGGGTTGCCGACGATGTCGCCGATGGCGAAGATGTGCGGCACATTGGTGCGCATCTGCCGGTCCACCGGAATGAAGCCCCGGTCAGACACCTGCACACCGGCCTTGTCGGCATCGATCTTGCCGCCATTCGGCGAACGGCCCACGGCCACCAGTACGCGGTCGAAGGTGCCCTTCTGCAGCGCGGGCGTCTCACCCTCTGCGGCCGCATCGAAGGTCACGGTGATGCCGGTCTTGTCGGCGCTGACGCCAGACGCCTTGGTCTTCAGATGGACCTCGACACCCTGCTTCTTCAAGCGGTCGGCCAGCGGTTTCACCAGATCCTTGTCGGCACCCGGCATCAGCTGGTCCATGAACTCGACCACGGTGACCTTGCTGCCCAGTGCGGCATACACCGTGGCCATTTCCAGGCCGATGATGCCGCCGCCCACGACCAGCAGCGAGCCCGGCACCTCGGCCAGTTCCAGCGCGTCGGTGGAGTCCATCACGCGCGGGTCGTCCCACGGGAAGTTCGGCAGCTTCACTGCCTGCGACCCGGCCGCGATGATGCACTGCTGGAAACGCAGCAACTGCGTGCTGCCGTCTTCGGCAGTGATCAGCAGCTCGTTGGCCGACACGAAGCGGCCCACGCCCTGCACGGTGCGCACCTTGCGCTGCTTGGCCATGCCGGCCAGGCCCTTGGTCAGCTGGCCGACGACCTTTTCCTTGTACTGGCGCAGCTTGTCGAGGGTGATCTTCGGGGCGCCGAACTCGACACCGAAATCACCGGCGTGGGCGACTTCATCGATCACCGCAGCCGCGTGCAGCAGCGCCTTCGACGGAATGCAGCCCACGTTGAGGCAGACACCGCCCAGGCTGGTGTACCGCTCGACCAGCACCGTATCCAGGCCGACATCGGCCGCGCGGAAGGCGGCCGTGTAGCCGCCGGGGCCGGAGCCCAGCACGACCATGGCGCATTCGATGTCGGCGGCCTTGCCCGAGGACAGGGCCGGCTTCGGTGCAGTCGGCTCGGCCGGCGCACGATGCGACGGCGTCACCGGCGGCTTGCTGTTCGGTGCGGCGGCGGCGGCGGGTGCGGCGGCCTTGGCCGGTGCAGCGGGTGCTGCGCCCTCGCCTTCGGCGTCCAGCACGACCACGACCGCGCCTTCAGACAGCGTGTCGCCCAGCTTCACCTTGATGTCCTTGACCACGCCAGCGGCCGAGGACGGCACTTCCAGCGTCGCCTTGTCCGACTCCAGGGTAAGCAGGCCCTGGTCTTTCTTCACCGTGTCGCCAACGGCGACCAGTATTTCGATCACCGGCACATCGCTGTAATCGCCGATGTCGGGAACCTTGACTTCAATCGTGGCCATGGTGGTTTCCTTCATGCCCGCGCGGGAAGGCCGGCGGGCGTCTGCTGCAGTTCGTCACGCGGCCGCGCGCATCGCGGCGGCCACACGGAGGGGGCTTGCGGGCTCGATCAGAGCAGCACGCGGCGCATATCGGCCAGCACCTGCGACAGGTACGTGGTGAAGCGTGCGGCCAGTGCGCCATCGATGACGCGGTGGTCGTAGCTCAGCGACAGCGGCAGCATCAGCTTGGGCGCGAACTCCTTGCCGTTCCAGACCGGCTGGATCGACGACTTGGACACGCCCAGGATGGCCACTTCCGGCGCGTTGACGATCGGGGTGAACGCCGTGCCACCGATGCCGCCCAGCGAGCTGATCGAGAAGCAGCCACCGCTCATGTCGGCCGGGCCGAGCTTGCCGTCGCGGGCCTTCTTGGCCAGTTCGCCGGATTCCTGCGCGATCTGCACCACACCCTTCTTGTCGACGTCACGCACCACCGGCACGACCAGGCCGTTCGGGGTGTCAGCGGCGAAACCGATGTTGAAGTACTTCTTCAGGGTCAGGTTCTCGCCGCTGGCATCCAGCGAGGCATTGAACTCCGGGAATTTCTTCAGCGCCGCAGCACTGGCCTTGACCAGGAAGGCGAGCATGGTCAGCTTGATGCCGGCCTTCTCGTTTTCCTTGTTCAGGGCCACGCGCAGAGCTTCCAGATCGGTGATGTCGGCCTGCTCGAACTGGGTGACATGCGGGATCATCGCCCAGTTGCGGGCCAGGTTCGCGCCGGAGATCTTCTTGATGCGCGACAGCGGCTGGACTTCAACCTCGCCGAACTTGCTGAAGTCGACCTTCGGCCAGGGCAGCAGGTTCAGCCCACCACCGGCGGCGGCCGGTGCAGTGGCGCCGGCAGCAGTACCGCCGGTCAACGCGGCCTTGACGAACTTCTGCACGTCGCCCTTGGTGATGCGCCCACCCTTCTCGGTGCCGCTGATCTGCAGCAGGTCCACACCCAGTTCACGGGCGAACACGCGTACCGCCGGGGTGGCATAAGGCACCTTGGCCGGCAGCACACTGTCGGCATTGAACTGCACCGGCGGGCTGGTCGGCGCACCGGCAGACGGCGCGCTGGCCATTTCCCGCTGGGCCAGCTTGTCCGGCTCTGCCGGCACAGCCACCGGCTCCACCTTGGTGGCGGTTTCGGCGGCTTCGTTGGCGGCGGCATTGGCCTGGGTCGGAGCCGGTGCAGCGCTGGCAGCGCCTTCGGCTTCGATGATCGCCACGACCTTGCCCTGCGACAGGTTGTCGCCGACCTTGACCTTGATTTCCTTGACCACACCGGCGACCGACGACGGAACTTCCATCGTCGCCTTGTCGCTTTCCAGCGTCACCAGGCCCTGGTCCTTCTTCACCGTATCGCCCACGGCCACCAGTATCTCGATGACCGGGATATCCGAATAATCACCAATGTCCGGCACCAGCGCTTCAACGGCACCACCGCTGGCAGCGCGTGCGGGCGCAGCGGCCTGCGCGCTTTCAGCAGCGGCCGGGGCAGCGCTCTTGGCCGGCGCCGGCGCGGCAGCGGCCTGTGCAGGGGCGGCCTTGGCAGCCGGGGCGGTATCGCCTTCAGCCACTTCGATCAGCGCCACGACCTTGCCCTCGGACAGGTTGTCGCCGACCTTCACCTTGATTTCCTTGACGACACCGGCCACCGACGAGGGGACTTCCATCGTGGCCTTGTCACTTTCGAGCGTGACCAGCCCCTGGTCCTTCTTGACCGTGTCGCCGACGGCGACCAGCACCTCGATTACCGGGATATCGCTGTAGTCACCGATATCGGGGACGAGGGCTTCCTTGATTTCGGCCATGGGGATAACTCCGGCAATCTGGTGTAGGGAATCCTCTATTGTGCGGCCAGCACGCCCCCCTCGCCAACCGTTGATGGCGTTTTCAGTCCGCACTGTCCCGGGACACGCTGTTGTGCCTGCGCCGTTGCGTCGCAGCGACGCGCCGCACGGCGCCACCAGTCGGTGGCGTATTGTCCGCATCGAGCCAGTCGACCAATGCCCTGACGTCGTCGTTTTCGATGCTCGCCTGGGCCAAGCCGCGCTACCGCAGAGCGTCGGCCACGGGCTGCCAGGCCTGCTGCAATGCGCCCAGCGAGGCGGCCGCATTGGCGGGACTGGTCGATGGCAAGGCCAACACGGGCACATGCGAAGTCCCACCCACCGGCACGATGAAGCGCAGGAACGCGCGATGGGCCGCAGCGCCGTTGCACGCGATCAACCGCAGATCGCGCAGTGCCGCCACCGCCGGCCCCAGCGCGTTGGGCACTTCACTGCCGCGCACGATGTCCGCATCCAGGCTGCCCCGGCGTCGACACTCCCCGATCACATCCCACACGCCGATGCCCGCTTTGTGCAGCTGCTGCAGCCTCTGCGGGTAGGGCGCGGAGGGCTCGACACCCGCCAACAGCGCCATCAAGGGCCAGAAACGGTTGCGTGGATGGGCGTAGTACTGCGCCTGGCGCAGGGACGCTACACCGGGCATCGAGCCGAGCACCAGCACCCGGCAATCCGCCCCGATCTGCGCGGACAGGCCGGTACAGACGTCGATTTCAATCACATTTCCACCATCTGCATGAACTGACTTGACTGCCGAAAACACGGAGTTGCAAGGCTGTACGCGACTTGGCTGAACGCATCCAACTATTTTTTAACGTCCGTAGGAATTGATTCATGTGCGGAGGAATACGTTGATGCCCACCCCGCCACGGGGGCCTTGTAACAGTAATCGAAGGAGATACCCCCATGCGTAAGATCAATATCCTGACCCTGTCCCTGCTGACCAGCGCCGCTTTTGCACCGGCCGCGTTCGCGCAGGACTACACCACCACGGCTGCACCGGCAGACAGCAGCTACACCACGGGCACCGACACGGCGTCGGGCAAGCATTTCGCCGTCGTCGGCGGTGTCGCCCTGCTGCAGCCGAAGAATGACCCGATCGACGGCATCCGCAAGTTCGATGGTGGCCCGGCGCCGACCCTGAGCCTGAGCTACTACATCAACGATAACTGGGCCGTTGAACTGTGGGGCGCAGCCGACAAGTTCAACCACCGCGTGCGCGGCGTCGGCAACGAACGCCTGGGCACGGTCGAACAGCAGCCGATCGCGCTGAGCGGCCAGTACCACTTCGGCCTGGCGGACAACGTGTTCCGTCCGTTCGTGGGCGTGGGTTACTACGAGTCGAACTTCAGCAATGAAGACCTGGTCGCACCGGGCGTTACCCAGCACATCGGGCTGGAAACCGCCAAGGGCGCCATCGGCACCGTCGGCGTTGACATGAACATCAATTCCACCTGGTTTGCCCGTGCGGATGCGCGTTACATGCACTCCCGTCCGGAAGTGAAGGTGGGCGGCCAGGGCACCGGCGCGGACGCCAAGCTGGATCCGTGGACCGTCGGCTTCGGCATCGGCGCACGCTTCTAAGCACCTCCGGTAGTAAAGCGTCACAACGCAACGGACCCTTCGGGGTCCGTTGTCGTTTCTGAGATGTGGCCCGCGACGCATAGCCATATACGTCATATATCAAAAGCCCTGCAGCGCAACGGCTTTGACCCCTGCATGCGGCACGGGGAACGAAAATTTAATCCTCCTTGGAATCGATTCATGTTGCGCGGCTTACCGTTTTCGCCGCGCCCCGCAGAAGGGGGCTCACCCACTTCCAGATTCAGGAGCTACCCCATGCGATCCATTACCACCCTGCCGCTGTCCCTGCTGATCAGCGCCGCCATGGCCCCTGCGGCGTTTGCCCAGAGCCCGTCGACCACGGTGGAGCGCCCGGCCGGCACCGACGCTGTCGCCGCCAATGAAACCGCGTCCGGCAAGCACTTCGCCGTCGTCGGTGGCATTGCGCTGCTGCAGCCGAAGAATGACGCCGTCAAGGGCGTTTCGCAGAAGACGGATGGCGGCTCGGCGCCGACCATCAGCCTCAGCTATTACGTCAATGACAATTGGGCCGTTGAACTGTGGGGTGCTGCCGACAAGTTCGACCACACCGTGAAGGGTCCGGCCGGCACGCGCATCGGTACGCTGCAGCAGCAGCCGATCGCACTGAGCGGCCAGTACCACTTCGGCCAGGCCGACAACGTGTTCCGTCCGTTCGTGGGCGTGGGCTACTTCGAGTCGAACTACAGCAATGAAAAGCTCGCCGTGCCGGGTGCTGTCGGCCACGTCGGCCTGGAGACCGCCAAGGGTGCGATGGGCACCGTCGGCGTCGACATGAACATCAACTCCACCTGGTTCGCCCGCGCTGATGCGCGCTACCTGAATGCCCGATCGAAGGTCACCGAGAGCGGCGTGGACAGCGGCCGCAAGGCCAAGATGGATCCGTGGACCGTCGGCTTCGGCATCGGCGCACGCTTCTAAGCCTCCCTGCCAGACAGCGTCGCAACGCAACGGGCCTTTCGGGGCCCGTTGTCGTTTCTGCGGCATGACGCGTCAAGGGCACCGGACCACATGCGCCACGCTCACGCGTATGCGCACCGCGTACAGGCCTTGGCCATCGGATGGGAGGTTTCTGCCACCGCCGGTGCGTTAGGCTCGCACCACCAAGGCGGAGCGCAGGCAAGGTCACCCGATCATGTTCGATGTGCTGGTGGTGGGCGGTGGCATAAATGGCGTGGGCATTGCCCGTGACGCTGCCGGCCGCGGACTGAAGGTGGCGCTGTGCGAACAGCACGATCTGGCGGCCCACACCTCCAGTGCCAGCTCGAAGCTGATCCATGGCGGCCTGCGTTACCTCGAACACCGCGCATTCGGCATGGTCCGCAAGGCGCTGGCCGAACGCCAGGTGCTGATGCGGCTCGCGCCGCATCTGGTCCATCCCCTGCCCTTCGTGCTGCCCCACGAGCCGCACCTGCGTCCTGCGTGGATGATCCGCCTGGGGTTGATGGTGTATGACCGTCTGGCTCCGCGCGGGGATACGTTGCCACGGTCGCGGCGCGTCCCACTGCGCGGCACTGCCCTCGGCGCGCCGCTTCGCGACAGCGTCACCCGGGGCTTCCTGTATGCCGACGCGCAGGTCGCCGACGCACGGCTTGTCGTACTGAACGCGCTGGATGCCCACGAACGCGGGGCGTGCATCTGGACCCGCACCACCTGCCTGCAGGCCTGGCGCGAACCCAGTGGATGGTGCGTCGATCTTCGCGACGAGCGCGGTCAGCTGCATAGCGTGCAGGCCCGCATGCTGGTCAATGCCACCGGCCCTTGGGCCTCGCGCTTCACCGAGGACATCAGCCTCAGTCGCAGCACGCCGCTACGGCTGGTGCAGGGCAGCCATATCGTGGTGCCTGCGCTGCATGACCATGGCCATGCGTACCTGCTGCAGCAGCCGGACGGGCGCATCGTGTTCGTCGTTCCGTTCGAAGACCGCTTCAGCCTTATCGGCACCACCGACGTCGATTTCGACGAAGATCCGGCGCGTGTGCGGATAGACCCGGCGCAGCGTGACTACCTGTGCGCGGCGGTCAACCGCAGCTTCCGGCGGCAGATCGGTGCAGACGATGTCCTGTGGAGTTTCAGCGGTGTGCGGCCCCTGCTGGATGATGCGCATGCCGCTGCCAGTGCAGTGACGCGTGACTATCGCCTGGACCTGGATGTCGAGGGCGCTCCCCTGCTCAACGTGCTGGGCGGCAAGCTGACCACGTTCCGCCGCTTGGCCGAAGAGGCGGTGGACCTGCTGGTGCACGAAGCCGGTTCGAATGCGCCGGCATGGACCGCAGAGGGGCCCGTGCTGCCTGGCGGCGACCTTGGCACGCCGGCCCAGGTGAGGCACTGGTTGGCCACCCGCTGGCCGTGGCTGCCAGCGCCTTTGGCTGCACGCTGGGCACGCAGCTATGGCAGCCGCGCGGCGCGCATCCTCGGCAACGCGGAATCGCTGGAAGCGCTCGGCATGCACTTCGGTGCGGATCTGCATGAAGCCGAGGTCGAGTACCTGTACCTGCATGAGTGGGTCCGCCACGTGGACGATCTGCTGTGGCGACGCACGCTGCTCGGGCTGTCGCTGGATGCCGTGCAGCAGCACGACGTGGCGCAGTGGCTAGCCGCCCGCGTGGCGCGCGACCCCACACCCGCCCCTCGCTTCGACGTCCCCGGCCCGACGACAAGGAGCACACCATGACCCGACAACCGTTGATCGGCGAACTGATTTCCGAAGCCGTTGCGGTGGCGATCATCATCAGCATCGGCTGTTCGGCCGCCGCGATGTACCTGCTGTACGATCCCAGCCCGTATCAGAACGCCTACTGGGGGCTGTGCATCACCTGGGGGCTTGCCGTGAGCCTGGCGATCTACACCACCGCGTCCATTTCCGGCACCCACGCCAATCCCGCGGTCACCCTCGCATTGGCCCTCTACCGCGGTTTTCCCTGGTCGCGCGTGCTGCCGTACTGGGCAGCGCAGGTGCTGGGCGCGATGGTCGGCGCGGCGATCGTCTACCTGCTGTACGCGCCGGTGATCGACCATTACAACGCGCTGCACGGCCTCACTCGTGCGGAGGGGGGCGCGGCCGGCGTCTTCTTCACCGCACCCGGACTGGCCGTCACGCCCCTGCATGCGCTGAGCAACCAGGTCATCCTCACCGCCCTGCTCGTGTTCGGCATCTTCGCCATCACCGAGCGTTACAACGAGGCCGCTCCGGGCGCCAACAGCGGTGCGCTGATGATCGGCCTGCTGGTCGCCTGCATCGGGGCCTCAATGGGCTATCTGGAGGGCTGGGCCATCAACCCCGCGCGCGATTTCGGCCCGCGTGTGTTCGCGTGGTTGAACGGCTGGGGCGCCGCCGCGTTGCCTGCCGAAGATCACTACTGGTGGATCCCGATCCTGGGCCCGCTGGCCGGCGGCGCGGTCGGTGGGGCGGCTTACCAGTGCCTGATCCTGCCGTTCCTGCCCGCGCGCCAGCGCGCCCGCGACGCGCACGGCGTCGGCACGGACAGCAGCGCACAATGAAACCAGCACACCCTCGCCCATTCCCGCGCCTCGACCAGGAAGCCTGCCATGGAAGCTGATTTCATCCTCGCCATCGATCAGGGCACCACCAGCTCGCGCGCCATTCTGTTCGACCGCCAAGGGCGCATCGCCGGTTCGGCACAGCGCGAATTCGCGCAGATTTTCCCGCAGCCGGGATGGGTTGAACACGATCCGCGCGAGATCCTCACCAGTGTCTATACCACCATCACCGAGCTGCTCAATCGCCAGCAGATCGACCCGCGCCGCATCGCCGGCATCGGCATCACCAACCAGCGCGAAACCACCGTCGTATGGGACAAGGCAACGGGGCAACCGATCCACAATGCGGTGGTCTGGCAGTCGCGCCAGAGTGAGGCGATCTGCGAGCGCCTGAAAGCCGAAGGCCACGAGCCGATGATCCGCGCGAAAACGGGGCTGCTGGTGGATGCCTATTTTTCAGCGACCAAGATCCGCTGGATCCTGGACCATGTAGAGGGCGCCCAGGCACGTGCCGAACGCGGTGAACTGTTGTTCGGCACCATCGACAGCTGGCTGATCTGGAACCTCACCGGCGGCGCGGTGCACGTGACCGACATGACCAACGCCGCCCGCACGTTGCTGTTCGACATCCACGCACTGCGCTGGGATGACGAACTGCTGGCGCTGCTGGACATCCCGCGGGCCATGCTGCCGGAGGTGCGCGGCAGCAGCGAAATCTACGGCCACAGCCGTGCGCAGTTCTTCTTTGATCGGCAGATCCCCATCGCCGGCATCGCGGGCGACCAGCAGGCCGCCCTGTTCGGCCAGGCCTGCTTCGAACCGGGCATGGCCAAGAACACCTACGGCACCGGCTGTTTCATGCTGATGCACACCGGCAACAAGGCGGTGGCATCACGCAATGGCCTGCTGACGACCATCGCCTGGAACGTCGATGGCCAGGTCGAATACGCACTCGAAGGGTCTATCTTCGTCGCCGGATCAGTGGTGCAGTGGCTGCGCGACGGGCTGCGCATGTTCGGCAAGTCCGGTGATTGCCAAGCGTATGCCGAGCGCGTGCCGGACACGGGTGGGGTGTATCTGGTGCCCGCGTTCGTCGGCCTCGGTGCACCGTACTGGCGAAGCGACGTACGCGGCGCCATGTTCGGCGTTACCCGCGGCACCACCAAGGAACATTTCATCCGTGCTGCGGTGGAATCGATGGCCTACCAGACACGTGACGTACTGGCTGCGATGCAGGCCGATGCCGGCATCGAGCTGAAGGAGCTGCGCGCCGATGGGGGTGCCATCGCCAATGACTTCATGGCGCAGTTCCAGAGCGACATGCTCGGTGTGCCCGTGCTGCGGCCCCAGGTGGCAGAGACGACGGCACTGGGTGCGGCCTACCTGGCAGGCCTTGCCACCGGATTCTGGGAAAGCAGAGAGCAGATCGCCGCGCTGTGGGGCGTGGACCGGCGCTTCGAACCGACGCTGGATCCGCAGCGCCGTGAAGCGCTGTATGCCGGTTGGCAGCGGGCCGTCAACGCGACCCTGGCCTGGTAACGGCGGATGCCGCGCGTGCGCCGAGCCCTGCCCGGCGCACGCAGCGGCGATGGTGCGATCAGAACGCCGGCAGGACGGCGCCCTTGTACTTCTGCGCGATGAATTCCTTCACCTGCGGGCTGGTCAGCGCCGCTGCCAGCTTCTGCACGCGGGCGTCGTCCTTGTTGTCGGCGCGCGCGACAAGGAAGTTCACGTAGGGCGAATCCTTGCTCTCGATCGCCAACGCATCCTGGGTCGGGTTCAGGCCCGCATCCAACGCGTAGTTGGTGTTGATCAACGCCAGATCCACCTGGTCCAGCACCCGCGGCAACATCGCCGAATCGAGCTCGCGGAACTTGAGGTGCTTCGGGTTCGCGGTGATGTCACGCTGGGTCGCCAGCGCGTTCTTCGGATCCTTCAACTGGATAACGCCGGCGTTGTGCAGCAGGATCAGCGCACGGCTGTTGTTGCTGGGGTCGTTCGGAATCACCACGTCGGCACCATCACGCAGTTCGTCCAGCGACTTCACCTTGCGCGAATAGGCACCGAACGGCTCGATGTGCACGCCGACCACGGTGACCAGGTCGGTCTTGCGGTCGCGGTTGTAGGCATCGAGGTAGGGCTCGGTCTGGAAGTAATTGACGTCCACCTGCTTCTGCACCAGCTGGTCGTTCGGCTGCACGTAGTCGTTGAACACCCGCACGTCCAGCTCCACGCCCTGCTCTTTCAGCATCGGCTTCACTACGTCCAGGATTTCCGCGTGCGGCACGGCCGTCGCGGCCACCACCAGCTTCTGCGACGCATCGCCGGATTTGCCACAGGCACTCAGGGCCAACGCGGCGACAAGGGACAACAACAGGGTCTTCTTCATCGTATGCGGTATCTCGGGGGGAGGGTCATTCGTAGTTGCTGAGTGCCAGCGCCAACAGGCTCTTGGCCTGTTCGCGCAGCATCACCGGTTCGATGATTTCGGCATCGGACCCATAGTGCAGCACATCCATCAACAATTCGCGGGAAACGCTGTACGGCACTTTCAGCTCATAGCGTCCGTCGGCCAGGTAGCGGCCCTGCTGGTTGGCGTGCCAATGCTCGTCGGCCACCCAGCGGGCGGCCTTGGCGCTGAAAAGGATCGTCGCCCAGCCCTTCGGCGCGCCGGAAAAGATGCCATAACTGGCACCCAGCTGGGCGTCCAGCTCGTCGTCGTCGACATCGGTGGCCGGTGCATCCACGACCCGCGCCTTGTTGATGCGGTCCACAGCGAAGCTGCGCAGCGCCTCGCGGTCGTGGTCCCAGGCATCCAGGTACCAGTTGTCGCGATAGTGGGTCAGCCGCTGCGGCGATACGATGCGGCGGGTCGGCTGGTCCGTGGAGCGGGCGCGGTACTCAAAGGCCAGCTGCCGGCGTTCCAGTACCGCCGAGGCCACGCTGCGGAAGCTGCCTTCATCGAACTTGCGTACCCGGTGCGGAATCACCCGCACCCGGTCCACCGGCCACGTGGATACGCCGGCCTGGGCGGCAAGCAGGCCCTCTATCCGCTGCTGCAGCGGGGCCAGCACCGACGACAGGACGCCGCCGCCGGTACGCGCCAGCAGGTGCTGCGAGGCCAGCAGCGCATGCAGTTCTTCCGAACTGAGCCACAACCCGGGCAGCTCGAACCGGTCGCTCTCATCGGCCATGTAGCGGAAGCCGGCTTCGCCGTCACCTTCGATCGGCGCCATCAGGGCGTCGCGCAGGAACGCCAGGTCGCGGTAAACAGTCGCGCGGGAACAGCCAAGCTTGTCCTGCAGCGTGGCCACCGTCACCGGGTAGCGGGCAGACTTCAGCAGACGATGCAGGGCAGTGATGCGTTCGTATCGGTCCATGGCTCCGATTATGTCCGAGTCGCGGCCGTTGTGGCGGCCATGATCGGCTATCGTGTCGGTCCCCCACGCCCCGGCCGGCCCCGTATGCGCGCTCCGCTCCCCCTCATCGCGTCCTTGGCAGCCGCTCTGCTGCTGCTCAGTGGCTGTGAGCAGCCCTCGCCGCCTGCCGATGCTGCGCTCCCGGGCGCCGTGCCCGCCGCGCCGGCCCAAGCGCCTGCGGTGGATGCGGACCCGGCACAGGCCGTGCTGCGGGCGAGCCAGCGGTTTGCTGCGCTGCGCAGCTTCCACGCTGAGATGCGTCTGCACGGCGCACAGGCCGGCCAGGTGGTGCATACCACCATGGACTTCGTCGCCCCGGATCGCTACCGGCTGGAAGGGCCCGGCGGCGTGCAGACGATCATCGGCAACACCTTCTTCCTGCAGTCTGAGGGCCGCATCGAACAGGTGCCGGTACCCGACGGCCTGCTGCAGCAGTGGCGCAGTCCGCTGCCTTCCGAGGCGGGCCTGCAGGGGCTGACGGTCGAAGCGGGCGGTACGGCCGATATCGACGGCACGGCCACGCGCCTGTACCGGGTGGAGGGGCCGACGGGTAGCGGCGAGACCCTGCAGTACTGGATCGGCGCCGATGGCCTGCCGCGGCAGGTGCAGCGCGATGGTTTCAACAAGGACCAGCCCTACCGGATCACGCTGCGCTATTCGCGCCTGGACGATTCCACGCTGCAGGTGCCCCTGCCCTGACGTCGGGTGGGTGCAGGCACTGAATGGGCGACAGCAGAAACGCTGACTGAAGCACGCGTTGGACTGCGGTCGAGACGCGCGCGGGTTGACGTTATCATCACGCCCTGCGTTCCACGCCCGCCCCCCGGAGAATCCTGATGTCCCTGCGTGTTTACCTGCTGTTTCCCCTGTTGCTGGTCGCCCCTGCGGCATTCGCCCAGGATCCCGCCGAACTGGCGGCGATGACCTCCCCGTGGAGCGGCAGTGGCGGCGAACTGGGCTTCGCGTCCGCACGTGGCAACAGCACCACCGAAAGCGCCAATGGCCGGCTGCGCCTGCGTTACACCGACGACGACTGGGTGCACAGCATGGACCTGTTCGGCCTGCGTTCGCGCTCCGAGTCGATCCAGACCAGTGACGACGGCACCGAAACCAAGGTCAGCAATACCACCGCCAACCGCTACACCGGCAGTGCCGGCAGCGCGTTGCAGCTGGGCGAACACCGGCAGATCACCGCGACGGTGCGTTACGAGCGCGACGACTTCGCCACCTACGACCGGCAGAGCTCGTTCGGTCTGGGTTACGGCACCCGGCTGTGGGGCAACGACCGCTTCTCGCTGGATGCGCAGATCGGCCCCGGTGTGCGTCGCACCCACAGCACCGAAGACGATGAAACCCGCACGGGCCTGATCGGCCGTGGCTTCTTCGACATCAAGTATTCGCTGACCCCCAACACCGACCTGGTCAATACGCTGCTGGTGGAATCGGGTTCGTACAACACCTTCGCGCAGAACGATTTCGGCGTATCGGTCAGCATGAACGAACACTTGGCGCTGAAGGCAGCATGGCAGGCGCGCCACAACAGCGACGTCGGCATCGACAAGCAGAAGACCGACACGCTGACCACGATGAACGTGGTCTACAAGTTCAAGTAAGCCCCGCCTGCGATTTCGGGTAGCGCCGAGCCATGCTCGGCGAGCGCGAAGCGCGGGCTGCGTGCGGACCGGTGTTCCCGGTAGCGCCGAGCCATGCTCGGCGAGCGCGAAGCGCGGCATGCGTGCAGATCGGTGTTCCCGGTAGCGCCGAGCCACGCTCGGCGAGCGCGAAGCGCGGGCTGCGTGCGGACCGGTGTTCCCGGTAGCGCCGAGCCATGCTCGGCGAGCGCGAAGCGCGGCATGCGTGCGGACCGGTGTTCCCGGTAGCGCCGAGCCATGCTCGGCGAGCGCGAAGCGCGGCATGCGTGCGGATCGGTATTTCCAGCGCGGCAGAAGCAGCCGACTGAAGTCGGCTCTACCGGCGCATTGCGCGGCCGGGGCATCACATGACCCGGGCACATCGCGCGACCCGGACACATCGCGCGACCCGCCACATCACACCGCTAGCAGTTCGCCTGCGCCGCCATCGAGCAGCATCTGCGCTACCTGCTGTCCCAACGCCTCGGGGTCGGCGCCCGGGCCCACGGCCTCGGCGCGCACTGCGCGGCCATCGGCCACACCGCCGACCAGCCCCTGCAGATGCAGATCGTCGCCCTGCCACACGGCAATGGCCGCCACCGGCACATGGCAACTGCCGTGCAGCGCGCGGTTCATCGCCCGCTCGGCCTCGACGCAGCTGCGCGTGGTGGCATCGTCCAGCGCTGCGAACAGCTGCATCACCGCCGGCTTGCCGCCATCACACTCCACCGCCACCGCGCCCTGCGCAGGCGCCGGCAACCACTGCGGTGCCGTCAGCCGCGCCATGATGCGCTGCCCCAGCCCCAAGCGCTCCAGCCCCGCTACCGCCAGCACGATCGCGTCGTAGCCGCCGTTGTCGAGCTTGGCCAACCGCGTATTGACGTTGCCGCGCAGGTCCAGCAGCTCCAGATCCGGGCGCAATGCGCGCAACTGGGCCTGGCGGCGCAGCGACGACGTGCCGACGCGTGCGCCCAGCGGCAACGCATCCAGCGATGCGTACAGATTGGAGACGAAGCCATCGGCGGGATCATGCCGTGGCAGGATCGCCGGCAGCACGAACGGCGCGTCGAGTTCCATCGGCACATCCTTCAGCGAGTGCACCGCGCAGTCGGCTTCACCGCGCAGGATGGCCAACTCCAGTTCTTTCAGGAACAGGCCCTTGCCGCCGATGGCCGCCAGCGAGCGATCCAGCACCTCATCGCCACGGGTACTCATGGGTATCAGTTCGACGTGCAGGCCGGGATGGGCGGCCTGCAGGCGCTCGGCGACGTGTTCGCTCTGCCACAGGGCGAGCGGGCTTTTGCGGGTAGCGATGCGAAGGGTTTCCATGCCGTCATTATCGCGCATCGGGAAATGGGGCGAACGGGTGTGACCCCCTCGCGGCTGGCTCTGACAGCAGGTTACGTGCTTGGGGCCGGGCGGTGGGGCGGCGCGGGGGACGGCAAAAACTGCGTCCTGCGTGCCTCGTTTCGCGCCATCCATGGCGCTCGACGCCCCCGCCCAGTCCCACCGCCCGGGCCCCTGACAGGTTCCGTGGCCGCCCGCCGCGTATGAAAAAAGAAGAAAAGCGGTAGCGCCGACCCATGGTCGGCGAGCGCAGCGGGCCGTTGGGGGAAACATTCCGCCGACCATGGGTCGGCGCTACCGTTCCACATGCCCCGACAGGTTCCGCAGCCACCATGGACCTGTCGAAGGTGGGGCGGGGTGGGTTGGCGGGGGCGTTGAGCGCCATGGATGGCGCGAAACGAGGCACGCAGGATGCGGATTTTGCCGTCCCCCGCGAAGCCACCCCGCCCTGCCAACAAGCAGCCCTGCAGCCTTCGCTTTTGACCTTGACGTTGACGTTCTTACAGGTGACGCAGGTCCTGCCGCAGGGTCGCCACGCAGCGTCGGCTCACTTCCAGCGGTTGCTTGCCATGCCGCAGCACCGCCTGCACCTGGCCGGCGACGCCGCGGCGCAGCTCGATCAACTCGTGGCGGGCGACCAGGCAGTTGCGGTGGATGCGGATGAAGCGGCTGGCGAACTCTTCCTCCAGCGATTTGAGCGATTCCTCGATCAGGTCTTCGCCCCGCGCGTGATGCACCACGACGTACTTTTCTTCCGCCTGCAGGTAGTGGATGTCTTCCACCGGGATCAACCGCAGGCCGCCGCGCAGCCGTGCACAGAGCACGGTGCGGGCACGGCCATCGCCGTTGCCCTGCGACTCGCCCCGGCCAGCCAGGAAGACACGCGCACGCTCCACGGCCGATGCCAGCCGTTCGGGCCGTACCGGCTTCATCAGGTAATCAATTGCCGCGGCCTCGAAGGCGGACAGCGCATGCGCGTCGTAGGCCGTGCAGAACACTACGGCCGGTCGTGGCTCGAAGGTGGCCAGGTGGCGCGCCGTCTCCAGCCCGTCCAGGCCGGGCATGGCGATATCCAACAGCACCAGGTCCGGCTGCAGTTCCGCGCAGGCATGCAGGGCCTGCTCACCGTTGGCCGCCTCGGCCACCACCGAAACACCGGGAAGCTCGGCCAGCAGCGACTGCAGGCGCTCACGCGCCAGCGGCTCGTCATCGGCGATCACTACCCTCACGTGGCTCCCCTCTGGTGGACCGGAATCAACGGACCGGTATGGTGATGCGGCATTCATAGTAGCCCCCGCTCCAACCCGCCGTCATCCGCGCCCCGGCACCGAAGCGCCAGGCCAGCCGGTGGGCGATGTTGTGCAGGGCATGGCCGGCGCCCTGGGTCAGTGCCAGCGACGGCGCTTCCGGGTCCGGCGCCGGGTTGCGGATCAGTATCTGCAGCAGCCCCTCCGCGCAGGCAATGTCCAGTTCAATCGTGCCCCCTTCCGGCAGCCGCGAGATGCCGTGCAATACGGCGTTTTCCACCAGGGGCTGCAGCACCAGACGCGGCATCGGATGCTGCCAGGGCAGGTCGTCCGGACGCTGCCAGCGTACCTGCAGCCGATCCCCCAAGCGCAGCGTTTCGATGGAGAGGTAGCGTTCGGCCAGCTCGCACTCGCCCTGCAGCGTGGAATCGCCGTCGCCGGCACCCAGTGCAGCGCGGAACAGGTCGGATAGATCAAGCACTGCACGCTCGGCGACCACCGGGTCGCGGCGCACCAGGCTGGCGATCAGGTTCATGCTGTTGAACAGGAAATGCGGGCGGATCCGTGCCTGCAACGCATCGGCCTCGGCGCGGGCCTTGGCCTGCACCTGCGCCGCCCAGCGATCACTGACGTAGAAATAGCGCAGCGCCACGGCGCTGATCAGCGCCGTGGTGGCCGCACTGCCCAAGGTGAAACGCCAGAACCCGATACCCCGGGTGAAGCTGTCGCCGAGTACGGCGTACAACGCATGGATGATGCCCGCGCCGAGCACGGCAATCACCGCCGTCAGGCCGATGGCGGCCAACGATCCGGCCACGGGAGGCAACCGCGAAAGCACGCGGCGCAGCACGCACAACGCCCCACTGACCGCCAATGCCAGCCACAGCGCAAAACCACTGGCGGACACCAGCCGCGCCATGCTCCAGTGGCGGCTGCCGTCGGGTGCCAGCGCCAACACGACCACCACCAGCAGCGCCAGCCCACACATCGCCGCCAGCCGCGGCAGCCGGCACAGCTCGGGCATCCAGGGCGTGGCGGCGGGCGCATTCATGGCTCAGGCGGCCTGCAGCCGTACTTGCAGCCAGTCGCCCAAGGCAGTGAGTTCTTCCGCGCAGACCTGGTGGGCCATCGCGTAAGACTGCCATTGCAGCTCCAGCCCCATCGCACGCACGGCGGCGGCGCTGTGTTCGGCGATCTGCAGGGGGATCACCGGGTCCTGCGTGCCATGGGCCATGAATACCGGCACCTGGACCGCATTGTCAGCACGACGGGCCGTCTCGGCTTCAGGCAGGTACGTCGACAGCGCGATCAAGCCGGCCAGCGGCGCGGTGCGCTGCAGGGCCGCGGTCAGGATCACGGCACCGCCCTGCGAGAAACCCGCCAGGAAGATGTGCTCGGCCGGCACGCCGCGCTCGATCTCCCGATCGATCAGCGCATCGAGTTCAACCACCGATGCGCGTACGCCGTCCATGTCCGCCCGCGAGCGGAAATCCATGCCGACGATGTCATACCAGCCGCGCATCGGCACGCCGTTGTTGATGGTGATCGGGCGCACCGGTGCATGCGGGAACACGAAGCGCAGGGCGGGCCAGCCTGGACGTACCAGCTCGGGCACGATCGGCGCGAAATCATGGCCATCTGCGCCCAGCCCGTGCAGCCAGATGATCGACCACTGGGGTGATGCGCCGGTTTCCTGTTCCACCGTCTGCAGCATGTTGCGGCTCCTTCAATACGAGGCCGCATTATGCGCGACTCAGTACAGCCGCGGCTTTTCCATCGCCTCGCGACGCAGCTGCGCGGCGCGCACCAGCACCTGCGGCGGATCGCGCTCTTCGGGGATGTCCATCAGCCGCAGCCGGCGCAGCCAGCTGCCCGGCCCGCGGGAGGACGTCAACGCCACCACCGGGATGGACAGCATCATGCCGATCACCACGGGGGCCATCCACGCGGCCAGTGCCGGCGACACGGCCCAGGCCAGCAGGCCCATGAACGCACCAAACAGGCTGAGGCCACCGTAGGCCTTGATCAGCGCGAACCAGTCCACGCCGCCATCGTCACGCTGTTGCGCGTCCCAGCCGGAATCCCGGCCTGACAGCACTTCGGCGACACCGCGGGACTGCACGTACATCACCACCGGCGCCATCAGGGCGGCCAGCACGGTTTCCAGCAGCATCGCGATGAACATGCGGACCGTGCCACCGCAGCCACGGCGATCGCCCGGTTCCAACAAGGTGGCCAGGTAGCCGAGCACCTTGGGCATCAACAGCACCGCCATGGTGGCGGCGAACAGCCGCACGACATGGATCTCGTCCTGCGTGCGCCAATAGGTGCTGGGGGAAAGATGCAGCACCCCGTTGAGATCGATGCCTTCCTGGAACAACGGGATGGCGATGCCGATCAGCATCAGCATCCCCCACATCGGGGCGGTGAAATAGTGGCCGATGCCGATCAGCATGTGCACGCGGCTGATCCAGTGCAGGCCGCGGCTGCCGACCATCTTGCCGTGCTGCAGGTTGCCCTGGCACCAGCGACGGTCGCGCACCATCATGTCGGTCAGGGTGGGCGGGCCTTCTTCGTAGCTGCCTTTCAGATACGGCACCATGTGCGCCGCCCAGCCACCGCGACGCATCAGCGCTGCCTCGACGAAGTCATGGCTGAGGACGTGGCCGCCAAACGGTTCGTGACCCGGCAGCGCCGGCAGGCCGGCGTTCTCGGCGAAGGCCACGGTGCGGATGATCGCGTTGTGGCCCCAGTAATTGCTTTCCGCGCCGTGCCACCACGCCACGCCACGCGCGATAACCGGGCCGTAAACGCGGCCACCGAACTGCTGCATCCGCGAAAACAGGGTCCGGCCACCGACCACTACGGGCAGGGTCTGGATGATGCCCACGTCCGGGTTGTGCTCCATGCCGGCGGCCAGGCGCACGATGGTGTCACCGGTCATCAGGCTGTCCGCATCCAGGATCAGCATCTGCGGATAGTTGCCGCCGAAGCGGCGTACCCAGTCGGCGATATTGCCGGCCTTGCGTCCGCTGTTGTCGGCACGACGGCGATAGAACAGGTGGTCGTGCGCGCCCAGCGCCTCCCGCAGTTCAGCGAACACCTGCTCTTCGGCATGCGAAATGTCTTCGCGACGGGTATCACTGAGCACGAAGAAATCGAAGTTGGCGATCTGGCCGGTCGCTTCCACCGATTCGTAGATCGCCTGCAGGCCAGCCAGCAGGCGGCGCGGATCTTCGTTGTAGGTGGGCATCAGCAGCGCGGTGCGCGTGTGCAGCTCAGGCAGCGGCTCGTCCGGATCAATGCCGAGCCGGTAGCCCCGATCGAACACGGCGGTCAGGAACCCGGCGACGGCACTGGCGAACGCCAGCGCGATCCAACCGAACAAGCCGACGAACAGGACCAGCAGGCAGGCCTCCAGCACGCTCACCCCGTTCGGGGAGAGCACCCGCCACATCATGATCGTGGCCGCTGAGGTCATCAGCGCGGTGCCACCGAACAGGTAGGCACGGCGCAGGCCGATCAGCCGGGGCGATGTGCGGTGACGACGGATCTTCAACTCGCCCTGATGCAGTTCCTGCTCAGGCATCGGCAAGGGCGAACCACCCGGCAGCGTCGCCAGGCCTGCATCCAGCCTGACGCTATCAAGGGTCTCACTCATCCAGGTTACCTCGCGTCAACGCGCAGTCCAGGTGCACGGTCAGCGCAGGGCGCAGCACCGTACACGTCAGCGTCGCGCACGACGTTGTCCAGGGCCCGCAGATGCTTGCTCTCTTTACAGGAACCCACGAACGCTCACCCGGTCGATTCAAAAATTGCACCTCAGTCTAGGACGATGCGTGTAAGTCGAGCGCGAAAGGGGGGCAATAGCGTTTCCCCCCATTCAGGATACTCCCGCAGGGGGCGCCGCGCACGCATGCGGCGTACAGCCCGCTGGGTTATGCGCCGGGTGAGGCGGAACCAGACGCGCAGATCCGTTCGCCGCGCGGTAGGTGCGCGGACGGGGCAAGGCATGCGGATGGGGGCGACGACCCGGAGGTCGTCCCGGCCTCAGCGCGACAGTACGGCTTCGCGCTGGGCGATATCGGCGTCGGCGGCATGACGTGCACGCTCCATCGCCACCGCGATCTGCTGGCGGGCGAGCAGGTGCTGTGCCTGTTGTACTTCCGGGGTGGACAACAGCACCGGACCGGGAGTGGTTTCCACTGTAGCGGACTTGCTCATGCATCCCTCCAAGGACAATCCGCCGGGCCTGGCCTGAGGGGGCTGGGGCCGGCGGATTGCGCACCCTACCTTAAAACCATGTCAACTGTGTGTAGGGAGTAATGACGATCGCTGGCCGTCACTACCTGACCTGCGGCCGGTGTTACCGGAAATCGCGCGAGGGGGCGTTCAGCCCTGCCAACAGATGGCTGTAATCGCGCAGGTCGCCGGCAATCAGATGGCGGACACCGTCCACGCATTCCCAGCGTCCGCGCACGCCCAGCAGCCGTGATCCCAGCAACGCCTTGCGGCGCCGCAGGGCCAGGTGGGACCACACCACCACGTTGACCATGCCGTGCTCGTCTTCCAGCGTGACGAACACCGTGCCGTTGGCCGTGCCCGGCTTCTGCCGCTGGGTGACCAGCCCGATGGTGTGCACGCCGCGCCCGTGCGCCAGCCCGCGCAACTGGCGCGAGTCCAGCGCGCGCTCCTGCTGCAGGCGGGTACGCAGCAAGGCCAGCGGATGCTCGCCCAGGGTCAGCCCGCTGCTGCGGTAATCGGACAGCATCTCTTCGGCCACGTTCGGGGCCGGCAACACGATGTCCTGCTCATCCGGGCTGCCCTGCAGCAGCGGCATGGCCCGCTCGATGCCGGCCACGGCCCAGCGCGCGGCATTGCGGTTGCCTGCCAGCGCGGCCAGCGCCCCGCCATCGGCCAGCACCTGTCGCGCCTTGCCATCCAGCCGCGCGCGGCGGCACAGGTCGGCCACATCGGCGAACGGGGCCTGTGCACGGGCCGCCATCACCGCCTGCGCCGCCGCTTCGCTGCAGCCGGTCAGCTGCCGCAGCCCCAGCCGTATCGCCGGCTGCGTGCAGGCATCACCGCCCTCCAGGGTGTTGTCCCAGTCGCTGATGCAGACGTCCACCGGCAGCACCTGCACGCCCGCCCGCTCGGCACTGCCACGGCGGGCGTCCTGCACGATCTGGCTGGCCGAATAAAAGCCCATCGGCTGTGCGTTGAGCAGGGCACAGGCGAACGCGGCCGGCTCGTGCCGTTTCAGGAAACAGCTGATGTACACCAGCTTGGCAAACGAAGCGGCGTGGCTCTGCGGGAATCCGTAGGCACCGAAGCCCTTGATCTGCTCGAAGATCTGGTCGATGAATTCCGAGCTGTAATTCTTCTTTTCCATCAGGCCGCGGATGCGTTCCCGATGGGAATCCATGTCGCCCCCGCTGCGCCATGCCGCCATCGAACGGCGCAGCTGGTCCGCCTCATGCGGCTTGTAGCCGGCATGGATCACCAGCTCCATCACCTGTTCCTGGAACAATGGAATTCCCAGCGTCATGCCCAGGATCTCCTCGATGCCTTCGGACGGGTAGGTCACCGCCTCGTGGCCCTGCCGACGGCGCAGGAAGGGATGCACCATGCCGCCCTGGATCGGCCCGGGGCGCACGATCGCGACCTGGATCACCAGGTCGTAGAAACACCGCGGTTTCAGCCGCGGCAGCATGCTCATCTGCGCGCGCGACTCGATCTGGAACACGCCGACGGTATCGGCAGCCTTGATCATCGCGAACGTGGGCGGGTCATCCACCGGCAGGCGGGCCAGGTCGATGCGATGGCCCCGGTGCTGCGCCACCAGCTGCACTGCCTTGCGGATGCAGGTCAGCATGCCCAGCGCCAGGCAGTCCACCTTCAGCATCCTCATCGTTTCCAGATCGTCCTTGTCCCACTGGATGATGGTGCGGTCGGCCATCGCCGCGTTTTCCACGGGCACCACCGTGCTCAACGACGCGTCGCTGATGACGAACCCACCCACATGCTGGGACAGATGCCGCGGATGGTCGCGCAGCTGTTCCGTCACCGCCATCACCTGCTGCAGCAGCGGATTGGCCGCATCGAAACCGGCCTCGGCCAGCCGCTGCTCCATCGGCGTCTCGCCGTTGCCCCAGCCGAAGCATTCCGCCAGCAGCGCCACCTGGTCCGGCGGCAGGCCAAACGCCTTGGCCACATCGCGCACCGCACTCTTGCCCCGGTAACGGATGACGGTCGCAGCAAGTGCCGCGCGTTCGCGCCCGTATTTCCCGTACACGTACTGCAACACTTCCTCGCGCCGCTCGTGCTCGAAATCCACATCGATATCCGGCGGCTCATCGCGTTCGCGCGACAGGAAACGCGCCATCAGCAGGCGACTCTCGGCGGGGTTCACCACGGTGATGCCCAGCGCGAAGCACACCGCCGAGTTCGCCGACGAGCCGCGCCCCTGGCAAAGGATGTCGCGGGAACGGGCGAAACGCACGATGTCTTCCACGGTGAGGAAGAAGGCCTCGTACTTCATGTCGGCGATCAGCAGCAGTTCGCTGTCGATCTGCGTGGCCACCGCTGCGGGCACGCCATCCGGCCAGCGCTCGTGCATGCCACGCAGCGTCAGCGCGCGCAGCCAGCTGCTGGGCGTATGGCCTGCGGGCACCAGTTCAGCGGGGTACTGGTAGCGCACCTCGTCCAGGCGGAACTGGCAGCGCCGTGCCAGCGCCACGGCCGCATGCAGCAAGGCAGGGGGATGGATGTTGCCCAGCGCGCGCCGCGTGCGCAGGTGATGTTCGCCATTGCGGAACAGGAAGCCACCGCACTCGGACAACGGCAGCACGTGGCGGATCGCCGTCATGGTGTCCTGCAGTACACGGCGACGCCGCACGTCCATGTGCACATCGCCGCAGGCCAGCGCCTCCATCCCGAGCTGCGCGGAAAGCACCAGCAGCTGCGTAAGCCGCTCTGCATCGTCGCGTTCGCGGTGCAGGTGCACGGCCAACCACGTGCGCTGCACGAACACCTGCTGCATCCATAGTGCCTGTTCGGCATCGGGCTGCGCGCCCGGCACCCACAACGCGAACAGCCCCAGTTCGGCATCGGCTGCACCGCCCAACACCCGCTCCACATCCTGCCGCGCCAACCGGTAACTGCCCTTCCCTGCCGCACGCCGTCCGGCGGTGATCAGCTCGCACAGGTGCACATAGCCACGCTGATTTTCCACCAGCAGCACCAGCTTCAGCCCACACGCCAGCACGAACTCGCTACCGACGATCAACGCCACGCCGGTGGCACGTGAGGCTTCCAGCCCGCGCACGATGCCGGCCAGCGAGCACTCGTCGGTGATGGCCAGTGCTTCATAACCACACTGCTTCGCGCGCACGAACAGGGCTTCGGCACTGGCCGCGCCACGCAGGAACGAGAAATCGGACAGGCAATGCAGCTCGGCATAGGCCGGCAGATCCTGTTCGCGCGGCAGGTCATCATTGGCCGCGGCCAGGCGCTCGCGGGTTTCCCACGCACGCGGCATGCGTTTGCACGGCGCATCGTCGTGTTGTTCGATGCGGCTCATGCGAACCAGCCGTGCAGCATCCAGTCACCCTGCTGGCCCGGCAAGGCGAAGGCCCAAGCCTGCTGGCCCTGCGAGGTCTCCAGCACGTAATAGTCGCGGCGTGCCTCCTGCCCATCCCACCAGCCGCTCTCCAACCGCTCCGGTCCCGACACGATGCGCGCACGCGCATCACGCAGCGGCACCGGCGTGGGCAGCAGCCAACACGGACGTGGCGGCCGCGCAGGCGCTTGGGCGATGGCCATGCCATCCCCTTCCAAGCGCTGCCAGGCCCGTTCCGGGCGCGGGTCACCGGCCGGGCCCACGCGGAAGACCGATGCATCGCCCAACCGGGCACGCAGGCGCTCGCGCAGCTGCGGCCAAGGCAGCTGCTGCTGGTTGCGGGTATCGAACAGATCACGGCTGGCCGGTACGAAAGTCGGCAGTTCACGCGCCAACAGGCGCACCGCGACCACCGGCCGGTCGATGCTGGCGCGTTCCAGCCGGTTGCGGGAGAGCTCGAACAACAAGGTCGCATCGCGCTCGGCAGCCAACAGGCCAACCTCCACGTCGGTATGGCCTTCCTCATGCTCCAGCCGCAGCACGAAGCGCTGCACGCCCCCATCGCGGATGGACAGGCTGGTGCACAGATCGCCGATCAAGCGCCGCAACGGGAACAGCAACGCCATGTGGTTTTCCACCTCATAGCCGAGCTCCACGCGCGAATCGAAATGGTCCGGTGGCGCATACCAGGCCAGAGCTTCATCGGCCTGCCCGTACAGCCGGTCCAGATGGTCCAGCAGCGGCAGGCCGAAGCGCCGGCGCAGGCCATCGCGGGGCAGCGCACGCAGGGCGCGCAACGTAGTCACGCCCATGTGCTGCAGCCGTGCACCGTGGTCATCGGGCAGCCGCGCGCGGCGCACCGGCACGCGATCCAGCAGGGCATGCATGGCCGCGATGTCTTCCACGGCCATGCCATCGCGGATACCAGCCAATACCATCGCCGCCCGTGCGGTGGGCGCCATCGCGATGCGGTGCTGGAAACCCAGCGCCTGCAGTTCCTCGCGCAGGCGCGCCTGCAATACCGGCCACGGCCCCAGCAGCTGGAAGCTGGCGCGCACTTCCAGCACGATGCAGCCCGGCCACTGGGCACTCACCAGGGAACTGTGCCGATACGCCCAGCCGGCGAGGAAGCGCTGCCAGCGCGCATCCGCCTGCGCATCGTGCTCCACCATCTGGAAATCCGGCAGCAACGCCAACGCGGCGGTCAGCCGCATGCCGACCTGCAGCCCGGCCTGGACGGCGGCGACGTTGACCGCGTGCAGGGTGCGTAGCTGCGCCGATCCACCGATCAACGCCAGCGGCGTGTCCGGATCAGGGTGACGGCGAAGGACGGCATCCAGCGCCAGCTGCGGCAGCACGATACAGGCCCAGAGCATCGGCGTACCTCACCCGGCCCTCAGGGCAAAGGCCTGCGATGGCGCAGGGCCACCCCGGCACTTGCGCACCTGCCACTGCGTGGCGTGGCCTTCGCGCACCGCTTCCAGCCGCAAGGCCGCCGGCGATGGATTGGCTGCGTGCTTGCGGTCGCGCAGCGCGAAGCCCAGGCACTGGCCGGTATCGGCGGCCACCTGCAGCCGGCGCAGTGCCTGCGCATCGGCCTGCTTCGGCCAGCCCAGCACCGCGCCGCAGGCACCACTGCGCAGGCATTGTTCGAACGCCCACAGGGCATCGCGTGGCGAAGCCTCGATCAACTGCAGGTGCTGCAATGAAACGCCTGCGGCCTGCCACGCCGGGGCATACGGCAGGTAGGGCGGTGCAATCACCGCCACCGCCGCGCCGGTCTGGCTCAGCCGCGCCAAGGTCGGCAGCAACAGCTGCAGCTCCCCCACCCCATCGGCCGGCAACAGCAGTTCAGTCAGCGCGCGGCGTGGCCAGCCGCGCTGCGGCAGCAACGCATCCAGTGCCGCATGCCCGGTGGACTCGCCTTCCACGCCCTCCTTTGCACTGCCTCGCCCTGCATGCCACAGGGTCTGGCTGGACAGCATCTGCTGCAGGTCGGGCGCGGTGTTCATCTCAGCCCTGCCGGACCAGGCCGCAGTAAACGCCTTCCACGGCGAAATCCTGCCCGGCTTCGATCACGATCGGCGCATGTGCAGGATTGCGCGGCAGCAGGCGCACGCCATCTGCATCCTGTTGCAGACGCTTGATGGTGAGCTCGCCATCGATGCGCGCGACCACCGTCTGCCCATCGCGGGCGCTCGGCGTGCGGTGCACACCGACCAGGTCGCCATCCAGGATGCCGTCATCGATCATCGAATCGCCCTGCACTTTCAGCAGGTAGTCCGGACGCGGCGAGAACATGCGCCGGTCCAGCCAGAGCTGCTGGTCCAGGCCGATATCCGCGCCGATGGGCTGGCCCGCGGCCACCCGCCCCAGCACCGCCAGCGGAAGCAGCTCGGCCGGCTCGCCGGGCAAGGCCAGGCCACGCTTGCGACCCGCCGCCTGCGCCAGCAACCCGGCCTCGACCAGTGCCTGCACGTGTTTCTGCGCGGCATTGCGCGAGGCAAAACCGAAGGCATGGGCGATATCGGCCAATGACGGCGACTGGCCGGAAGCCAGCGCCTGTCGCAACCAGGCCAGCACGGCGGCACGTTGGGGAGGGAGGTCGTTGAGGTCCATGGTGTACATTTGTACACCCTCGCTTTCAGAAAAGCGACAGCCCGATTGTTCAGCCTGACAACTGCTGTCGCTTACGACATGAATCGCGACGCCTGCGTCAGATTATCAAAGCAAGCTATTGATTGAATTATAAAAAACAATTGTTCCTCGGCGCATTCCAACAGGGATGATCCTGACTCGTTTCCCGGAGTCCTTCCCTATGCGCCATGCCTGCCTGCTGGTAGCTGCCCTGCTCATCCCCGCTGCCCCGTTACTTGCACAGACCACGCTGACCCGCGACAACGGCGCCCCGGTGGGCGACAACCAGAACTCCCAGACCGCCGGTGCCACCGGCCCGGCATTGCTGCAGGACGTGCAGCTGATCCAGAAGCTGCAGCGCTTTGATCGTGAGCGCATTCCGGAGCGCGTGGTGCATGCACGCGGCACGGGCGTGCGCGGCGAGTTCACCGCCAGTGCCGATGTGTCCGCATTGACCCGCGCCCTGCTGTTCACCCCGGGCGAAACCACCCCGGTGTTCGTCCGTTTTTCCTCGGTGGTGCACGGCAACCACTCGCCGGAAACCCTGCGCGACCCGCGCGGCTTCGCTACCAAGTTCTATACCCGCGAAGGCAACTGGGACCTGGTCGGCAACAACTTCCCGACCTTCTTCATCCGCGACGCCATCAAGTTCCCGGACATGGTGCATTCCTTCAAACCTGATCCGCGTACCAACCTGGATGACGACGCCCGTCGTTTCGATTTCTTCTCGCACGTGCCCGAAGCCACCCGCACGCTGACCCAGTTGTATTCCAACGAGGGCACACCGGCGGGCTACCGCTTCATGGACGGCAACGGCGTGCATGCATACAAGCTGGTCAATGCCGCCGGTGAGGTGCACTACGTCAAGTTCAACTGGAAAAGCCTGCAAGGCACCCGCAACCTCGATCCGACACAGGTAGAGGACGTGCAGGGCAAGGACTACAGCCACATGACCCGTGATCTGGTGAACGCCATCAAGCGGGGCGACTACCCACGCTGGGACCTGTACATCCAGGTGCTGGCACCGGAACAGCTGACCACGTTCGATTTCGATCCGCTGGACGCCACCAAGATCTGGCCTGACGTGCCGGAACAGAAGATCGGCCAGATGGTGCTGAACCAGAACGTCGACAACGTCTTCCAGGAAACCGAACAGGTGGCCATGGCGCCGTCGAACCTGGTGCCCGGCATCGAACCGTCTGAAGATCGTCTGCTGCAGGGCCGCGTGTTTTCCTATGCCGATACGCAGATGTACCGCATCGGCGCCAATGCCCTGCAGTTGCCGGTAAATCGGCCCCGTGTGGCCGTCAACGACGTCAACCAGGACGGCGCCCTGAATGCCGGCCACAGCAACAGCGGCGTGAACTACGAGCCCAGCCGGCTGCAGCCGCGTCCGCAGAGCGCGCAAGCGCTGTACAGCAACCTGCCGCTGTCAGGCACTACCCAGCAGAAAGGCATCGCGCGTGAGCAGAATTTCAAGCAGGCCGGTGATCTGTACCGGTCCTACAGCCGACGCGAGCAATTGGACCTGGTGCACAGCTTTGGCCAGTCGCTGGCCGGTGCGGACAATGAAAGCAAGCACATCATGCTGTCCTTCCTGTACAAGGCAGACCCGGATTACGGCACCCGGGTAGCCCGCGTGGCCGGCGGTGACCTGGACCGCGTAAAGCAGCTCGCCAGTCAGTTGCAGGACTGACCGTCAACGCCAAGGCCGGGCCCTTTCATCAAAGGGCCCGGCCACAAGGACAGCCACAATGCGCTACTACCTGACCGGTCTGCTGACCCTTCTGCTGGCAACACCCACCTGGGCCGTTCCACCCACGGCCACACCGTCGGCCGCCGACGCGCAGGCGCAACTGCGCACCTATTACTTCGATGCCGCACGCAGCGGACAGCAAGCGATGCTGGCCGAGTTCATCCGCGCCGGCTACGACCTGCAGACCCGCGATGAAAAGGGCTATACCGCCTTGATCCTCGCCGCCTACCACGGTCATGCCGAAGCGGTGGATCAACTGCTGGCCGCCGGTGCGGATCCCTGTGCCCAGGACAAGCGCGGCAACACCGCGCTGATGGGGGCCATTTTCAAAGGGGAGCTGCGCATCGCCCAGCGCCTGATGCGTGCCGCCTGCTCACCCGACCAGCGCAACCATGCCGGCCAGACCGCCGCCATGTATGCGGCCCTGTTCCAGCGCCGCGACATCCTGCAGCAGTTGGCTGCCCACGGCGCCGACCTGGATCTCAAGGATGCCGCCGGCAACAGTGCAGAGCGGCTGCAACGCGGCGAGTTCGCCCGCTGATGAAGCATCCCCACACGGCAACCTGATGCAGCCGGAGACCGCTTACCGCCGCACCCACAATGCCAGCGCGCTGGTGCCGCAGGCCAGCAACACCACCGCATGCCATCCGCCCTGCGCCAAGGCCACCGCGCCCAGGCCGCCTCCCGCCGCCATGCCCACGAACACGCCGGTGAACAACAGGGCGTTCAAGCGGCTGCGCGCTTCCGGCTGCAGGCCGTAGACCAGCGTCTGGTGCGAAACCAGCGCTGCCTGGAAGCCGAAGTCGAAGATCACCGCACTCACTGCCAGCAGCACCAGGCGCAGCGACGTGGGCAGCACGCCATCCAGCAGCAGGCTGGCAAAGCCGATCAACGCGATGCCAATGGCCAGGCGTGCCACGCGCTGGGTGCCCAGGCGATCCGCGAAGCGACCTGCAAACGGCGCCGCCAGTGCACCAGCCGCACCGGCGATACCGAACGCCCCTGCCCCCGCACTGCCGATACCAAACCGGGCATGCAGCATCAGCGCCAAGGTGGACCAGAACGCGCTGAAGCCCATCGCCAGCAGCGCCTGCGCCAAGACCGCACGGCGCAGCGGCGGCAGCTGTATCCACAGTGCCCCCATCGATCGCAGCAGCGCGCCGTAGCCCAAGGTAGTGGTCGGCGCGAAACGTGGCAGGGTGATGCGCAACAGCACCCCCATCAGAACCACCGACACGGCGGCAGCGAGGAACATCACCCGCCAGCCCCATTGTTCGGCGACCACGCCGCTGACCACGCGCGACAGCAGGATGCCCAGCAGCAGGCCGGTCATCACCTTGCCCACCAGCGCGCCGCGATGTTCCGGCGCGGCCAGCGTAGCGGCTGCCGGCACCACGTCCTGCGCCACCGTGGCCATCAAGCCGACCAGCAGACTGGCGATCAACACACCCGGCAGGTGGCCGGACAGGCCCGCCGCCAGCAGCGCGGCACCCAGCAGCAGCGACTTCACCAGGATGATCCGCCGCCGTTCGAAGCGATCACCCAGCGGCGCCAGCAACGCAATACCTGCGGCGTAGCCGAGCTGGGTCACCGTCGGCACCAGGCCGATGGCCGCATCCCCTGCGCCCAGGGAGGCCCCCATCGCGCCCAACATCGGCTGCGCGTAGTACAGCGACGCCACGCTGAAACCGGCGCCGGCGGCCATCACCGGGACCAGCATGGCAGGCAAGGAAGCCGGTGCAACGGAGCCCAGGGTGGGAGCAGGGATGTCATGCGCAGTGGACATGGGAAGATGCCTTGGAGGGGATGCCGCGCAGTCTCCTCCTGCCTGGATTCGACGTGTAGTAGGCTTTGCCGCATCAGCCCCATACGCCAGACGCATGACCAAGCCGATAACCGCCCTCAATGCCGACCGCATCGATCTGCTGCGCACCTTCGTGCGCATCGTCGATGCCGGCAGCCTTTCCGCAGCGGCCGCCCAACTCGGCACCACCCAGCCCACGATCAGCCGCCGCCTGCAGGCACTGGAGCGGCATTTCGGCCTGCGCCTGCTGCAGCGCTCCACCCATGGCATGCAGCTGACCCATGACGGCGAGCGTTGCCTGCAGCACGCGCGCCAATTGCTGGACAGCTGGGAGGGCATCGAGCAGGACCTGCGTGGCGCGGCCCAGCAGCCCAGCGGACGCCTGCGGGTGATGGTCCCGCATGCATTCGGCCAGGCCCAGTTGATGCCGCCGATGCTGGCCTTCCTGCGCCGGTACCCGCAGATCAGTTTGGAATGGCGGCTGCACGATGGTCCGTCTGATCTCGTTGCCGAAGGCATGGACTGCGCCATCCGCGTAGGCCCCCTTGAGCAGCAGGACGTGGTGGCCGTCCATGTGGCCGATGTACCGCGCATCGTGGTCTGCGCTGCATCGCAGATGCCGGACCCGCTGCCAACGCACCCCGCCGCCCTTGCCGCCCTGCCGTGGGTATCACTCACCAGTTTCTATCGCGAGAGCGTGCAGCTGCAGCGCTGCCAGGGCGCAGGCACCGGCAAGACCAGCGAACGCATCGCCATCCAGCCCCGCCTGCTGACCGACAACCTGTTCGTCCTGCACCAGGCCGTTCGCGAAGGACTGGGCGTGGGCATCGGCTCGGCCTGGCTGATGGCCGACGATCTGCGCAGCGGCCGCCTGCAGCAGTTACTGCCCGGCTGGGAAGCCGCACCGCTGCCGGTGCATCTGGTGTTTCCCGCGGGTCGCCATCGTCCGGCGCGCCTGCAGCTGTTCCTGGATGCCATCCGCGAGAGCATTCCGGGCATCGAAGGCATGCGCCTGCGGTAGCACCCGGCGGCTCACGCCTGCCGCCATGCTCTGCGGCGCACTATTTCCGCACGGCGACGTTTTACATTCACACGGTAGCGCCGAGCCATGCTCGGCGGCGCTCTCCTCACAGCCCGCTGAACATCTGCATGCGCGCCTCGGTGCGCTGCATCTCGCCACGCATCCGCAGGTTCTCGCGCACCTCTTCTAAGCATCAAGTCCGTTCACCACCGGATGCTAGCATCGGGCGCTCATCCTCAAGGACGATCACCATGGGAAGTTTCAGCGTCTGGCACGTCCTGATCCTGTTGATCCTGCTTGCGATCCCGGTCGGTATCGCGCTGCTCGTCTGGTTCATCGTGCGCATCTCGCACAAGCGCTCGCCGGTGAGTCAGTTGCCACCGCGCACGCCCACTGACGACAACCCGCCGTAACGCCGAACGAGCCCGCACAGCTGCATTGGGTAGTGACGGCCGCTGGCCGTCAGTTTCTGCATGACGCCACCCGCGACCGGCGGCAGGCTTCAAGCACCCGCCCGCCCATCGACCGGCTTGACCAGCTCGCGACTCGCCACCAGCAGTCCCTCCACCAGCTCCTGTCCAAGAATCGGCTCACTGCCGCCGTCGTACAGACTCAGGTGTTCGGCGTGGAGTATTTCGAGAATGGCCGACAGCCCATGCAGCCGGCGCTGTTCCACTGTCGGGTTCGCACGCCGGCTTGATGCGGCAAGCAGCCACGCAGCGCGCGCCGCCGGATCGCACAGACACGCCAGCACCGGGTGATCGGCAAGCAGCGCCTCAAGTTTCTCGACGGCACGCGCAGGCAGGTCGAGTACGGCGTCGCCGATCAGCGCATGCAGGCGGTGGGCGGGCGGATAGTGACGTGACATGGCAGGCTCTCGCAGCACGGAAGCGCCACCCGCGCCGAAGCGCAGGGTGGCAGGCGATGCGGGTTGACGTACCGGCCAAGTTGTCGCCGAAAAACCGGCGGATCGGGTGATCCCCGCGCACCGCCTGCCGCAGAACCGGCATGGCAGTACATTCTCCGCCGTACCCGGAGGGCCACAACAGAGGTAAGCGACAACAACTTGATTCGGAACGTCAATTCCGGCTGGAGCGAAGGCCCCAGCCCCGTCATCGTGCACAGCCGCCGCCGCTTCCCGCTATCAGGCTTCCTGCAATCTTGAGATCGATCGCCGACATCTCACTGCCCTGACCCGCCATCCCGACCTGATCCGTCGCTTCGACGGCCTTTCCCCCATAGCGACCACAGCTTCAAAATCTCGCCAAGGGCCATCAAGACCGTCAGCACTGCGGGCGAAAAACCGGTCCAACCCATGTGTTCCAGAAAAAATACCGACGGCATCACGAGCAGTATTCTGAAAGGCAGTTGGGCAATGACGACGTAACGCCCCAACCTGGACCGCTTCACCAGCAAGATGCCAGATACCAGCATCGACAGCATTAGGGTGACATCAAGAATGGATACAAGTAACGGCAGCACGCTGCCGTGGCGCTGCTGTATCGCCATGCCCGACGCGATGTCATGGGCCAGCGGGATCCATCCTTGCAGAACGCTGCTCACCGTATAGAAAAGAAGAGCAGCAAGGTCCATCACTCCCCAGAGCATCATCCATCGATTTACAGCGACACGGCCCATTCCCTTGCTCACAGTTTTTCCTTTCCACATACAGTCCATCGATGATCCAACACAAGACGGTCGGACACCGGTAGCGCCGCGCCATGCTCGACGGCAGCGCGCGCTCCGCATCAGCGCCCCGAATGCATCTCATCAAGCAGTCTGCGCAGCCACTCAAGGCGCTCATTCACCCGCTCCATTTCACCATCCCCCTGGGCCTGCTTGCGCACCATTTCCTCATAATCATCGCTGCACATCAGGCCGCCCACACATATCGCATCGTGATGGGCTGATCCTACGCCGCAGTCCATGCCACGTTCGCACGCCAAGAGAATCAGCGCCGTGTGGTCGTCCGGGTTGCTGCCAACACCAAAGCGGGGGGGAGCCTTCGGCAAAACCGGTGAGTAGATCATCGACAACTCAAGCAGTGCGCGCGGATCGTCGGAAGCCAGTGCGTCGTCGATGAGTGTGTCCGCATCGTCCGGCAATGCCGCCTGCATCTCCGGCATGCTGGCGCGGCCGCGTTGACGCAAGCGCGCCAGAAGATCGCCTTTTTCGGCAGCATCGGCAAGAAGCTGACGGTACCGCAGCGCCAGGTCCGTTCGTGTGCCAGGTGGGAGGTTCTCGCACTGCGCTTCCATGCGGGTTGCGGCAGCGCGCAGCGCGGCCTGATCGACAGGATTCAACCGCGACGCCGTGGATTCAACGTCCCTCCAGAAATCGCCCCCCCGGTTGACTCCAAAGCCACAAGTCAGGATCAGTTCGGAGAGCTCGCGCATGGCGACCGGGTCGCCGGCTTCCGCGTCGCGCCGAAGATCCAGCACACGCGACGCCGCCGTCGCTGGATTGCTGCGCGGTGTCTCCGACGCACCGCTCTGGCTCCCGGACACTCCAGTCGATCTCGTGACCGCTACGTCCCCGTCATTCGCGGGTTCGACGGAAGATGTGCCCTGCCCTGACCACCAGACGACAGCGGCAACCACACACAGCAGAAGCCCAACGAGGGTGAGCGCGCGTTTGAGCGGCCCCTTTGGCGGTTGATCCCTGCGCATGTGTCGTCCTTGATTCAATCCCTGTCCACTTTACCCGGCAGGCGCGACATGTCATCACCCGCCGCTGGCGGCAGCCCGTATTACAGTGGTTTCCACGCTCATCCTGAGGCATGCCCATGCGCGCATCCCACGGCCTGGCTGGCCTGTTCCTGTCCCCCCTGCTGTGGAGTGGCATCGCCGCTGCCGCCGATCCGGTACCACCCGATCAACAGTTGCAGCCGCTGTTTCAACAGGTCCAGGGCGCTCATCTGTTTCCCGACCAGAAGACGTTTGCTGACGCGATACCCCGCCGTGCGCCTGCCGACGTGCTGGGTGCCTGGCATCGTGAGCAGCTCCAACCGGGCTACGCACTGCAGACCTTTGTCAGCGACAACTTTGAGATGCCTGCCGAGGCCAAGGCATACACCCCGCCGGCGGGCGAGACACTGCGCGCGCACATCGACGGTCTGTGGCCGGTACTGACCCGGCAGACTGGCACGGTGGATCCGCACGGCTCGCTGCTGCCCCTGCCCAAGCCGTATGTCGTGCCCGGCGGTCGCTTCCGCGAGGTGTATTACTGGGACAGCTACTTCACGCTGCTTGGGTTGGCGAGCAGCCAGCAGTGGCAGTTGGTACGCGACATGGTGGACAACTTCGCCTACCAGATCGATACCTACGGCCACATTCCCAACGGCAACCGCAGTTACTACCTCAGCCGCTCGCAACCGCCTTTCTTCAGCCTGATGGTGGATCTGCTGGCGACACACGAAGGCGACGAGGCCTACCGACGCTACCTGCCCCAGCTGCGCGCGGAGCATGCCTTCTGGATGACCGGCGCTGAGGCCATGGCGCCCGGCACCGCGCAGATCCGCGTGGTGAAACTGGTCGACGGCAGCGTATTGAACCGCTACTACGATGCCCGCGCGGTGCCACGCACCGAATCGTGGACGGACGACTTGGCGACGGCCGCGCAGGCGCCTCAGCGTGCACCGTCACAGGTCTACCGCGATCTGCGGGCCGGCGCTGAATCCGGCTGGGATTTCAGCTCGCGCTGGCTGGATGATCCGTCGGCGCTGTCCAGCATCCGCACCACCGATATCGTGCCCGTGGATCTGAACAGTCTGCTGTACCACCTGGAAGTCACGATCGCGCGTGCCAGTGGCGCGGCCGGTGACCGTGCGGGCCGCCGCGCCTTCAAGCAGAAGGCCGACGACCGCGCCCGCGCCATCAACAGCGCCCTGTGGGACGCGGAACAGGGCTGGTATGTCGACCGTGACCTGCGCAGTGGGCAGACGCGCCCGGCCCTCACTGCGGCGGCACTGTTCCCGCTGTGGCTGAAGGTGGCAACCCGGCCGCAGGCACGCCGCACGGCCGATGCGGTCGAACAGCAGTTGGTGAAACAGGGCGGCCTGCTGACCACGACCGTCACGACCGGCCAACAGTGGGATGCGCCCAACGGGTGGGCGCCGCTGCAGTGGGTCGCCGTGGACGGGCTTCAGCACTATGGCCAGGACACGCTGGCGCGGCAGGTCGGTGTGCGCTTCCTGCATACCGTGCAATCGGTCTACGACGGCGAGCAGAAACTGGTGGAAAAATATGTCGTGGATGGGTCCGCCGGCGGTGGTGGCGGCGGCGAATACCCGCTGCAGGATGGCTTCGGCTGGAGCAACGGCGTGACGCTGGCGCTGCTGGATCGGCTGTGTGCACCGAAGAAGCGCTGTGACAGTGCAGCCGACGTGGAAGACGGCAACAGGCCTTGAAGCTGCACGGTCCCACTCCATGAAACCAGCGTGAAACGGCCCTTCGAAAACTTTCACAACCAAACGCGCAGCCTCATGGCGCACGCTGCATCGGCAGCGCACAGATACGGAGCGTCATCCCATGAATACCCGCAGCGATTACGAAGATCGCAGACCCCTCGGTGCCGATGTGGCAACGGTTGTCAGCACACCGGCGATCGTCGCCCCTACGCACGAAAGCGCCGTCTCCTGGGGCGCTATCCTGGCCGGCGCTATCGGTGCTGCCGCGCTCTCACTGATCCTGCTGATCCTTGGCGTCGGCCTCGGTCTGTCGTCGGTTTCCCCGTGGTCATTCGATGGCGTGTCGAAGGAAACGTTCGGCTGGACCAGCGTCGCGTGGCTGACCTTCACCGCCATCGCGGCATCGGCGCTCGGTGGCTATCTGGCCGGCCGTCTGCGCACCAAGTGGGCGGGCCTGCACGGTGACGAGACCTACTTCCGCGATACCGCACACGGCTTCGTGTCGTGGGCCGTTGCCACCCTGCTGACCGCTGCGCTGCTGACCTCCGCCATCGGCGGCATCCTCGGTGCCGGTGCGAAGGTCGCCGGTGCGACTGCAGGCGCTGCAGCGTCCACCGTCGGCGTTGCCGCCGCAGGTGCAGGCTCGGCCGCGATGGGCACCCAGGAAGGTGATCTGGATTACTGGGTCGACTCTCTGTTCCGCAACGCATCGAACGATCCGGCAGCGCCGCCGCCGCCGGCACCGTTGGCACCGGGTGCCATGCCGTCGCCGACCGCTGCGGCCCCTGCTGCGCCGGGTAACGTCCCGCCGCCGCCGCGTCCGATGCCGGGCAACGAGCGTGGTGCAGATCGCCGCGAAGTCCGCAGCGAAGTGAACCGCATCATCGTGTCCAGCCTGCGTTCGGAAGGCCTGAATCCGGCCGACACGCAGTATCTGGCCCAGCTGATTGCCCGCGAAACCGGCATGAGCCAGGCTGAAGCACAGGCGCGCGTCACCGACGTGCAGACCCGCATGCGTGCAGCGCTGGAAGAAGCCAAGACCACCGCCATGAAGGCGGCCGATGACGCCCGCAAGGCATCTGCCTATGCCGCACTGTGGCTGTTCATCACCCTGCTGATCGGCGCGTTCTTCGCCAGCCTCAGCGCCACGTGGGGCGGCCGTCGCCGTGACCTGTAACTTCATTTCCCACCAAGGAGAGCTTTCATGAAGACCTTGCTGCTGTGGTTCCTGGGCGTGCCGATTCCGCTCTTGATCCTGTACGCGATCTTCTTCTGAGATCGCAGACCTGCATCGCATCAGGCCACCTTCGGGTGGCCTGATGCGTTTCGGCGGTCAGCTTTCCTGGCTGAGCTGCTGCACCAGATGGCGCGTCAGCCGGCGGCGCGCGAAGAAACCCTGCAACTGCCGCGCCTTGATGGTGGTCGGGCGCAGACGGACTCCGTTCCCGGCAGTTTCCTCCACGCGGTAACCCCGTGACGCCGCGCAGAGCTCTGCCCGCGCAGCGGTAATCACCACCACCGTGATTTCCAGTGAGGCCAGCGGCATGTCCGCAGTGATATCCGGATTCTCCGCGCAGGCCCGGTTGATCATCGTGGAGAATCGCCCGATATCGATCTCCTCGCCACTGCTCAGCGGCCCCACGTTGGTCGCCCGCCGCGCATCGCCCGAATCGGGCTCGTCACCGCTGGCCCACTGCTCGTTACGCTCGGGAATGATCGCGCGGATGCGGGTGCCATCGGGCTGGGTGAGGTCGAACATGATGTCCAGAAGGAATACCGGCTCCAGACCAAGGTTGGTGACGAAACAGTGCGCATTCATGCCCCGCCCTGCCCCGGAGGTGATCAGGATCGACGGTCGCCGCTGCCGCCGGTAGCTGGACAGGAATACGTTGAGGTAGACGATCCAGATAAGGGCCGTCACGCCTGCCATCACGGCGGTGATCAGGGGTGCGTAGTGGAGCAGGGTCTGGAGCAACGTGGGATCCTCGTGCGTCTGTCAGGGCGCCCGCCGCAGGTGAAGTGAGGCGGCAGCGCGAGGGGCCCAATCTGCAGCGTGTGCCGTAAGCACTGCGAGAAGCCAACATGAAATCCCGAGCCGGACCGCTGGAAAATCGGTCCGCCGTTGGGTAACGTCGTGCATCGGAACAGGGCATGCAAGGAGCGACGCCGCGATGGCAAGAGGGTATTCAAAGCAACGGGGCGATGGCACGGTCGCCTACTATGATTCCGAAGAAGCCATGCGGGCCGACGTGCCACCGGCGCCCGGAATGTTCGAGTTTTCCGTTTTCTGGGCCGTCATCGGATTCTTCGTCTCCGTGCTCGCCGTGGCGCTGATCAACTACGCCGTGGAGCCGGGCGCGGCCTGGTCCAAACCCATCCGCTTCAGCCTGTCTCTACTGGGCGTAGCAGCAGGCACCTACGTGATCGGTCGTGCAGGTCAGTTCCTGTTACATGCTTGCTGGCTGCTGATGGGCATTCTGATCGTGCTGGGCATCCTGGGCACCGTCGTTGCCACGCTCTGGCATTTCGCCTGAGCCTCCCTTTCCAGGCCCCGGGTAGAGCCGACTTCAGTCGGCTGCCGTCCCCCTCTTCCTGCCGGACTCACTCCACAGGTGGTTGCCGCGCGGCTTCTTCTTCCCGCACTTCCCTGTACAAGGCCTCGAGTTTTGCCTCACCGGCGGCGCGTGCACGGGCATCCGCTTCGCTGTTCTGCCGTGCAGTTTCCTGGTATTCCGCCCAGCGGCCAGGCGGTAGGACCTCTAGCTGGTTGTCAGGGCGTAGCTGGAGCGACACCGGCGTCTTCATCGAGACGGCGAAGTTGTCCAACAGCCACTTCCGCCGCACGTCGGGCGATGCATGAAGCAGGTCGGCCTCGGCGTACGTCTGCATGGGCAGCAGTTGCTCGGCAAGCAGCTCATCGGTGGATACCCGCACGAGCCTGACGATCAGCCGCTCTCTATCCGAGTCGTCGTTGTAGAGCGCGACGACGTCGCCCTCTATCCAAAGCACCCACCAGTACCCCGCTATCGGATAGACATGGAACGGCCGCTCGCGCACCAGCAGCACATTGCTTTCCTCGTCATAGAGTGTCTGCCAGCCAGGCGCTGTCTCACTCGGGGAGCAGTCTGTCGAGCTTTTCTTGATCGTCTCGACCCTGGCCTTGCCCTTCCCCGCGAGCAGTCGCGTCGTCCAGCAGCGCGTCGAATCGCGATTGTGCGACGCCAGCAATATCGCATCATCGGCGAGCACGACTACATCGCTGTGCACGAACGTATCGTTGGTGGCTTGCGGGTCCTGCAGCAGCGAGGCGAACGCCTTGTCGGACAGCTTTTCGCCATCGAGGTACAGCACGTACGTCGTGTAGTGCCGGTACTCACTGATGTTGATGTCCAATCTGCTCTCGGTAACCGCGACGACCTTCAAGGTGTCGGACGAGAGCACTGATTCCTTGCTGGTCCAGGCGCAGCCGGTCGAAAGCAGCAATGCGGCGATGCCCAGGACTCGGATAACTCTGGTGGTCATAGTGTTCCGGTCTGCCAAGACGTGGTGATGAGGTCGCGGCGCGCCAAGAACCGCATGACAGCCTACATCGAAGTCAGGGACGCGAGGAGTGCCCAGCGACCACCATGGCACGTCCTGTCCATGCTCATTGGCAAAGCGCACCCGAGCCGAGGCATGCCCGCCGGGGTAACCTTCATACCCATCGCGGCAAAGCTAGCGACAGAAAGCTGCGCTGGAACGCGTGGCATCGCCGACGCTTCGACCCTGGACAGCCCCAACACCGCGCTCCACCTGTGCTTCCATCACAGCTGACTTCTCTGTGTCAGGCCTCGCGATCGTTCCTTTGACCAGCAGACTCTGCATGCCGCGGCCGGACAATTGCGGATCTACGGCTCGACCTCCATTTGCCGCCTTACCTCAAGAATGAGCTGCTGTGCAGCTGCATTGGCTTTACTTGCATCGGATCGCCTGGCCGCCTCCAAGGCATCAAGGAGCATTGCATGTCGCTTCGCTGCATCGCTCTCCCGCCTTGCCGCCAAGACAGTACTTGATGCGTAGAAGTACAGCTCGTTCGAATCACCAAGCTCACGAGCGGTTGCCTTCCACTTCTCGGCAAGTTCGTCGCTCCCCGAGAGCGCCTCATAGTGCGCGATCAATCGCCTCACGGATTCGAGATTGCCCTTCTTCGCGGCCGCCTCCACCAATGCACGCTCCTTCTCCGGAATCATGTGCGCATCGCTTGGACTCATGATCTCATTCTCGTCGGGGACGCCTCGCTCGCCTTCACAGCCAGCTAGGGCGAATGCAACAGCTATAAGCAACACCACGGGCCAACCTTTGCCGTCTATGTAGTGCCGGATGCCGTTCTGCCGGAAGAAACTCAGCTGGCCATCCTTCCGCGGGCTGCGCGCCAGCGCTTTGATCTCGTCGCGTGTCAAGCAGAGCTTGTCTGGCATCAGACTACCGCCTTGTTGGAGCGCCATATCGGACGGGGCGAGTCAGGTCGTACCGGAGCCCCGACCGGTTGCCGTAGGACGATGATTCGGTTGCTGTACTCGTCGATTCGATAGCGGATTCCGTTCCGTTCGAAGAATGCCAACTGACGCACCCTCATCGGCGTCCTGCAGAGCTCTTCGACTTCGTCGCGAGAAAGGGTCTCTCCAGCCATCTAGTGAACTCACATGAGGGAGTCTGCCAATCATGCCTGCGGCACGGTAGTCTCGGCTACAGCATCCAGGAGGACCTAAGGACACTTCTTCGCCCGCAAGCAACTTGGAAGAGGAGATCGCAGCCCTGCGTCAGCAACTGGCGACCCTGCGTATCAACCTCTCGGGCAAGGACTGGCTCACCGTGGACGAGGCCGCGCACTACTGCGGCGTGTCTCGCAGCCAGTTCGACGCCAGGGTGGCGGAATACAACCTGCAGCCGGGGCAGTTCATGGGCAAGAAGCTCTATGAAAAGTCAGTCCTATACGCCGCGATCTCCAGCGCTACCGGGTGGGGCGGGAACGTGGTCCTGCCAAGCCGGGCCTCGACAATGGGGCTCTCTCCGACAGCGTTGGCAACGTTGAACAGGATCAGGAATGCGACGAAGCGAAAGCGGTCGACTTGAGGAGAAGGGCGTGGATTCCAACCCGAAGCTGATGACGCTGGCAGAAGCCGCTAAACAGTCGGCGTGCTCGACCAAGACGCTGCGGAGGGCCATCGATGCGGGGCAGCTAGTCGCCTGCAGACTTGGCGTAAGCGCTAAGTCCGACAGGATCCACGCGGCTGACCTGGCTGACTGGTGGGAGAGGTCGAAGGTCAAGCCTGCGACAGCGATCGCTTTATCGCCTGCGCGGCTAGTCATCCCCGACCTTGATGCCGACCGGCGCCTCGCTGAGCTACTTGGGCTTGATGGGAATGGCCGGAAGAAGACGGCCTGTAAGCGTCGCTAGTTCAGGCGCGGCCTCGCGCGTAAGGGCGTCCATAAACTCCGGCCGGCTGGCAGCTAGTCGTCTCGCGGCTTCTTGGCTCTGACCTTCGGCATGGCGACTCTGTTCCGATCGCGCCATTCAAGGACCTCCCCTGCAACCCAGGTGGCCGGCCGCATTGAGACGCGCATCGGGAAGTCAGGCTTGCAGGCGATGGTCTCCAGCACCGTGCGCGCGGCCAAGCCGAGCAGCGCCCCGACCTCAGCAGCGCCTGTGGCCCGCAGTTCCCACGGGACGTCTATTCGGACTTCCGACATGGTGGTCTCCCGTTTGCTTTACGTAGGTCTGGGGGGCGCCATCGTGCTAGCCGCCTTAGCAGGGTTCGTCGCCGGCTACTGGTGTGCCAGAGCATTCCGGCGCGCAGGCCAGGACGTCTCTCCCCTCTAGAGATGGTCTGAACAAATATGCGCGAAATCCGGCCCCAGTGCCGGGCGCTGGCCGGCAAGCTTGAAGTCTGCCGGTGATCCGCGGTATGAAATATGCCTGCAACCTCTGGTGTTCAGCGGATGAATAAAGCCAGCAGTTCTTTCCTGCGCCTGTGGATGGTCGCGGGCATTCTGGCGAATCCTGCCATGGCATTGGCAAGCACCCAGCGTGCCGATGCTCCATCTTCCTCCGAGGCCAGCACGCTTCCCGAGCCTGCATCACTGCCCGTGGGGCGGCATGCGACGTGGGCATCTGATGCGCCGGCTGGCGTGGACCGTCAGGCTACGGTTCTGCCGCAAGATGATGAAGGGTTCCTGCTGGTCTATGCGCAGTACGCGGGTGGCGACATGGATTCATCCCGCCTGATGCAGATACGGTCTCCGGACGGGCGGCACGTGTCGCCTCCGATACCGTTGTCGTTCGGGTCGACGTTGGAAGACGCTCCGGTACTCGCTCGTTCGGGAGATCAAGCGTGGCTCTATTTCGCCGCTAGCGAGGGCGACTACCGCAATCTCAAGCTTTGGCGCGCCCAGGTAAACCGCGAAGGGTTTTTGCAACCGCAGCGTCTGCCTCATGTGCAGGGATTGAAGATGCTCACGCAGTCACCACGCTGGGTGCGGGCAGGTGAAGATCTGTTTCTGACATTCCGAGGCAGCGGGTCCGGCCCGCAGTGGCTGTCCCTACGCGGTGGGCACTCACCCGCGGCCGTCACCACACTTGTCGATACGGCAGTGGCCTACCCACGCGTGGTACCAATGGGAGGGGGGGGCTGCTTTTTCAGTTATCAACGTGTTCCTGAGGGCGGCTACATGACCACCCTTTATCGCGTCAGCCCCGACTGCAGGACGTGGGCTGAACCCATCGAACTCGCGCCCGCCACGCCGCCGAACAAGACCGACGTGCACGACGGGTTTGCGCTGCCACGCCCGGAAGGTGGTGTTGATGTCTATTATGTCTATCCGTCCTTCAAGGGAAGTTCGGCGCCCTTTCCGGTGGGCTTCAACCTCTACAGGCGAGCCATTGATGTGCATGGCGCACAGGGTCCGGAACAATTGTTGACCGACCCGATCAGCTACAACCCGTTCGCTCCATCCGCTCATCGGATGGCTGATGGAACGGTCCTGGTCACGTTCTCGGATATCCAGCAGAGCAGTGACCAAGGCGTGTCCAAGGCGCGTCTGACCCTTTTTCGTGTGGCGGGAGATGCGCCAGCAGCGTCGGTCCAGCGATCGGGTGGAGGTGATGATGACTGACATCAAGGATCCAGTATTGCGGGTGATCTGATCAGACCATCCCTAGTGGCGGGCCCGCTCGTCAGCTGCGGTAGCCGTACCGGCCGGCAGGATGGGCAGAGGTGCAGCAGGCCGACGCGCAGGCGCATTGATCGCACTGCCCGACTGGATGGCGTCTCGGGCCGCCCTATAGCTCTGGGCCATACCGCCAACAAACGGGACCGTGGTAACGAACTGGTTCATTTAGCCCCGGATCACCCGCTCACCGCTGCCTGACGACCGGGCAAATTCGCCCTTGGCCACCATCGGCTCCAAGATGCCGGAGAACCTCCGGACCCCGTTCCACTGCCCCGGGGTGTACAGGGCCCGGATCACGCTCTCATTGCTGTACTCAGTGGATTTGAAGCTCCGCACGATCTGGGCAGGCGAAAGAGTGCTGCCATCCGCACCCCGAGTCATCCGGGCGAAGTGAGCCGCCCTAAACCCGCCGATCACCTCCGGATCCTCGTTCGCCGCCAGCCGCAGCCGGTTGATGAAACGGACGCCGCCGGTCTTACTGACCTGTCCAGCCTCCATAGCGATGTTCACCAGCGCTTCCGTGGTCCGTGAACCATCCAGCAGGTCGGAGATTAACTTGTCGGAGTCAGCACCACCCTCAAAGCGGCGCCCGTACTCAGAGCGCGGACCGCGGGCCTTCTTCAGCATGTGCCGCGTCGTGGCATCACCCGTAGCCAGTGAGCTGTCGATGGCCTCCGCCATCCAGCCGTCCAATCCGCGCTTGCCTGCATCATCTTGCTGCGCTCCGGCAGGTGCGTCGCGCGGTTGTAAGCACGGACCAATGGATCCCTTACGGCGTGTACGAGCTGATGCTCGATGTAGTCGGGACGGTAGCCCAACACCTCGTCCAGCAAAGTGCGCGCCATGGCGCGGAAGCCGTGCCCGACGATCGTTGAGCCGTCGAACCCCAAGTTCCTGAGTGCGGCATTGAGCGTGCTCTCGCTTATTGGCTTCAGCTCGAGTCGGCGATTTGTAAGTCAGGGAGGCGAGCGCCAGCCCTCGACTCACAGCCTGACTTTTTTTGTGGATGCAAGTGGACTTCGCTGGGCGCCTGTAGACATCAATGTGGTGGGCCCACCAGGATTCGAACCTGGAACCAAAGGATTATGAGTCCTCTGCTCTAACCGTTGAGCTATAGGCCCGCTTGCGGGCGTCAGTGTAATGCAAGCCCGCCACTGGGCTCCAGACACTTGTGCGTCAAAGGCCGCGTGCCCACGCGTGCCGACCACCAAGGCCGACACGCGCAGCAGCACATCACGCGACCGCGTACGGCCCTTGCGACTCGAAGTAACGCCGCAGACGCGTGCACGCTGGCGTCAGCACCGTCTCCAGATCACGGCTGGCATCGGGCTGCCAACGCAGGTTGACCACCCCCGCCAGCTCAGCCGTACCGCCGTGGCTCTCCAGCAGCACCACCCGGTCACCGCCGAGCACACCCAGCAGCACGCCCACTTCCAGCAGCACGTCATCGCGCGATGCGGGCCATGCCGCATCACCGGCGGTGCGCGCATCCTCGGTTCCCGCAAGCACGACCGCGAAGTCCACGCCGGCGGCGGTTTCCTGCAGCCGCTGCACCGCCAGCCCACCACTGCGCGCCAGACCGTCCTGCCACAGGCGCACGGTGAAGCCTTCACTGGCCAATGTTTCCTGCAGCACCTGTGCGGCATCGGTCGACTGCGCCGAGGCAAGCACGAGCACCTTCGTGCGTTCGCGTGCGCTGCCCACGTAGTCATTGCGTTGGAACAGCCGGCGCGCGAGCTCCTGCGCGACATGACGATGGATCAGCGGAAACTGCTGCGCCAGGTCGTCCAGACGGGCCGCACTGAGACGCGCGACCACACTGGGTTCGGCCGCGACCACGGTGGCCGAGCGGATCTGCGTCGGCTGCACGGCGGCCATTTCGCCCACATGCTCGCCCGCTTTGCGGTGCGCTACGCGCTTGCCGTTGACGAAGACATCGAACGAACCGGTAACGATGAGGTAGACGTCATTGTCCACTCCACCCTGATGGATGACGGCGGCACCGACCTGTGCCTCCAACAAGGTCACACTGCTGGCCAATGCTTCAGCAAGTGCACTGTCACCCCGAACGAGTTTCTGTTCGGACAGCGCATACAGCAGGTTGCGGCGACCTTCGTCGCCGGTGAATCGAGCCAACATTGACGTCCCCCTGTGGACTGCATCCGATATGGATGTCACGCGCAGATTACCCCCAAATGTGTGACGCGGAGCACGCATTTTTGGCAAATTAATAGGCACTTGCTGAACAGGATGAACGCGCTCAGCCTCCGAATTGCCTTCCCAAGACGCCCACCCGGCGGGCGTTTTCCGCCGCCAGGTCGTGCACCGTGGATGAGCGTATCAAGTTGGATGCTGCCACGCGCTCCCAGAACTGTCCTGCCAGCGGTGCCGCCCACTGCAAGTGCACCAGATCGCGGCTGGTGGTGGGCGCGGGCGGTTGCAGCCCGGACGCTGGACGCAGGATGCCGGTACGCGGCGGCGCCAACGACATCGGCAGCATGTCGTACGCTGGCGCCAGCAACAGCGGGCCGCTATCGACCAGATGGAAACCCAGGTTTCTTTGATGCATGTCGGTGTTGCCGATGAGGCGGCCGAATGCCTGCAGGCGTCCAATGTCCGCCACGGTGTCGGTCGTCAGCCAGCCTTGGGCCTGCAGCAGGCCGGCAGCACCCGTCCACTCTTGTGATGCCTCACCCGTAAACGCCGAAGACAGCGCGGACAACGACACGAATCCGTGTCGCCCGAGCAGGTCGGGCGTGCGGTCGAAGCGCTCGACTTCCAGGAAGGTGTGCGTGTCTGTGGTCAGTAGCGAAGTGGCCGATGCAGCCACCCCCGCCGCGCGTAGCGTATCCAACGCCAGATGCTCACAGACCAGCAGATCTGCCCAGCGCTCGGCTGCATCCCCGGCCCCCTGCTGGGCAAATTTCACCAACACGGCGCGACGCATGCCGTCCTGCTCCAGCGTTGCGGTGAACTTGGGTTGCTCACCGCCCGGAGACGACCCGACTTCCTCGCCTTCCAGCGCAGCCAGTGCGCGGCGTGGGTACTCCCGGATGCGCTCACTCACCGCCATTCTGTCAGGTGGCGACTCAAGGACCTGAAGGGCCTGCTGCGCGGCCGTTCCACCGAGCAGCAGATCGCCCGACTGGGTGCCCCCCGCATTGACCAAGGCCAGCAAGGTATCGCTCAGCTGCCAGCGGTTGAGGTCGTTCGGCAGGCCAAGCGAGCGCGCCGCGCGGTGTGCGAACGTGCGCCCGAGAAAGCCCTGCGGCCGCAGTTCGTCGAGGTACCACGGCAGACCGGGAAAAAACGCAGGCACGTCGCCGTCCGGCGAGCGGGTGAGGTTGGGCCGCACCGCATTGGCTTGGAAATGGAAGGTATCGCCTGTCAGCGCGTGCAGTTCTCCCAGCGCTTCAAGCGTTGCATCGGCGCGAAGCCGATAAAGCGGCCACTGGCTGCCAGCGGGTGTCACCTGGCGTGCCGCGTACGCCGTACTCCGGGTCTGGCCGATACGGACAACCTGGTCACCGGCCTTGGCGACCAAGCGGCTCAGCGCCATCCGGTTCACACCCAAGCGCTCAGCCAAGGCGCCGGCTGCGATGGGATCACCGGGTGGTAGCTGGGCCAAGAGGGTCTGAATGGTCGGGGGTGTAGGCTTGGGCATGCGCGCAGTGTTACATGATTTGTTACGTAATATTTTTGCTTGGTGGGGACAGCCTATTGCGGCGCATGGCATTTTCGGAATTTGGTTACGAATAATGTTACGTAATTGTGGCTATGGGCGCTGCCACTGCCACTGCCACGGGGCGCGGCACTGGCACTGGCACTGGCACGGGCACGGGACGGGCACGGGGCGGTAGAGCCGACTTTAGTCGGCTGCCCCGGAGGGCGGTGCGGACTGAAGTCCGCACTACCAGAGTTGGCTGCCCCGGAGGGCGGTGCGGACTGAAGTCCGCACTACCAGAGTTGGCTGCCCCGGAGGGCGGTGCGGACTGAAGTCCGCACTACCAGAATTGGCTGCCCCGGAGGGCGGTGCGGACTGAAGTCCGCACTACCAAGCGCAGGTGCACCAAGCGGAGGGGCATCAAGCGCAGACGTACCAGACGCAGCCGGCAGATCCATATTCCGCGCAAAGAAAAACCCCGCCGAGGCGGGGTTTTTCAGATCCTCGAGGAACCGACCGGAATCAGTCGATATCGAGGAAGCTGCGCAGCTGCTCGGACCGGCTCGGATGACGCAGCTTGCGCAGCGCCTTCGCTTCGATCTGGCGGATGCGCTCGCGGGTGACGTCGAACTGCTTGCCGACTTCTTCCAGCGTGTGATCGGTGTTCATGTCGATGCCGAAGCGCATGCGCAGCACCTTGGCTTCCCTCGGGGTGAGGCCAGCCAGCACGTCACGCACGGTTTCCGACAAGTTGATGTTGGTGGTGTTCTCGATCGGGGACTCCACGTTGGTGTCCTCGATGAAGTCGCCCAGATGCGAATCCTCGTCGTCGCCGATCGGGGTTTCCATCGAGATCGGCTCCTTGGCGATTTTCATCACCTTGCGGATCTTGTCTTCCGGCATGTCCATTTCCTTCGCCAGCTCCTCCGGCGTTGCCTCGCGGCCGTACTGCTGGAGCATCTGACGGGAAATGCGGTTCAACTTGTTGATCGTTTCGATCATGTGCACCGGGATACGGATGGTGCGTGCCTGGTCGGCGATCGAACGCGTGATGGCCTGGCGGATCCACCAGGTCGCATACGTGGAGAACTTGTAACCGCGACGGTATTCGAACTTGTCCACGGCCTTCATCAGGCCGATGTTGCCTTCCTGGATCAGATCGAGGAACTGCAGACCGCGGTTGGTGTACTTCTTGGCGATGGAGATGACCAGGCGCAGGTTGGCCTCGACCATTTCCTTCTTCGCCTTGCGGGCCCGGGCTTCGCCGTAGGCCATCGCGCGGCTGATTTCCTTCAGGTCATCCAGGCTCAGCAGCGTGCTCTTCTCGATATCGATCGTAGCCTGCTGCTCGGAGATGATCTGGTCCTTGACGTCACGCAAGGCCGAGGACCACTTCTGCTTGCGCTTCAGTGCGTCTTCCACCCACTCCAGGTTGGTCTGGTTGCCTTCCCACGAGCGGATGAAATCCTTGCGCGGCATGCGGGCAGTGACCGTAGCCAGATTCAGCACGCGACGCTCATGCGACTTGATGCCGGCCATCGTGTCGCGCAGCTGGCGGGTCAGCACGTCGGTCAGCGGCAGCGGCAGCTTCAGGGTGACGAACACCGCCGACATCTCCTCGCGGAGCTTCAGCAGGTGCTTGCCTTCGCCCTTGGCGGCGGCTTTCTTGAAGGCGTTGAAGGCATCAGCCAGCGCCTGCATGCGCGCGGCGACTTCTTCCGGGTCCGGACCGGTCGGGCCGGCTTCTTCCTCGGCGTCGTCGGCGTCGTCTTCTTCGTCCTCATCGGCGTCGTCATCGTCGTCGCTGGTGTCTTCCACCACCGCCGGCGCCGGGACTTCGTCGGACAGGTCGTTGAACCCGACAATCACTTCGGCCAGGCGCTTCTTGCCTTCCTTGTGGGCCTCGTAATCGGACAGCAGCGATTCGACCGACACCGGGAACAGACCGAGTGCGGCCTGTACCTGGCCGAGGCCTTCTTCGATGCGCTTGGCGATGGCGATTTCGCCTTCGCGGGTCAGCAGTTCAACCGTACCCATTTCGCGCATGTACATGCGCACCGGGTCGGTGGTGCGGCCACCTTCGGTGTCGAGTGCGGTCAGTGCGGCAGCGGCTTCTTCAGCGGCGGTGTCATCCACCTCGCGATTGCCGGTGTTGCCGTCATTGAGCAGCAGGGTTTCCGCATCAGGGGCCACTTCATGGACATCAATGCCCATGCCGTTGATCATGCCGATGATGTCTTCGATCTGCTCCGGATCGACCATGTCGTCGGGCAGGTGATCGTTGACTTCGGCATAGGTCAGGTAGCCCTGTTCCAGGCCCTTGCTGATCAGTTGCTTGATTTCGGATTGGGCAGGACGTTCGTTGGCCATGGATGCTCGCGCCACCGGCTGGAGTAGGAAAAGGGAACGTAGCATTATACCAGCCCCTCGCCCGGCCTGCCCGGGCGGTGGTCCCGGGGGGTCAGGGCCTGAGCAGGAAGGTCACGGGACCGTCGTTGACCAGGCTGACGACCATATGGGCACCAAAGCGCCCCGTTTCCACCCCTGTTGCATGCTTTTCACGACAGATCTCGACAAATCGATTGAACCCGCGTTCAGCCTCGGCCGGTGGGGCGGCGCTGGTGAAGCTCGGCCGCATGCCTGATCGCGTGTCGGCAGCGAGGGTGAACTGGCTGACCAGCAACAGGCCGCCGCCGGTGTCGCGCAGCGAGCGGTTCATTTTTCCGTCGTCATCGGCGAACACACGGTAACCCAGCAGCCGATCGGCCATCCGCTGCAACTGCGCGTCGGTATCGCCCGGCTCCATGCCCACCAAGGCCAGCAAACCGGCACCGATCTGCCCGATGGGCTGGCCATCGACGTGCACGGCTGCCTGGCTGACGCGCTGGATAAGGACAAGCATGGGGACCTCGATCAGGGGAGCAACGGGCCACCTTAGCAGCGGCCACGCTAGACTTGCCGGGATGAACCCGCACCGCAAAGCCCGGCTGGCCTACCGTGCCGCCACCCTGCTCACCCGCCTGCCCTGGCCCGTGTTGCGCGCCCTCGCCAACGGCCTGGCGTGGCTGTGGATGACCTTCAATGCCCGCGAAAGCCGGGTTACCCGGCGCAACCTGGAGCTCGCCTATCCCGCGCTGGACAGCGCCGAGAGCGCGCGCCTGCAACGTGACGTGCTGCGCTCCACTGCCCTGCAGGCGCTGGAGACGCTGCGCCTGTGGACCCGCCCGGCGGCCCACAACCTGCGCGACCATCTGCGCGAGCGCCATGGCGAGGCGTTGTACGACGCCGCGCTGGCCTCGGGAAAAGGGGTGATCGTGGCGGCCCCGCATTTCGGCAACTGGGAGCTGTTGAACCAGTGGCTGGCGTCCCGCGGCCAGATCGCGATCGTCTACAAGCCGCCGGAAGATGCCGCCGGCGACGCGTTCCTTCAACTGGTGCGTGGCGGTGACAACGTGCAGCAGGTGCGCGCCGAAGGCACCGCAGTGCGCCAGTTGCTGAAAGTGCTCAAGGACGGCGGTGCGACCGGCATCCTGCCCGACCAGCAGCCCAAGGCCGGCGACGGGGTGTTCGTGCCGTTCTTCGGCATGCAGGCGCTGACCATGACCCTGGTCAACCGGCTGGCCGCGCGCACCGGTGCGACCGTGCTGTACGGCTGGTGCGAGCGCACCGGGCCGGGCATGCAGTTCGCCCTGCACATCGAAGCGTCCGCGCCCGCCCTGGCCGACCCGGATCCACTGGTCGCCGGCACCGCATTGAACGCCGGCATCGAGCGCATCGCGCGCCGTGACCCGGCGCAGTACCAGTGGACCTACAAGCGTTTCACCCTGCGTCCGGATGGCAGCGGCGAGGCCGACCCGTACGCCACCGCGACCCATCCGCATTGATTCCGTCGCACTCAACCCCATGTGATTGACCACGATGTCTCCCCTGCCCGGTCCTGCCATGCCTGTTGCTGCCTCCTCCCTGTTCGGTGATCCGGCGGCCATCCGCTGCGAGCGCGCGGTGGCCGAACTGCGTTCCGGGCGGCCGGTCGTGATCACCGATGACACCGGCCAGCGCATGGCCGTGATTGCGCTGGACAGTGCAACCGCGCGTAGTTTCGAGACCTTCGCCGTTCTGGCCGACGACCGCCATTACCTGTTCCTGACTGAAACCCGTGCCCGCGTGCTGGGGGTGGAGGGCATCGAAGCTGCCCAGGGCGTCCGCATTCCGTTGGCGGGCATCCCCTTCGATGCCCTGCCGCAGCTGGGCTACCTGCGTGAGCCCGGCCCATTGCCGCCGCAGTGGAACCCCGGCGATGCACTCGATGCCGGCGCCGTGGAGCTGGCCCGCCTGGGCCTGTTGCTGCCTGCGATGGTCGGCCTGCCCTTGGCCAGCGACGATGCACGTTTCGACGGCGCCGCGCAGGTCGCCCTGTGCGACCTGGCCGAAGGCGCCGCCCATGCCGCCCACGATTACGAGCTGGTGGCACGCTCGCCGGTACCGCTGCGCGAGGTGGGGATGACCACCTTCGCGGTGTTCCGCGGCGGGGTGGCCCAGCGCGATCAGGTGGCGATCATCGTGGGCGAGCCCGACCTTGCAGCGGTGGTCCCGGTGCGGGTGCACTCTTCGTGCCTGACCGGCGATCTGTTCGGTTCGTTGAAGTGTGATTGCGGCGACCAGCTGCGCCGTGGTCTGCGCAAGTTGAAAGAGCTCGGTGGCGGGGTGCTGTTGTACCTGGACCAGGAAGGCCGCGGCACCGGCATCGCCGCGAAGATGCGCGCGTATGGCTACCAGCACGATGGGCTGGACACCATCGACGCCGATGCACAGTTGGGCTTCGGCGCGGACGAGCGCCGCTACGGCAGCGCGGTGGCGATGCTGAAAGGGCTGGGCATCGCCCGCATCGCCCTGCTGAGCAACAACCCGACCAAGGTCCAGCGCCTGCGCAACGCGGGAATGGATGTGGTCGACTGCATCCCGGTGACCGGCGACATCACCGTGGAGAACGAACAGTACCTGCGCACCAAGGCCGAACGTGCCGGCCACCTGCTGGACGTGGACGCACTGATCCAGGCCGCACAGTAACCAGCGGACCACCGGTAGCGCCGAGCCACGCTCGGCGAGCGCAGCGGGCTCCCCCGACAACCGACGCGCCCTCCGTCCATCCGTAGCGCCGAGCCACGCTCGGCGAGCGCAGCGGGCCCTTCGCGGATCGACCCCACCGGGCAAGCTTCTGCGCTACACAAGCCACCTGCTACCTTCTGCACATGCCTGACACCCCCATGACCTCATCGCCCTCCCCTGACGCCACGCCGGACGGCTGGCAGCTGTTGCCGGTGCGCGCCGCGCGGCTCGCAGCACTGGGCGGCCTGCCTGCGGGCGCCCTTTTCCCCGGACTGCCTTTCGCTGCTGCGTGGTGGCTGCTGGACCTGCCTGGCGGCGTGCCCGCCGCTGCAGCGTGGCTGCTGGTCGGCGCGCTGATCGGCGCGCGCATCAGCTGGCGCCGCGTGCGGCGCACCTGGTGGCGGCTGGATGACAGCGGGCTGGGCCTGCGCCGCGATCTGTGGTGGCAGCGCGACACCCGCGTGCCGACATCACGCGTGCAGCACCTCGACGTGCGCCGCGGCCCCCTGCAGCGACGCGCGCGGCTGGCGACCCTGGTGGTGCATACCGCAGGCAGCCGCTTCAGCGCGGTGGTGCTGGATGGATTGGACGAGGATGACGCCGAGCGGCTGCGCGATACGCTTGCCCGCCAGCTCGACCAGGACGCCGACGCCCTGTGAGCAGCGTGCCACCGCCGATTCCCACCACCGATACCGAGCGCCGCCTGCATCCGTGGTCCTGGTTGTTCGTCCTGATCATGCAGCTCCGGCAGTACCTGCTGCCGCTGGCGGCACTGCTGGTGTTCGGCCAGCGCGGTGACCGCGATCCGTTATGGGCGCAACTGATCCCGCTGATTGTCATCGCCTGCCTGGTGCTGGCGTCGGTGCTGCAGTACCTGAGCTACCGCTACCGCATCGGCGAGGACGGCATCACGATCCGCAGCGGCGTGTTCGCGCGCAACCGGCGCGAAATTCCGTTCGCGCGCATCCACAACGTGGTCGTGCACCAGAACCCGTTGCACCGGCTGTTCGGCGTGGCCGAGCTGCGGCTGGAGTCCGCCGGCGGCAATCGTCCGGAAGCGGAAATGCGGGTGCTGCGGATGGACGAGGCCTTGGCGCTGGAACAGCGCGTGCGCCATCGCGGCCCGGTGATGGCGAACCCCGCACCGGACGGCGATCCGGGCACGCCCCCGCCGTTGCCGGAAACCGACACGCGCCACGTGCTGCTGCGCATGAGCAGCATCGAAGTCATCAAGCTGGGCATGCTGTCCAACCGTGGCTGGGTGATGGTGGCCGCCGCGCTCGGCGCGCTGGTGCAGGTGGTACCGCGCGACCGCATGGATACGTTCGTGGAGTACGGCGGGCGCGAGGCCTTCGGCTACGCCAACGGTCTGCAGCCCGGCATCACCGGCATGCTGGTCATTGCGGCGGCGCTGCTCCTCGCCGGCTGGGTAGCACTGCGCGTGCTCTCGGTACTGTTGGCGCTGCTGCGCTATTACGGCTTCGAGTTGAGCGAACAACAACGACGGCTGACGGTGAGTACCGGCCTGCTGAGCAAGGTGCGCAGCAGCGTGGCGCTTCGCCGCATACAAGCCTGGACGCTGAGCGAGACCACGCTGCAGCGTTGGGCCGGGCGGCGCCAGCTCAGCGTCGATAGCGCAGCCAGCCAGGGCAACGATGAGCAACAGCAGCGCGGGCTGCGCGAGCTGGCTCCGTTGGCCGCACCGGCTGACTGCGACGCTTTGGTGCAGCACCTGCTGCCCACCGTGCAGTGGCCACCAGCGCTCTGGCATCCGGTGGCGCTGCGCGGCAGCTGGCGGCTGTGCGTGACCAGCCTGTGGCTGGCCCCGCTGCTGGCGGCGGGCCTGACATGGCGCTGGGGCGGGATGGGCCTGCTGGTGTTGGCCTGGTTGCCGGTTGCGCTGTGGACAGCGCGCTTGCAGATGGCGCGCATCGGCTGGCATCTGGATGATCGCTACGTCGCGCTGCGCGGCGGCTGGTGGCGGCGCTGGTGGCGCTGGGCGGAACTGGACAAGTTGCAGGCGCTGCGGTTGTCACGCTCGCCGTTGGATCGCCTGCTGGGGACCAGCAGCGTGTGGCTGGATACCGCGGGTGCGCGCGGTGATGTGGCGCTGTGCCTGCGCTACCTGCCGCAGGCGCAGGCCGCCGAAGTATTGGAGCAGTTGGGCCGCGCGCTGGCGCGGAGGCAGTTGCGTTGGTAAGGGAACGGGTAACGCGCCGGCCGCTGCGCTCGCCGACCATGGGTCGGCGCTACCGGGATGATCGCCGTAGCGCCGAGCCGTGCTCGGCGGACTGCAGGGATCGCGCGGGGTGCGGAGCAGCCGACTGAAGTCGGCTCTACCCTGCCTTGGGCGTCAGCCTTTCGGGCCCCAATAGCCCAGGTCCTTGCGGATCTGCAGATTGCGCAGCCAGCTGCCCAGCGGCTTGCGTGCCAGCGTCCCCAACGCGCCGGACACGAACGCGTCGGTGGCTGCGATCACCCGCTCGCTGGATCGTCCGTCCCGCCACGGGTGGATCGCATCGGCATACCGCGTGATCTCGGCCTGCAACGCGGCCGTGGGGTGCAGGGCCTGCTCCAGCATGGCCGGCAACTGCGCCGGCTCATCGAAGTCGATCATGTGCGGCTGCGGCACGCGGTTGCGGAAGGTCACCACCGGCTTGTGCTGGACGATGAACTCCGAAACGATCGACGAGGTATCAGACACCAGCACGTCGGCTGCACGCTGCGCCGCCATTACCTGCTCCGGCTCGACGAAGCAGGCATTCGCTCCGGCCAGCGCGCGGTACTGCGCGAACAGCTCCGGGGCGCACTTGGGATGCAGGGTCAGCAGCCAGTAGCGCTGGCCCGCCGCGATGTCGGCGGCGATCTGCGGGTACAGATGCGGGGCTGCGCTCAGGCGCTCGGTGAAGGTGGAGCCGAACAGCACCACCGGTCGCCCGGCCGCCGGAGCGCGCAGTGCGGCACTGGCTCCAGCGTCATCGCGGAACAGGGGGTCCAGCTTCGGCCAGCCGGTTTCCACCACGGCGAAATGACCCTGCTCCGCGGCCATCGCCTGGAATGGCGCGGTGGTCGCCGGGCCCTGTGTGCAGTACAGATCGAACATGCCGCGCACCCGGAAGTGTCCCCGTGCACTGTCCCGCTTCTGCACGTTGAAGCCATGGAACAGCTGCACCTTGGCACCGGACAGGAAGGTCGGCACCCAGTTGGCGGCACTGAACACGGCCTGCGGGCGCATCGCCAAGGCCTCGCGCAGGCCGACGCTGGCCACCCCGGGCAGCCGGCTGCCGGCGGCGCCATCTTCGAACCAGGCGGCAACCTCATGCCCGGATGCGTGCAAGGCCTCGGCCAACGGGGCGAGAATAGGCAGCGCGTAACGCTCCGTCGCAAACAACAGGTACCCGGCCATATGTCCTCCACGACCGCCCACAACGAACGGCCTCGCATTTCGGCCTGCATTATCGCGTTCAACGAGGCAGGACGCATCGGCGACTGCCTGGCCTCGCTGGCATTCTGCGATGAGGTGGTGGTGGTCGACTCCCAGTCCACCGACAACACGGTGGCCCTTGCCGAGGCGGCCGGGGCCCGCGTGCTGCAGCGCCCGTTCCAGGGTTTCCGTAGCCAGAAGGCCTTCGCCGTAGAGCAGGCACGCCATGACTGGGTGCTGTGCCTGGATGCCGACGAGCGGGTCAGCGATGCCTTGCGCGCGGCCATCGAGCAGGCCCGCGACGGCGGGTTCGCGGAGCACCACGGTTACCGCTTCGCCCGCCTGTCGGAGTACTTCGGCCGCTTCCTGCGGCATGGCAATGCCTACCCCGACCGCGTGTTGCGACTGTTCGACCGTCGCCATGGCGGCTGGCGCGGCAAGCGCGAGATCCACGAAGCCGCCAGCGTGGACGGCCGCGTCGGCACCCTGTGTGGCGACCTCATCCACTACCCCTATCGCTCCCTGCAGCAGCAACTGGCGAAAACAGAAAAGTACGCGCGGATGATGGCCGAGCATGAGTTCGCGCGCGGCAAACGGGCCACCCTGTCCAAGCTGGTGCTCGCACCCGCTTGGCGTTTCTGGCGTGGTTTTGTGTTCCGAGGGGGCTTCCGCGATGGCTGGCACGGGCTGGTATACGCCTACGTGCGCGCCAACTACGTGCGGCAGAAGACCATCATGCTGTGGATGCTGCAGCACGGCCAGCCGGTGGCCGACCCGCCGACACCGTAACCGGTGCGGCGGAGTCGCAGAGACAACGGCAGCCGCGACGACACGTTGCACCAGTTGCGCGACCACGTGCCTCATGCGCGGGCGTTCGCCGCGGTCGGCGGGTTCGATCCTGCGTTCTTCCTGTACTACGAAGACGATGACCTGTGCTTGCGCATGCAGGAAGCGGGGTGGCGCTGCCTGCTGCAACCGGCCGCACGTGCCTTGCATCCTGGTGGCGCCTGGTCCGCGCCCAGCGTGCGCACGACCCTCATCAAGCAGTTCCACTACGCCCGCTCACGACAGATCGCCCTGCAGCGTTATGTCAGTGGTTCGGCTGGGGCTTGGCCGGACTATGCGCTGCCTTCCACCTCGACGGTATCGCAAACCGGATCCGTTGAGACGCTGTTACGCCCGGTTGCGTTGGTGACGCAGGCCTTCCACGCGGGACAGACCGGCCAGCACGCCGACGATGGACGCATAGAAGCTGGCGGTGATCTGGTGCGCGAACATCGACTGGGTCAGGCCGCACAACACGTAGCAGACCACGATCATCACGCCTGCGGCCGCCGGACCGCGGAAGGTCGCCCGCCCGCTGTGCCGATGCAGCCACAGGAACAGCCACAGCGGCACGCCGTAGACCGCCAGCAACAGCAGTGCGCCCAGGACACCCTGGGTTGCGCCCCACTCGGCCAGATCGTTGTGCGCGTGCCCAAGGTGGCAGCGCGGCTCGAGCGGATCGTCACGGCACACCGGCAGGCGCTGCATCGCGTTGTCGAAATGGCCAACGCCGACGCCGGTCAGCGGGTGGTCCAGGAACGTGTCCCACGCCACCTGCAACCGCTCCACGCGCGCCCCTGCGGAGGAATCCGCATCACCGCGTTCCAGCCGCTGCACATCACTGTGCAGCTCGGTCAGGCGCACCTGGTGGCGCAGCTCCGGCACACTCACCACTGCCACGACCGACAGGCCCAGCAGCGCCGCCAGGATCAGCAGGCGCCGCTGCAGCGATCCCCAGCGCAGGGTCAGCGCCATCACCAGGAACACGGCGAGCAGTGCCAACAGCGCCCCGCGGCTGCCGGTGAGCACCAGCGTGGCGCAGCCCAGCGCCGCCGCCGGCAGGCCCCACGCCCAGCCCCGCACGCCGTGCGGACGACAGAACAAGGCCAGCACCAGCAGCATCACCACCATGTCGGCGAGCACGATGGCATTGGTGAACAGGTCAGCACGCGGCGCCCCGCCCAACACCTGCCGCAGCGACAGCCCGAACACGAGCAGCAGGCCCACCACGGCACCGCGCCACAGCCAGCGCAGGCGCAGTTCCAGCGCGCACACCCACAACGCGATCCACGGCATCACGAAGAAACGCGAGCGGTTGTCCACATCGCGGAATCCATGCTCGAACAGCACGACCGACAGCAAACCGGCCGCCAGCACGGCCAGCATCAGCCAGGCCAGCACGCGGATGCTGCGCCCCGCATCGGCGCGGGCGCGCCACAACAGGTCCGGCACCATCACTGTGCTGACCAGCAGCAGCAACCCGAACGGCAGCAGGTTGGCCGGAGTGGAGACCACCAGCGCCGGCAACAGCAACAGCCCCAGGTGGCCGAGCCCCTGGGCGAAGCGCGCGCGCAGCGGCTGCGGCAACAGCGCACGAGGGGTGGAGGAATCGTAGGGCGGCAGGCTCACGGCAGGATCATCGGATCAGGTCGGCAACGGAAAGGGATACTGCACAGTGAACGCCCAACACGCGCTGTCCAGCAGTACCAGCGGTCAGCGCGGCGGCGTCAGCGGTCACCTTCACTCGTTGGCCTGCCGCGACTGCATGGCATGCTCGCGCACCAGCTCCTCGGCGGTCGCCTCGCAGGGCGCGGTCACCGCTTCGGCCCGCACCAGCCACCAACGACGCCGATTGGCGATACCGGCCAGCTCGGCTCGACTACGGTCCACGCAGGCCAGCAGGGCATCTTCCTGCACCAGCAGCCAGCGCGTGGCCGGTGCCTGCGCCTGCCACGCCACGCCTTCGCGCAACTGCAGGTCCCATTTGTTCTGGAAGCCGAACGTCGCGGCGGGTCGGTCGGCCATCAGCAGGTTCTGTTCTTTCCATGCCACCAGGCCCAGCTCGGCGTCGACACCGATGCGCTCACCGACACGGTGCATGAGGCCGCGTGCCGAACTGGAATCGTTCAGATGTGGGTAGCCGACCAGGCTGTACAGCACCCAGATCACCGTCAGCGCCGATACCACGCCGATGTGGGCGCGCGGCCGCTGCCATACCAGCAGGCTGGCCAGTGCCCAGCAGCCCATCGCTACCGCCGCCCAGGCCAGCGACGCGGTCACTGAACTGTCGATGCCGCGCGACCCCATCAGCTTCGTTTCAAAGCCCGGCTGGCCCGTCAGCATGGCAATGCCCGCGCCCAGCGTCAGCACGGCAAGCAGTGCGGTGAAGCCGGTCAGCATCCACTGCACGCTGCGCTTGCGCAGCAGGCCGGGCACCAGCGGTGCCAAGGCCAGGCAGAACATCGGCAGCGACGGCAGGATGTAGACATCGCGCTTGCCATCGGGAATGGAGAAGAACAGCACGATCAGCGCCCACCAGCCCAGCAGCACCAGATAACGGGGGTCGCGCCGACGCAGGCGCCGCCACCAGGCCGGGATCGCCCATGGCACCGCCAGGAACGCCGGAATCCACATCGAGGGCATCGTGGCGAGGAAGTACCACCATGGCTGGTGGTGGTCCCACGACTGCGAATACCGCTTGGCCGTCTGCCGGAACAGGATGTCGTCCATGTAGGCGCGGTACTCGGCCGAGCCGGTGGACAGCGCGGTGACCACCATCGGCACCAGCCACAGGGCGATCGCCAGCAGGAACACCAGCGGTGCCACCCAGAACTGCCAGCGGCGCACGCTCAGGCCCACGCCACGCCAGCCCCACACCGATGCCAGCGCGGCCGGCACGATCATCAGCAACGCGACCACGCCCACGCCCTTGGTGATCACCCCCAGGCCGGCGGCGAACCAGCCCAGCCACCACCAGCGCCACGCCGGCCCCAGCAACAGGTGCCGGATGAGGCCATAGTTGGCCAGGGTGATGAAAAACACGATCAACGGATCGATCTGTGCCTTCTTCGCCTGGAAAGTGAAGTGCAACGCGAACAGCAGGGTCCACGCGGCATACAGGCCGACCCGGCGGGTCCACAGCCGGCGCCCCAGGTCATGCACGCACCAGAGCGTGCCCAGCGCAGCCAGCAGGGACGGCAGCAGGAAGGCGATGCGCCAGTTGCCGATCAGCGAATACAGCGTGGCCTGCCACCACATCAGCATCGGCGGCTTGTCGGAGTACAGCTCCAGGCCGCGATGCGGGAACAGCCAGTCGCCGCTTTCCACCATCTGCCGCGCCACCAGCGCGAAACGCGGTTCGTCCGACGGCCACGGGTCGCGCAGGCCCAGGCCCGCACCGAGCACCAGCAGGGCCATGACGATCAACAACCAGGATTCGCGGGAAGCGCGTGTCTTCAGCATGGGCACGGCAGTGGTAAGGAAGGGATCAGGCGTTTTTTAGCAGACGCGCGTAGAAAAAGCCGTCGCCGCCATCATCACCCGGCAGCCGCTGGCGACCAACCCCTGCGCAGTCCATGCCGAACCCGTCATCGAGCGCGTCCGCAGTGGAATCTGCGTGCCACTTCAGGAAGGCCTGCACCTGATCCACGTTTTCGGCGCGCAGGATCGAGCACGTGGCATACACCAGCACGCCACCCGGGCGCAGCATCGTCCAGCACGCTTCAAGCAGGCGGGCCTGGATGCCGACCAGCACGTCGATGTCTTCGGCACGACGGTGGAACATCACATCCGGCTGGCGGCGGATGATGCCGGTCGCCGAACAGGGCGCATCCAACAGGATCGCGTCGAACGGCGTTCCGTCCCACCACGAACGCGGATCACTGGCATCGGCGGCACGCACCTGTGCTTCGGCGCCGACGCCGGTGCGGGTGAATGTGTCCTTGACCCGCGCCAGCCGACGCGCGTCGATATCCAGCGCCAACAGGCGCAGCGACGGATCGCGTTCAAGCAGGTGCGCCGACTTGCCACCCGGCGCGGCACAGGCATCCAACACCCGGGCGCCGGCAGGCGGGGCCAGCGCATCGGCCGCGCACTGGGCCGAAAGGTCCTGCACCGACAGTGCGCCTTCGGCAAAGCCGGGCAGCTGGTTGACCGGCGTGGACGCGGCCAGGCGCACGGCATCGGCGCTGACAGGACTGGGTTCGGCCTCGATGCCGACGGCGGCCAGCGCGGCCAGCGTCTGCGCACGGTCACCCTGCTGCCGGTTGACGCGCAGCCACAAGGGGGCCGGCTGCAGGCTGGCGGCGAAGATGGCATCGGCCTGGCCGGGCCAATCCGCTTCGATGCTGTCGGCCAGCCACGCGGGGAACGCATCGCGCGGCGGCTGCGGTGCAAAGCCTTCGCGCTGCGCACGGCGCAGGATCGCGTTGACCAGGCCGGCCTGGCGCCCACGGCCGAGTGCACGTGCCGCATCGACCGTGGCCGACAGCGCCGCGTGGGCGGGCAGCTCCAGCACATCCAGCTGGGCGAAGCCCACCATCAGCAGGGTGCGCAGGTCGGCATCGCGTGCGGACAGGGGCTTCTGCATCCAGCTTGCCAAGGCGGCATCGTAGGTGCTGCGACGACGCAGCACGGCGAAGCACAGCGCCTCCAGCAGCGCACGGTCGCGCGTGTCGGCCAGCTTGGGCAGCGCCCAGTTGAGCTCGGCCTTCAGTGAACGGCCACGGGTGAAGACCTGGGCCAGCACGCGCGCAGCGAGCATGCGCGTGGCAGCGCCCGGCGCGGCGTTGGACACAGACAGATCAGCTTGCTTGCTCACCGGCTCAGGCTCCCGCACGCAGGTCGCGTCGTGCGTTGAGGTAGTCGGCGGCGGTGATCGCCTTGCCGCCTTCGCGCTGCAGCACACGCAGTCGCAGCGCGCCGTGGCCGCACGCGATGTCGATGCCCTCGCGTGCAGCGGCGATCACCGTACCCGGGGCATGGCCGCCGTTGTCCTCCAGTGCGACCGCGCCGTGGATGCGCACGCGCTCACCCGCCAGCTGCGCTTCGGCGATGGGCCACGGATTGAACGCACGCACCGTGCGCGCCAATGCGTCGGCATCGGCCGTCCAGTCCAGCCGGGCTTCGGCCTTGTCCAGCTTGTGCGCATAGGTCACGCCTTCGGCCGGTTGCGGCTGCTTGACCGGGATCAGGCCGGCGCGCAGCAGGCCCAGGCCGTCGGACAGCACCTGCTCGCCCAGTGCGGCCAGCTTGTCGTGCAGCTGTCCGCCCGTGTCGGTGGGGCTGATCGGCAGCGCCTGCTGCAACAACACCGGGCCGGTATCCAGGCCCGCTTCCATCTGCATCAGGCAGACGCCGGTCTGTGCATCGCCGGCCTGGATGGCGCGCTGGATCGGCGCGGCACCGCGCCAGCGCGGCAGCAGCGAGGCATGCACGTTCCAACCGCCATGGGTCGGGATGGCGAGCACGGCCTTCGGCAGGATCAGCCCGTAAGCCACCACCACCATCAGATCCGGCTGCAGGTCACGCAGCTGCTGCTGGGCCGCCTCGTCCTTCAGCGATTCCGGCTGGTACACCGGAATCCCACGCGCCACCGCTTCCAGCTTCACCGGCGAAGGGGCCAGGCCACGGCCACGGCCGGCTGGACGGTCCGGCTGGGTGTAAACGGCCACCACTTCGTGATGGCGTGCAGCCGCGCGCAGCGACGACACCGCGAACTCCGGCGTACCGGCAAAGACAATCCTCATGGTCACCCCGTTATGCAGGTGGAAACCTGCAGGCAGAAAATGGGCGCCGATGTGCGGCGCCCCTGGGTCCGTCCGCGCACGCCACTGGCAGGCAGGCGGACAGTGGGCACCACCGCGGGTGGCGCCCCGTTGTTACGGTCAGGCGACGTGCCGGCGCTGCTTGGCCAGCTTCTTGCGCACCATCTCGCGCTTCAGCGGCGACAGATAGTCGATGAACAGCTTGCCGTCCAGGTGATCCATTTCGTGCTGCACGCAGACCGCCAGCAGACCCTCGGTGGTCAGCTCCTGCGGCTGGCCCTGGCGATCCAGGAAGCGCACGGTGATCTGGTTGGCGCGGGTGACGTCGGCAAAGATGCCGGGCACCGACAGGCAGCCTTCCTGATACACCTGGCCACCGTCGTGGGCGACGATCTCCGGGTTGATGAAGACCATCGGCTGGTTCTTCTCCTCGCTGACGTCGATCACCATGAAGCGCTGGTGCACGTCGACCTGGCTGGCGGCAAGGCCGATGCCCGGGGCGTCGTACATGGTGTCGAACATGTCCGACAGCAGGGTCTGGAAGGCCGGCGTGGTGACCTCGGCGGCATCGATCAACACGGCCTTGGTGCGCAGGCGCGGATCGGGGAACTCGAGAATGGGAAGCAGTGCCATGGCTGTAATCGTCTGGTGGGGGCCGGTCAACGCCGGGCTGCGTTGCAATTCTATCGCCAACGCTTGCCCTGCGCCCCGGTTTCTGGACTATAGTGCGGCAACCTGTTGGGGAATCAGGGCTGACCACTCTTATGTTGCTACGAATCCGCACGGTCGTCGCCGCGGCGATGTTGACCGTTGCCGCCTATGCTACCGCCGTTGAAATGAACGGGCACCCGACCACCTATGTCGTCCAGAAGGGCGACACGTTGTGGGATATCTCTGCGCGTTTCCTGAAAAAGCCTTGGCTTTGGCCGGAAATCTGGCAGGCGAACCCGCAGGTGGCGAACCCGCACCTGATCTATCCGGGCGATGTACTCAGCCTGGCGTACCTGGACCGCGTCGTCGCGAGCCAGCAGCCAGGGCCGCGCCAGGAGGCACCGATCACCGGCATTCCATTGTCGGAAGTCGAGCCGTTCCTGAAGCAGTTGAGCGTCGTCGATCGCATCGACAACCTGCCGCACGTCGCTGGACTGGAAGACAACCGTCTTCGGGCCACGGCCGGCCAGGTGGCCTATGTGAAGGGGCTGGACCAGGCCGCCGTGGGCCAGCGTTATGCGGTGGTGCGTCCCACCGTCCGCTATGCGCTGCCGAAGGCGACCGAGGACCTGACCGCCAATGGCCATGTCACGCCGGGCAGCGGGAACCTGTGGAAGGACTTCACCGTCCCGAACAAGCGTCCGCACCAGGTGCTGGGCTACGAGCTCGCCAAGGTCAACGTCGGCACCATCACCGCGGTGCCCTCCGGCCGCGTGGACGTGGCGACGCTGGCACTGCAGGGCAGTGGCGATGGCCGCGAAGTACGTGCCGGTGACCGCCTTGTGCCGGTGGAAGCCACACCGTACGACCTGCAGTTCTTCCCGCATGTGCCCGCTGCCGGCACCGAAGGGCTGGACGTGCGCGTACTGGCGGTTACGGACATGTTCCTGTCCGGCGGCCCGCGTGACGTGATCGCGCTGTCTGCCGGCCGCCTGCAGGGCGTGGACAACGGCACCGTGTTCTCGATGTGGCGCTTCGGCAGCCACGTGAAGGACCGGATGAAGGCGCCGAACTCGTCGCAGATGGACGATGCACGTGCCGATGGCAACAACCGCGTCAGCCTGCCGGACGAGTACGCGGCGCATGCGATGGTGTTCCGCACCTTCGACAACGTCAGCTACGCGCTGGTGATGGAAGGGATCAAGCCGGTGCAGCTGGGCTACAGCGCGCGCCACCCGGACGCCACGCAGTAACCGCTGCCGGATTCGTCCGACAGCAGATGCCAACGGCGCCCTAGGGCGCCGTTGTTGTTTCCGCGCCACGCTGCGGCCATGGACGAACACACCCCAGCCCTGCTCACCTTGATCCTGGCCGGGGGCAGCCTGGCCTCGCGGCGGGCCTTGGCCGCTGCCCGACCAACATTGGCTGCGGCATTGCACGCGGGCCCCGTCGCCTGGCGGCAGGCCGGCTGTTCGGCCGCCCAGCAGCAACACCTGGCCAGCCCCGATCACGCTGCCATCGAACGCGCCCTGCGATGGCTGCAGCAGCCGGGCCACCACTTGATCGCCGCCGACGATGATGGATTCCCGCCCCTGCTGCGCGCAGCACCGGAACCGCCCTTGGCGCTGTTCGTGGACGGCGACCCCAGCCATCTGTGGCATCCGGCCATCGCCGTGGTCGGCAGCCGCTCGCCGACACCGAGCGGCCGGGCGCTTGCGGCAGAGTTCAGCACGGCGTTCTCCCGTGCGGGACTGGCGGTGACCAGCGGCCTGGCGGCGGGCATCGACGCCGCCGCGCACCGTGCCGCGCTGGATAACGACGGCATCACCGTCGCCGTGGTGGGCAACGGGCCGGACCATGTCTTCCCCCTGCATCACCGCAGCCTGCAGGCTGCCGTCGCCAGCCGCGGTGCGGTGGCCAGCGAGTACCTGCCCGGCACCCCGGCGCGGCCCGCCTATTTCCCGGCCCGCAACCGGCTGGTCGCCGGGCTCAGCCTGGCCACGGTAGTCGTCGAAGCAGCAAACCGCTCCGGCGCGCTGATCACCGCCCGCCTGGCGGCAGAAGCCGGTCGCGAGGTCTGCGCCCTGCCCGGCTCGGTGCGCAATCCCCGCGCGGCCGGCTGCCATCGGCTGATCCGCGAGGGTGCCGCCTTGGTGGAGTCGGCGGATGAGGTCATGGCCCTGATCGCCCCCGCCTTGGCCGACGCCGTCCCCGACTTGCAAAGGCATCTGGCCACCCCCACTGAACAGGGACGGCGAGCCCGCCTTCCGCCCACACTGGCCTCCGACCCGGACTACCAGTGCTTGTGGAAACTGCTCGACCACGACCCAACCCCTGCCGATTCATTGATCACACAGTCCGGATTGACGGCCGCTCGGCTGTCCTCCATGCTGCTGGCCATGGAACTGGCGGGTATCGTGGTGTGCGAACACGGCCGCTACTGTCGAAACCCTGGTTTCCCAACCTCCACAGCGTCGATGACGCAGGCCGAGGGGCAATGAAAGAGAGCATTCTCGATGTACTGCTGTACCTGTTTGAACACTATTTCAGCGAAGACGCTGACCTCATCCGTGACCGCGATTCCCTGCAGAACGGCCTGATCCAGGCGGGCTTCAGCCCAGCCGAGACAGCCAAGGCGTTTGATTGGCTGGATGCCCTGGCCGCCCAGCGACCCGCCGTTTCGCATACCCGCGTCGACGGCCCGGTGCGCATCTATCACGGTCCAGAGCTCGACAAGCTGGACGTGGAGTGCCGGGGCTTCATCCTGTACCTGGAACAGCATGGCATCCTCGATGCGGACCAGCGCGAGCTGGTGCTTGATCGGGCGATGGCGCTGGACCAGGACGAATTGGATCTCGACGACCTGAAGTGGGTCGTGTTGATGGTGCTGTTCAATCAGCCAGGCTCGGAAGCCGCTTATGCGTGGATGGAAACCCAGATGTTCATGGACGAGCCAGAACCCCTTCACTGACCGTACACTGCACCCCTTGCGCATACAGGGGGCGTTCACGTGAGCGAGTGGTTCCACGCCGAGGGCAGTCGGCAGGTCGGCCCGGTTTCCAGTGAGGAAATCGGGTCGCTGTTCAGAGACAACCGTATTGGACTGGACACGCTGGTGTGGCGCGAGGGCTTGCCTGCGTGGCAGCCCCTGCGCAGCGTCGTGGCCGAACTCGGCCTGACGGCCGTACCACCTGCTCCGCTGCCCCCTCCCGTGCCACCGGCGCCTGATCCCACGATACCGCCACCGGTCTCGCCGGCGTCGATCGTGCCTGACAGCAGCCCGTACGCCGGGCCCGGCGTCAGCCGCGTACCGCCCATGGCCATGCAGCCTGCGAAGAAAGGGCTGTCCGGCTGCGCTTTGACGGCCATCATCGGCGGCGCCGCCTTGCTGGTGGTGGTGCCGGTGTGTGCGATTCTCGCGGCCATCGCGCTGCCTGCCTACAACGACTACACGATCCGCGCCAAGGTGGCGCAGTCGATTGCCACGTTGCAGCCGCTGAAGGCGCAGGTACAGGAGTTCCACCAGATCCACAGCCGCTGCCCGAGCAGCAGCGACCCCGGCTTCCCGGCGCACGACGCGTTCACGGCACAGGGGCTGTCCAGCGTGCAGCTGGGCCAGTTCGAGAACGCGCATTGCGGCATCGAAGCGACGCTGGACGTGGGCAAGCCCCAACTCGACGGCGACCTGCTGTGGCTCGAATACAGCCCGGCTGATTCCGCCTGGGAATGCAGCAGCGACACGACCGATAAATACCTTCCCGTGAACTGCCGCGGCTGATGCCGGCGCAGGGGAAAACCCTTTTCACCAACACGATTTGACAGGGAAAAACGATGAGCGAGTGGTATTACGCCGAAGGCCAGCAGCGCCAGGGTCCGGTGCCGGACACCGAAATACGCCAGTTGTTCCAGCGCAGCCAGATCACCCTGGACACGCTGGTCTGGCGCGAAGGCATGGGCCAATGGGCGGAACTGCGCAGCGTGGTCGATGAGCTGCAGCTGCAGTCACTGGCGGCCGTTGCGGCCGAACCTGCGACCGGCTTCAACCTGCGCGGCGACTACGCGGCCATCGACAACGGCACCGCGCCGCTGCCGGGCACCGGGCCGCTCAGCGCCTCGCCCTACAGCGCCCCTGCTTCGGACGTCGGCTTTGCCGGTGCGATGCCGGTACACGGCGCCGAAGTGGTCTACGCCGGCTTCTGGAAGCGCCTCGCGGCCTACCTGATCGACTATGTGATCCTGACCGCGTCTTCCATGGCGATCGGTGCCATCGTCGGCCTGGGCATCGGCGGTGCGGCCAGCCTGGCGGGCGGCGGATCGACCACTGCCGGGGTGATGAGCCAGGTGATCGGCGCGCTGATCGGCTTCGGCATCAGCCTGGCCTACTACGCGTGGTTCCACGCTTCCAGCGGCGGCGCCACGCCGGGCAAGATGGCCATCGGCATCAAGGTCGTGCGCAGCGACGGCGACCGCATCACCATGGCGCGTTCGATCGGCCGCTACTTCGCGACCCTGCTGAGCAGCCTCACCCTGCTGATCGGCTACCTGCTGGCGGCGTTCACCGAGCGCAAGCAGGCCCTGCACGACATGATCTGCGACACCGTAGTCGTCGACAAATGGGCCTTCACCGACCAGCCGCAGCGCCAGCGCCACGAGCTGGGCGCGGTCACCATCGTCATCCTGATCCTGGGCGGCATCCTGACCGCTGGCGTGATGGTGGCCATGGTGGTGGCCATCGGCGCGATCGCCAAAATGGCCGGTTGAGCCGGCGGCGGGACGTGTCCAGCGCTTGACAGAGCGCTCACGGCATGATTCCTCTAATAAGGAGAAAGCTGAACGCCCGGCTCACCCCCGGGCGTTCAGTTTATGTATCTCGACACCGCCGCTTCACTAATGCGGCCATTTGCTCCACCCTAGCGGCCCTCACCCCTGCCGTGCGCACAGAACCCGACCCTCATGCCCAAGCACCTGCTCATCGTCGAATCGCCCGCCAAGGCCAAGACGATCAACAAATACCTCGGCAAGGACTTCACCGTCCTGGCCTCGTATGGGCATGTGCGTGACCTGATACCGAAGGAAGGCGCGGTCGACCCGGACAACAACTTCGCGATGCGTTACGACGTGATCGAGAAGAACGAGAAGCATGTCGAAGCCATCGCCAAAGCCGCAAAGGGCGCCGATGACATCTTTCTGGCGACCGATCCGGATCGCGAGGGTGAAGCCATCAGCTGGCACATCGCCGAGATCCTGCGCGAACGCGGCCTGGTCGGCGACAAGCCGATGCAGCGCGTGGTCTTCACCGAGATCACCCCGCGCGCCATCAAGGAGGCGATGAACCACCCACGCGCCATCGCTGCCGACCTGGTCGATGCGCAGCAGGCCCGTCGCGCACTGGATTACCTGGTGGGCTTCAACCTGTCGCCGGTGTTGTGGCGCAAGGTGCAGCGCGGTCTGTCCGCCGGCCGCGTGCAGAGCCCCGCGCTGCGCATGATCGTGGAGCGTGAAGAAGAGATCGAAGCCTTCATCGCCCGCGAGTACTGGTCCATCGCCGCCGCGTGCGCACACCCGTCGCAGCCCTTCAGCGCCAAGCTGATCAAGCTCGATGGGCAGAAGTTCGAGCAGTTCACCGTCACCGACGGCGACACCGCCGAGGCGGCGCGCCTGCGTATCCAGCAGGCCGCACAGGGCAGTCTGCATGTCACCGACGTGGTCAGCAAAGAGCGCAAGCGCCGCCCGGCGCCGCCGTTCACCACCTCCACCCTGCAGCAGGAAGCCTCGCGCAAACTGGGCTTCACCACGCGCAAGACCATGCAGGTCGCGCAGAAACTGTATGAAGGCGTGGCGATCGGTGACGAAGGGACGGTCGGCCTGATCTCGTACATGCGTACCGACTCGGTGAACCTGTCGCAGGACGCGCTGGCGGAAATCCGCGACGTGATCGCCCGCGACTTCGGCATCGCCTCGCTGCCGGACCAGCCCAATACCTACCAGACCAAATCCAAGAACGCCCAGGAAGCGCATGAGGCCGTACGTCCGACCTCCGCGCTGCGCACGCCGGCACAGGTGGCGCGCTACCTCACCGACGACGAGCGCAAGCTGTACGAGCTGATCTGGAAGCGGTCGGTGGCGTGCCAGATGATCCCGGCCACGCTTAACACCGTCAGCGTGGACCTGTCGGCCGGCAGCGAGCATGTGTTCCGCGCCAGCGGCACCACCGTCGTGGTGGCCGGCTTCCTGGCCGTGTACGAAGAAGGCAAGGACACCAAGAGCGCCGACGACGAGGACGAGGGCCGCAAGCTGCCGTTGATGAAGCCCGGCGACCGCGTGCCACTGGACCGCATCAGCGCCGACCAGCACTTCACCCAGCCGCCGCCGCGCTTCACCGAAGCGGCGCTGGTGAAGGCACTGGAAGAATATGGCATCGGTCGCCCGTCGACCTACGCCTCGATCATCCAGACCCTGCAGTTCCGCAAATACGTGGAGATGGAAGGCCGCAGCTTCCGCCCGTCCGACGTGGGGCGTGCAGTGTCCAAGTTCCTGTCCAGCCACTTCACCCAGTACGTGGACTACGACTTCACCGCCAAGCTTGAAGATGAGCTTGATGCCGTGTCGCGTGGCGAGGAAGACTGGATCCCGTTGATGGCCCGCTTCTGGGACCCGTTCAACAAGCTGGTGCAGGAAAAGAACGAATCGGTGGACCGCGCCGAGGCCAGTGGCGCGCGCGAGCTCGGCACGGATCCGAAGACCGGCAAGCCGGTCAGCGTGCGGCTGGGCCGTTTCGGGCCCTACGCGGCAATCGGCAGCACCGCCGAGGACGCCGAAGACAAGCCGAAGTTCGCCTCGCTGCGTCCCGGCCAGTCGATGCACACCATCCGCCTGGAAGACGCGCTGGAGCTGTTCCTGATGCCGCGTGCGCTGGGCCAGGACAAGGGCGAGGACGTCAGCGTGGGCATCGGCCGCTTCGGTCCGTTCGCCAAGCGCGGCAGCGTCTACGCCTCGCTGAAGAAAGAAGATGATCCCTACACCATCGACCTGGATCGGGCCGTCTTCCTGATTGAAGAAAAAGAAGAGATCGCGCGCAACCGGATCATCAAGGAATTCGATGGCAGCGAAATCCAGGTACTGAACGGCCGGTTCGGCCCGTACCTGAGCGATGGCAAGATGAACGGCAAGATCCCGAAGGATCGGGAGCCCGCCTCGCTGACGTTGGCCGAAGCACAGCAGTTCATGGAAGAAACCGGCAAGCCGGTGCGCAAGGGCTTCGGCAAGAAGGCGGCCAAGAAGACCGTGAAGAAGGAGGCCGCGCCCAAGAAGGTGGCCGCCAAGAAGATCGCGGTGAAGAAGACCACCAAGAAAGCCACCAAGAAGACCGCCAAGAAAGCGGTGAAAAAGGTTGCCAAAAAGGCGGCGGCGAAGAAGACCGCGGGCTGACACGGGGGCGTTGGCGCCGCGCACTGCGCGGCAGATCGACGTCTGCGTGGCGCACTCGCCGGGCTGGGCCGGGCGCTATCCGTTTGTGCTGCACAGGCGGATACTGGCGGTATGAAAGAACTCACCCTGCTGACCGCCGTTGCCCGCCTGAGTGCAGGGGGCGTGATCGCGTATCCCACTGAAGCCGTGTGGGGACTGGGCTGCGACCCGGGCCACCAGATGGCTGTGCATTCCCTGCTGAAGCTGAAACAGCGCCCGGTGGAAAAGGGGATGATCCTGGTCGCCGCCGATCTGCATCAACTGCAGGGATGGGCGCGCCTGGATGCGCTTCCCGATGAACGACAGCGCGAAGTCCTGGCCAGCTGGCCGGGCGCGAATACCTGGATACTGCCTGCCGGTCCGCGTGCGCCCAAGTGGGTGACCGGCGATCACAGCGGGTTGGCGGTGCGCATCAGTGCGCATCCGCTGGTTGCCGCGTTGTGCCGCGCCTGGGGTGGGCCGCTGGTATCCACCAGCGCCAATCTGGCCGGAGAGCCACCGGCGCGCACCCGCGACGAACTGGATCCGCGCCTGCTGTCGCTGCTGGACGGCGTACTGGACGGGGATACCGGTGGACTGGCGCAGCCCACCCCCATCCGCGATGCATTGAGCGGCAACGTCCTGCGCTCATGATGTGGGCCGACGGCCGCGGTGGTTGACGGCCAGCGGCCGTCACTACTGGCGCCGGGTGCGGTGATACCGCACGATGTGGGCATGCGCCTGCCCCCTGCCCTGTTGTTGTCCCTGCTGCCCCTATGGGCCTACGCCGTGCCTGTTGCGTCCGCTGAAAACGTGCGGATCTACCGGTGTGTCGGCAGCACGGGCGCGGTGACCCTGCAGGACAGCCCGTGTACCAGCGGTCGGCAGGAAGTCCGGGACATGCAGCGGCCGCAGGATCCGCCCCCCCGTAGCGCCAGTACGGCCGACGTCGCCACGCCGGCGGCACCGTCCACCCAAGCGCCGCGCGAGATCCGCCATGTCTACATCCAGCCGCCACAGCCCATGTACGAATGCGTGACTGAAGAAGGCCGGCGCTACATCAGCGACAACAACGAAGGCAATCCACGCTGGGTGCCACTGTGGACCACCGGCTGGATCCCGGGCGGCGGCGGTCACCGCCCCTGGCAGGGCGGTCCCGGCCTGCCCCCCGTACGTGCGGAAGGACAGGGAATCGCCGGCGGTCATTACCCGCCGTCGCACGGCATCGGTCACAGCGTCAGTTTCCCTGCCGGCAACATCCTCGTGCGTGACACCTGCAACGCGCTGCCACCGCGCGAGGTCTGTTCCCGCCTGCGCGACCAGCGCTGGGACCTGGATCGTCGCTATAACAGCGCCCTGCAGAGCGAGCGCCAGGACATCAGCCGCGAGCAGCGCGGCATCGACGCACGCCTGGACCAGGATTGCGGTCGCTACTGAGCCACGCCGCTACAATCAGCGGATGAAACTCCTGACGTCCGTAGTGCTGTTGATGGCGCTGTCGCTCACCGCATCGGCCGACGATGCCGTGGTGTTCCGCTGCACGGACGCCGACGGCGCAGTGAACGTGCAGGACACCCCCTGCCCCGCTGGCACCGCGCAGATCATCCAACGTCGTGGGGCATCGGCAACGTCGACCGCCAGCACCGCGCTGGGCGACCCGGCGCCCGTGGCGGCCGGCGTGCTCGACAGCGACCTGCTGCCGACCCTGCAGGCCGCCCCCGCGACAGGCGATGGCAACGACGCCATCCTGGACAGCGATGTGTTCCGCGCGCGCGCAGCGGCGGCAGCGGCCAACACCGACCAACCGCCGAAACCCCCGTTGCCGGAGATCTACCAGTGCGTGGGCAAGGACGGCAACCAGTACCTGCATGAGCTTGAACCTGCACCGCCGCGCTGCGCGCCGCTGGCACTGACGGGTCTGGGCGGCAGCCTCGCGCCGGGCAATGCCGAGAGCTGCGAGGTGCAGCGGGATACCTGCACCGCCTTGGTCGAAGACCAGCGCTGTGGCGCGTGGCAACAGCGCCTGCGCGACGCGCGCGGTCGCGAGCGCTTCGTCCTGGCCGAAGGACAAACCGCCGCCACCGCCGAACGCGAACGGCTGCAGGCTGTACTTGAAGCCAGCGATTGCGCGGTGCCCTGAGATCAGGGATCGACCCTCCCGGGTCGGCGACGCCACTGCCCCGCGATGATGCCGCTCAGAACCCGTAACGCAGGAAGCCACCGTCGACTGCGATGCATTCGCCGGTGACATAGCTGGCTGCCGGCAGGCACAGGAATCCAACAGCCGACGCCACCTCTTCCGGCTCGCCGATACGCCGCATCGGCGTGCGGTCGATCACCTGCTCGTAGTAATCCGGATCCGCCAGCGCACCCGACGTGCGTCGCGTGCGGATGTACCACGGCGCCACGGCATTCACCCGGATGCCATCTTCGGCCCACTCCACCGCCAGGTTGCGGGTCATCTGGTGCATCGCCGCCTTGGTCATGCCATAGACCGCCCCGCTACGTACATGGGTCAGGCCGGACACGCTTCCCACGTTGACGATGGCCGATGCGGCATGGCGTGCCAGCAGCGGATGCGCGTAGCGCGACAGTTCGAACGCGGAAAAGAGATTGGTCTCGAAGATGTTGCGCCACTCGTCTTCGGTGTAGTCGATCGCTGGACGGGTGATGTTGCCGCCTGCGTTGTTGACCAGGATATGCAACCCGTCTGCATGATCTTCCACCCAGTCGAGGATCTCGCGTCGGTCTTCGTCATCGGATACGTCTGCAGCGAGCGCATGGATCGCCTGCGCGGGATATTCATCGGCCAGGTCGTCGCGCGCGCTTTCCAGCATGTCGAGATCGCGCCCCACGATCATCACGTCGGCACCAAAGCCGAGCAGTTCGCGGGCGATCGCCAGCCCGATGCCGGCACTTGCGCCGGTGATGAGTGCGGTCTGTCCATCCAGCCGCCAACGCTGCCCAGTCACGTCTGTATCTCCTGCCGGGCCATGCCCGTGTAACGATGACGCAAGCATAGCGCCGCTGCCCCCGTCACGGCAGTCGGCCCTCTGCGTGGCACACTCCGCACTTCACCGTCCGGGAGATCCGCGCATGCCTGTCTTGAAGATCACCGCCGCTGCCATGGCGATGTTGATGCTCGCCGCCTGCCAACGGCCGCCGGTGCCAGCGCAGGACAAACCGCCGGAACCGAAGGCACTCACACGCAGCGTGCAGGCCCCGTTGGAGAAGGCACGCGGCGTGCAGCAGACAGTGGATGACGCAGAAAAAGAACGGCGCGCCCAGGAAGAGCGCGCCGAACAATGATCAGACGGTAGAGCCGACGGGTAGAGCCGACGGTAGAGCCGACTTCAGTCGGCTGGTGTACCGCGAGCGATGAGGGAAGCCGACTAAAGTCGGCTCTACCCCGTCGGCTGGTGTGCCGCGAGCGGTGAGGAAAGCCGACTGAAGTCGGCTCTACCCCCATCGGCGCGACCCCCATCGGGTGTCTCAGAAGCCGCAGAAGCAGTACGCCAGCGCCTTCACCGGGGTGCCCTTGCCCTGCTCGCGCGCGGCGTCTTCGACGAAGCGCAGCTGGGTATTCACTTCCGGCATCGTGCGCGCCAGCACCATCCGGCCCACGCCGGATTCGGCCAGCATCCAGCCACCGGCATGGGTGCCGGCGAAGCTGCTGACGAACTGCGCAAACGGCGTGGCCGCCTTTTCGATGTAACGCACGCGGTACTTGTCGTCGGCGCCGAGCTTGGCCCGGCCCGCTGCATCGGCCACTGCATCCTTCAAGCCACCAAACGCGTCGACCAGACCGCGTTCCTTGGCCTGCGCGCCGGACCAGACGCGGCCACGTGCCACTTCGTCCACGGCTTCCACCGGCTTCTTGCGCGCATCGGCCACACGACCGGTGAAGTCGGCATATCCCTTGTTGATCACCGACTGGATCACCTGGCCTACGGCCGGATCCAGCGGCTTGGTCATGTCGAACGCGCCGGCGAAGCGGGTCGTACCCACGCCATCGGTGTGCACGCCGATCTTGTCCAGCGCGCGGGCCACGTTCGGCACCATGCCGAAGATGCCGATCGAGCCGGTGATGGTCGATGCATCGGCATAGATGCGGTCAGCGTTCATGCTGATCCAGTAACCGCCCGATGCCGCCAGGTCGCCCATCGACACCACCACCGGCTTGCCGGCAGCCTGCAGTGCGACGACTTCGCGACGGATCTGCTCGGACGCGAACACTTCGCCACCCGGCGAATCCACGCGCAGCACCACGGCCTTTACGTTGTCGTCGTCGCGCGCTTCGCGCAGCAGCGCGGAGGTCGATTCGCCGCCGATGCGACCGGCCGGCAGATCGCCGCCGCTGATCTCACCGGCCGCGACCACCACCGCTACCTGCGGACGGGAATCCACCGGGCTGCGGCGTGCGTCCAGCTGGCCCAGATAGGCGCCCAGGTTGACGTTGCGGAAGCCGCCGTCTGCATCGCCGTCGGCAACGCCGCGCTCGATCATCAGGTCTTCGAACTCTTCGCGGGTCTTCAGCGCGGTGACCAGCTTCTGCTGGAGCGCGAACTTGGCGAGATCACCACCGGCGGCGGCGACGCCTTCCGGCAACGTATCGATGCCAGCGGCCAGCTGCGCCGGATCCAGGCGACGGGCCTTGGCGATATCGCCGAGGTAGCGCTGCCACACATCGTTCATCCAGTACAGGTCGGCTTCCTTGGCCTGCGGGGATGCGGCGTCGAGCACGTAGGGCTCGGCGGCGGACTTGTATTCGCCAACCTTGAACAGGTGCACATCCACGCCCAGCTTGTCCTGCAGGCCGGTGCGGAAGTACTGGCGGTAGCGACCCAGGCCTTCCAGCAGCACCGCGCCCATCGGATCCAGGTATACCTCGTCGGCCTGCGCGGCCAGCAGGTACTGCGACTGGCCCATGCTCTCGCTGTAGGCCACGATCTGCTTGCCCGACGCGCGCAGCTGCTGCAGCGAGGCGGCCACTTCACGCAGCGACGCGAAGCCGGACGGCTGCAGCTTGTCCAGCTCCAGCACGACACGCTCGATCTTTTTGTCGTCGCGTGCCGCGTCGATCGCGCGGATCAGGTCGCGCAGCTGGATTTCCTCGGCATTGGTATCGCCCATTGCCTTGGCGAAGGCACGGCTGACCGGGTCGGTACTGAACTGCTCCACCAGGCGGCCTTCCGGCGCGATGACCAGCGTGGTGCGGTCCTGCAGCGACTTGCTGGCGCCTGCACCCATGCCGGCGGCCACGACCAGCGCGACCAGAATGAAGAACAACAGGCCGAAGAACAGCACGTTGAGGATCAGCCGGCGGGTGAAGTTCATCACGTCCCACAGCCCGACGAAGAAGGCGGCGATAGGATTGCGACGCGCCGGGGGCAGCGGTGGCACGGTTTGGTTCATGGGGTGCTCCGGTTGGCATCTTGCCGAGGAATTTGCGGGATCAGCATAACGGGTGTGGTTGTCCGCAGCATCGGACACAAGTAAGGGGGTCTGCGTGAGGAACGTGGGCGCAGCGAGCGTTCAGGCCGGCAGCGACTGCCCCACCCGGGCGCCACTGCGGTGCAGGCGCCACCCCATCAGGATGGCCGCCGCCGTCAGCCCGACAATCAGGCCGATCCACATGCCCTGCGGGCCCATGCCCAGCCACAACCCAAGCCCGGCGCCGAGCGGCATGCCCAAGCCCCAGTACGCGAACATGGCAATGAACATCGGCACGCGCGTGTCCTTCAAGCCACGCAACGCACCGGCGGACAACACCTGGATGCCATCCGGGAACTGGAAGGCCGCGGCGTACAGCAGCAACGTCGACGCCAGCCCGGCGACGGCAAGGTCATTGGTGTACACACCGACGATGGCGTCATGGCCAAGCAGCAGGGCCAACGCGGACACGGTCTGCGTGCCCATGATGATCGCGTAGCCCGCCCAGGCCGCGCGGCGCACGCCGTGGCCGTCACCGCGCCCGACCGAATGGCCGACACGTACGGTGGTGGCTTCGGCCACGCCCATCGGAATCATGAAGCACAGCTGGGCCACGTTGATGGCGATCTGGTGCGCTGCCGCTTCGTTGGCGCCGAGTCGTCCGATCAGCAGCGCGGTGACGATGAACAGTCCACCCTCCATCAGCACGGTGATACCGATCGGCAGGCCGGTACGCAGCAGCTCCCAGATGGCGCGCCAGCGTGGGCCCTCGAAATGGCTGAAAAGCTGCAGGTGCTCGAAGCGCTTGGTCTTCCACAGGTAGGTGCCGAAGCAGAGCGCCTGCAGCCACATCATCACCGCCGAGGCGATGCCCAGCCCTTCCGCGCCCAGCTCCGGGAAGCCCAGCTTGCCGTTGGCCAGCACATAGCCCATCGGGGCCAGCACCAGCAGCCCGCCGAAGCCGATCAGCATGGTCGGCAGCGTCCAATGCATGCCCTCGCTGAGATAGCGCATGCAGAAGTACAGCGTCAGGGCCGGGCCACCCCAGCGCACCGCGTGCAGGAACGCGGTGGCCCCTGGCACGATCTCCGGCGCGATGCCGAATGCCGGCAGCAGCGGTGGCACCACGCTGAGGAACGTGAACATGATCAGTCCCAGCCCGAGCGCCAGCCACAGGGCCTGGCGGAACAGCGGGCCGATCTCACGCTCGCGGCCGGCTCCGTGCAGCTGGGAAACCGACGCGGTGAGCGAGATCAGGGTTCCGATCGGGATCAGCATCGGCAGCCACAGCAGGGCCGTGCCGATGGTGACCGCAGCGAGCGTATGGGTGCCATGGTGGCCGGCGATCACGTTGTCGACGAACGAGATCAATCCGGTGGACACGTGGCCGAGGACAAGCGGCAGCGCGAGGATGCCGGTGGCGCGCACTTCCTGGCTGAAGCGCGGGGCGGGGGATGCGATGGACATGGATGCGGCGGAGGTCGCCAACTGCGGCTGCGCGCGAAGGGCACAGGCACCGGGTTGCGGGGCGCCATCTTACCTGTTCTTCAGCGATCTGGAGCCAGCCGGCTGAAGCCGGCTCTACCAGAAAACGGACAGACCGCTTGCGCCGAGCCATGCTCGGCGAGCGCAGCGGCCGCGCGATGAAGGCGCTGCTTACCGGCCTACCTGGCGGGTCAGCCAGGCGTCGCGCTGTGCGGGGGCGACCGCCAGGAATTCGCTGCGCACGGCGTCGCGCTGTTGTGGCGGCGTGCGCTGTGCCACCAGCGTCAATTGCGACACCTGGGCGGGAGTCAGCTGCCGCAGCATGGCCAGCGTCGCGTCGCGCTGATCTTCCGGCACATACCCGAACATGCCCTGCAGCCGACCAAAGTGCTCACCCAGCAAGGGGCCAAGCCGCCACCCATCGCGGAAGGCCTGGTCCTGTGCAGTGAAGCTGTCCCGCAGTGCCTGCTGGCGCGCCGGCGGCAACGCCGAGAACTGGCCGGCCGCCTGCCGTACGCGTTGCCGTTCCGATTCGCTCATTGATCGCCACGCGGCGTAGTCACTGCGACGCTGACGCTTCTGCTCGGGGCTGAGCTGGTCCCAGGCCGGGAGCGCGGGCGCGGGCGTGACCGGGACGCCGGCGGGGCCGCTCGATGACGAAAGCGGCAGCACATTGCGGTCCGGCGCGGCCTGCGCTGCGGTCGACATCATCATCCCAACCAGCAGCAGCCCCCCGACCGACTTATTCATCGGCCGCGGCCGTTTCAAGCCCAGCAGCCACCGGCTCCGGACGGGTCGGTTTTGCCTGCGATTCGTCCACCGGCAGCGGGCCACCCGCGGCTGACCAGGCATGCAGGTCCGCGTCGGCAAGCAGCGGGAAATCGGGGTCGGCCAGCATCGCGGCATCTTCGGTGGCCATCGGGTCGGTGCCGGCGGGGGCCACCTTGGGCGCATCCGTGTCCAGCGCCTCCACCTTCACCGGCCCGGCGTCGCCCACGGCACCCTCCGGCACGATCGCGGGGGCGTCCGGGGTACGGCCCTGCCACGCGCGCCAGCCGAGTCCGGCCACCAGCAGCACCAGTACAGTGGCCAGCAGGATCGCCGGGCCACGCCAGCGGCGCTGCTGCGAGGGCCGACGACGCGGCGGCACCGGCGTGCTGCGCTGCTCGTTGGCCGGCGCGCGCCAGCTCTTCGACGATGCCTCCTTCTTGCCTCCCGCCACCGGTTGCTGCAGCTCTTTCAGCCGCTGCGCTGGCAGCTCCCGGATGCGCTGCTGCACCTCTTCGGCCAGGACCCGCCAGCCGTGGGCGTCGGGCTGCCCACCCGCGTCGCGGGGACAGGCGGCGGCAAGCGCTTCCTGATAACCATCCACGTCCGTGTCCAACAGCCGTGCGGCGGTATCTTCATCCAGGCCTGCGCCGATGCGCAGCAGCAGTGCCAAGCGGACCAGCGGGTCGAGTTCACCCAGATGGGCCACCCCGCCGTCCCAGCGGCCGGTGGGCGTGTCACGCAGGGCCTGGCGGGCCGCCAGCAGCGCCCAGAAGCGCGGCGGCCACTGTGCCATGGGCAGGTCGCTGGCCACGGCGGCGAAGGCCCGCATGACCGCCACGAGGGCTTGCTCGGCCCGCGCGGGGTCGCCGGTCTGCAGCTCAGCGACGACCAGCGCCCGGCGCTCGACGCCTCGAAGGAATGCCGACAGTGCACCGGCCGCAGTGGGGGAAACAGGGGCGGACGCAGCCGTCATCGGGTACTCCAGGAATTCACGCGGAATGATAACGGGTCGTCACTGGTGCCGCCGAGGGCTTGCGCGTTTGCGGGGATCGTGCTGCAGGTTGTGCACAGCGTCATGGACCGTCATGTTCGCTGATGCCAAAACGCAGCCCGGCTCATGTTTCCACGGCATTTTACATTCATCACGTTGATTTTAAAGACAAATATTGTGTGGCTATTTTTTGACCAAGAGAACAATGCGGCTGTCGGCATCGGGACTTGGCGCGTTACACCGCCGCTAACACACAGACTTATCCACAGAAGATGTGGATAACCCTGAATATCCAATGGAGTCTTATATTTAGCTCGTGTTTAGGCTGTCTTCACTGAAGTGTGAGATCGCTGAACCCGGGTCGCGAGTCGGCTGAACCGGCCGCTACACTGAGTGCATGGTCGCTCTGTCACCCACCCTGCGCGTTGCCCTCCCCGTCCCGCTGCCGCAGTTGTTCGACTATCTGCCGCCCGATGGCGCGGCCGCGGGCGACGTCGTGGGTTGCCGCATCAGGGTGCCGTTCGGGCCCCGCGAACTGGTGGGGGTCGTGGCCGGACACGGTACGGCCGAAGAGGGCGCCTCCCTGCGTCAGGCCATCGCATGGCTGGACCCGCAGCCGGTGCTGCAGGGCGAGCTGTGGCAGAGCCTGCAATGGCTTGCCCGCTACACCCATGCCCCGTTGGGCGAGGTGCTGTCGATGGCCCTGCCCGGGCCGCTGCGCCATGGCGAACCAATGCCGGACACCCATCACTGGGGCTGGCAGCTCACGCAGGCCGGGCGCGATCAGCGTGATGGCCTGCGCGCAGGCAGCCGGCCGCGGCAGCTGGCCGAACTGCTGGCCGACGCGATCGTTGACGAGGACGTGATCGGTGCGCGGATGGAGGACTGGCGCCCCGCCGCACGCAGTCTGGGCAAGCGCGGCCTGGCCGAACGTGTCGCGCTGAGCGTGGCGCCGATGCAGGCCAGCCCGCTGGGCGGCCCGACGCTGAATCCGGATCAAGCGGCGGCCGTCGAGGCCATCACCACCTCAACGGGATTCGTGCCTTTCCTGTTGGACGGGGTGACCGGCAGCGGCAAGACCGAGGTCTACCTGCAGGCCATCATCCAGTGTCTGGCACAGGGTCGGCAGGCGCTGGTGCTGGTGCCGGAGATCGGCCTCACCCCACAGACCCTCGCGCGCTTCCGCGGTCGCCTCGGCATCGCGGTGCACGCGTATCACTCGGGGTTGAACGACAACGAGCGCGCGCGCGTCTGGGCGGCCGCAGCGCGCGGCGAGGCACGGGTGATCGTCGGCACGCGCTCGGCGATCTTCATGCCGTTGCCCGAGGCGGGCCTGCTGATCGTCGACGAAGAACATGACAACAGCTACAAGCAGCAGGACGGCATCCGCTACCACGCGCGTGATTTCGCCCTGGTCCGCGGCAAGGCGCTGGCCGTACCGGTTGTGCTGGGCAGCGCGACCCCGGCCCTGGAATCCCTGCACAACGCACACGCTGGCCGCTTCACGCATCTTCGGCTGAAGCAACGCGCCGGCGAGGCGCGGCCGCCGCGCGTGCGCATCCTGGATGTGCGCAAGCGCCCGCTGCGCGATGGCCTGTCGCCGCAGGTGCTGGAGGGCATCGCCGAACACCTGCGCAATGGCCAGCAGGTGCTGGTGTTCAAGAACCGCCGTGGCTACGCGCCGGTGCTGCTGTGCCACGACTGCGGGTGGACCGCACCCTGCCAGCGCTGCGATGCGCCCATGACCGTGCACGGTGCCGGCCGCCGCCTGCAATGCCATCACTGCGGTGCCCGCCAAGCGGCGCCGCTGGCCTGCCCCGCCTGCGCCAGCCTGGCCCTCCAGCCACAGGGCATCGGTACCGAACGACTGGAAGAACACCTGCTGCAGGCGTTCCCGGACGTGCCGGTGCTGCGCATTGATCGCAGCACCACCTCGCGCCGCGACGCGCTGGAGCAGCAACTGGCCACGCTGGGCGACCAGCCCGGCATCCTGGTCGGCACGCAGATCCTGGCCAAGGGCCACGACCTGCCCAAGCTGACCCTGGTGGTGGTGGTCGGCATCGATGAAGGCCTGTTTTCGTCGGACTTCCGCGCCACCGAGAAGCTGGCCCAGCAGTTGATCCAGGTGGCAGGTCGCGCCGGCCGCGCGCGCGATCCCGGTGAAGTCTGGCTGCAGACCCACCATCCGGGCCATCCGCTGCTGGAAACCCTGGTGAACGGCGGCTACCACCCGTTCGCGGCGGCCGAACTGACCCAGCGCCACGCGGCGGGCTTTCCCCCGTTTGCCCATCTCGCCCTGCTACGGGCCGAAGCCCAGCAGGTCGAGCAGGCCAACGCGTTCCTGCTGGCTGCGCGCGGCCTGCTGGGCGAGCAACCGCATCTGGAAGCATTCGGCCCGATGCCCGCGCCCATGCCCCGGCGTGCGGGATACCAGCGCACGCAACTGCTGCTGTCCAGCGCACAACGGCCGCTGCTGCACGCCGTGCTGGACCACGTCGCCCCGTTGCTGCACGGCCTGCCGGAAGCACGCAAAGTGCGCTGGTCGCTGGATGTGGATCCGATGGACCTGTACTGAGCGCGTCAGGGAACGGGGTGGACGGGTATCGCCCGCAGGTATCGTCGGCCGGTAGAGCCGACCGGTAGAGCCGACTTCAGTCGGCTGCATTTGGCGAGATCCCACCGCAGCCGACCGGTAGAGCC